>NZ_PSVB01000001.1:0-359121 GCF_002932165.1 Rathayibacter sp. AY1F8
CCCATGGAGGGCGTCTGCACGATGAACCAGCGTCCGCCGGACGCGTGGAACAGGAGCGCCCCCGCCGGTCCCTCCTCCGCACCGCCCTCATCTGGACGACGACCGCTCTGCTGGCCGTCCTGGTCGCGGCGGCGCTCCTGTTCCACGCGTCCGGCGGACGCTGGTTCATCGTGCAGACGCCCTCCATGGGTACGGCCGCCCCCGTCGGCACCCTCGTCCTCACCGAGCCGACGGCCCTCGAGGACGTCCGGGTCGGCGACGCGGTCAGCTTCCACCCCACCACCACGCCCGACGAGACCTACACCCACCGGGTCGTCGAGATCGCGGACGACGGCACGCTCCGCACCCAGGGCGACATCAACGGTGCCGTCGATCCGTGGGCCACCGGCCAGGACCAGCTCATCGGAGTCGTCACCACGGCGCTGCCGGTGCTCGGCTGGCTCGTGCGCGGCCTGCCGCTGCTGATCATCGGCGCCGTCCTCGTGCAGCTGCTCACCCGCTTCATCGCCTCGCCCACCCAGCGGGCGTCGATGCGGATCCTCGGCCTCTCGCTCGTCGCGTCCGTCACCGTCTTCGTGCTCCGCCCGCTGGTCGGCATCGTCGTCCTCGAGGCCACGGCCGACAGCGGCACGACGAACGCCACGCTCGTCTCGACGGGCGTCCTCCCCATCCGCGTGAGCGCCGAGGGCGCCGACCCCGTCGACCTGGTCTCCGGACAGGTCGGCCGCCTGCAGATCCCGGCGCACGACGGAGACGCCTACGCCCTCTCCTCCGCTCTGCACCTGCCGTTCTGGGGCTGGGTCCTCTTCGTCCTGCTCTGCGCGATCCCGGTGCTCTACACGGTCTTCGTCGGCCTCCCCGGCGAGCCGGAGCGGACCGCCGAGCGCGGCCGCCGCGCCGCCCGCGAGGAGGAGACGGCATGAGCCGGCACCGCCTCTCCGCCGCCTCGCCGGCCGCGCGGCTGCGCACCCTCCTCGCCCGCCCGAGGTCTGCCGTCGCCGCCCTCGCCGCCGCCGCCCTGGCCGCCGTGCTGCTCACCGCCCCTGCCACCTCCGGCGCGTACACCGCCTCGATCCTGAACTCGACCAACACGGTCGGCAGCGCCGCCGCGTTCTTCACCTGCGACGGCGCCCTCGCCGCCGACCGCGGGGCCGCGCTCTTCGCCTACACGCTCGCGCAGCCGAGCGGATCGACGACCGCGCCCGACACGGACTCCGGCCAGTACCCGGGCACCTACCGCTCCACCAGCATCTTCCCGACCGCGATGGTCAGCTCCGCCGCGACGCCCAAGGCCTGCCCGCGCGACGCGGGCGGCTCCTGGACGCCGAACGGCACCAACCAGTACCTGAGCACGCCGCTGGAGATCAGGAACCCCGGCACCTTCAGCACCGAGATCTGGTTCAAGACCACGAACGCGGGCGGCAAGCTCTTCAGCTTCAGCGCGGGAGCCACCGCTCCCGGCGGCCAGTACGACCGCCACACCTACATCGGTGCCGACGGCAAGCTCGTCTTCGGCGTCTACAACGGCGCCGCGCAGACCATCACGAGCACCCGAGCCGTCAACGACGGGCTCTGGCACCACGTCGTCTCCACGCTCTCGCCGACGGCGGGCATCGCGCTCTGGGTCGACGGCGTGAAGGTCGCCTCGAACAGCACGTACCGCACGGCCGAGAACACGACGGGCACCTGGAAGATCGGATACGACAGCCTGGGCGGCCAGTGGCCGAACGTCGGCTCCTCGTACTTCGGCGGGAGCCTGCGCTACGCCGCGGTGTACTCGACGGTCCTCACGCCGGAGCAGATCCAGACGCACTACGCGGCAGGACGCTGAGCGAACGGCCCGGTCGGCGGCGCCTCCGCAGCCCTAGGGTGAGCGGATGAGCACCCCCGCCCTCTCGCGCCGCGCCCGCTTCCACCAGCGGTTCCTCGTGGAGGAGCGCGTGATGGCCCCGGAGGCGCGCCGCGGCCTCGACCGGGCCGGCTTCGGCCTCATCGGCGTCGGCGTCGTCCTCTTCGCGGCCTTCACCGCGCAGGTCGCGAGCGGCACCGGCCTCACCGTCCTCGATCCGGTCGTCGCCGAGTGGTTCCGCGAGAAGCGCTCCGCCGAGGGCACGGTCGTGATGGACGCGCTCGCCACCGTCTTCGGGCCGGTCTACCTGCCGGTCATCATCCTGGCGGTGCTCGTGCTCTGGTTCGTCCTCGCGCGGCACCTCTGGCGGCCGATCCTCCTGGCCGGCGGCATGCTCGTCGGGATGCTCAGCGTGCAGCTGGCCGCTCACCTCGTGATGCGGATGCGCCCGCCGGTTGAGTACATGCTGCTCGGGCCCGACGTCACGTTCTCGTTCCCCTCCGGCCACGTCACCGGCGTGAGCGACTTCTTCCTGATCACCACGTTCCTCCTCGCCTCCCGCCGCTCCTCCCGGAGCTGGATGATCGGGGGCTTCGCGCTCTCGCTCGGGATGATCGCCGGCCAGATCGTCGCCCGGCTCTACCTCGGCTACCACTGGCTGACCGACACGCTCGCCTCGGTGTCGCTCGCCCTGATCGTGCTCGGCTCGGTGATCGTCATCGACACCCGCCGGACCGCGGTCGTGCGGGGCGACGCGGGCTGACCGGCGGGGCGGCTCCCTCTGCGGCGAGGAGCCGACCGCGGGAGCAGGCCCTGTCGTCAGCCCCGGTCGGCCGGATCCTCCTCGGTGACGATCGGCACCGGCTCCGTCACGCCGATCGTGCTGACGATCGGGACGATCCCGGTGCGGGTGAACGGCTCCTCGGCGGCCGGCGCCGGCTCGTCGGGCAGCGGTGCGGGGTCGACCGCGGCCGGCGCCGACGGGTCGGACGCCGTGAGGCCGGATCCGCCGCCCGGCGCCGTGACGACCTGCGCGGTGTCCGCCTGCCCGGCCTCGGCGCCGTCGGGGTAGAGGACGTCGGCGGCGAGGGCCTGCTCGATCCCGCGGTCCCGGCGGGTCCGGGCGCGGACCGGCGCCACCGCCCGCACGATCGGGGTGCGCAGGCGGCGGTAGGCGATCCGGCCGAGCGTGACTCCGCCGGCGAGGCCCAGCGCGATCATGCCCGCCTGGAGCAGGAGCTCGATCCCGGCGCTCGGGCCGGCGTTCGAGGTGAGGCCGAGGACGCCGCGGTAGAGGGTGAGGCCGGGCAGGAGGGGGACGATCGCGCACGCGGTCGTCACCACGGTGGGCACCCGCATCCGCTCGGCCAGCATCTCGCCGAGCAGGCCGATCGCCAGCGCCGGGAGGGCGTTGGCCATGAGCGGCGCGAAGCCCGAGGTGGTCAGCGAGTCGGAGACAAGGAACGCGCCGGCTCCGGTGAGGGCGGCGATGAGCGCGGGCCGCGGCGGGGTGTGCGACGAGAGCGCCCAGGCGCCGGCCGCGACCCCGGCGCCGAGCACCTGCACGGCCGCCGGCCAGGGGCGGGCGTAGGAGTCGACCAGCACCAGCTCGACCCCGAGCGAGCGCGCGCCGTCGAGCACCACGGCGATGCCGACGACGATGCCCAGCGTCAGCAGCCCGACCTCGAGCAGCCGGCCGCCCGCGGTGATCGGGAACCCGTTGATCGCGTCGTCCGCCGCTCCCACGAACGAGAGCCCGGCGAGGAGCACGACCACCCCCGACGCGACGACGAGCGCGGGCGGCAGTACCGCCAGCTCCACGGGCAGCCGCGGCACGACCGCGAGCAGCACCACCGCCACTCCGGTCGCCAGCGCGGCGCCCGCGATCTGCTGGAAGAAGGCGGGCAGGCCCCAGCGGGCGAGCAGCTGGTTGACCAGGTCGATCGCGGCGGCCGTCGCGGCGGCGAGGAGCACGACGAGGGGTCCGCCCCCGAGCAGGAGCGCGACGCCCGCGGCCATCAGCGCGAGCGTGAGGGTGACGACTCCGCGGCGGTAGCGGTGCGGCTGGACGAGGATCGCGTCGAGCCGGTCGTGCGCGGCCTCGAACTGGTGCCGGGCCTCCTCGCGGGCCTCGGCGGAATCGACGGCGTCGGCGACCCGCACCTCCGGCGAGCCCTCGGTGATGGCGGTGACGAGCGCCGTCACGCGGGCGAGCCGCTCGTAGTCGGCGCTGCGGGAGGGGACGACGCGCAGCACGCTCACGCTGGGGGAGTCGTCGCCTCCGTCGTGCACGACCAGGATCGACGTGAAGGTGAGGTCGACCTGGCACTCGATGCCGTACGCGCGGCACACCCGCTGGATCGTCTCGGTCACCTCGGCGGCCGCGGACCCCAGCGAGAGCAGCGTCTCGCCCAGCCGCACGGCCAGCTCGAGCACTCCGCGGACCGTCTGCTCGGCGAGGAGCGCGCGCTGCGCCCGACGGCTCACCGGGGCCGCGGGCCGCTGCCCGCCGAGCTTGCCGACGACCTGCTGCAGAAGACGAGGAGAGCGCACCGTCCAGGGTAGGCACGCAGGGGCCGGTCCGGGGACGGGTTGCGCCGGCTTTCCCGCGGATGTCCGAGCAGCAGTCCTCAGAAGCAGGCGAGCACCCGGGTCGTCAGCCAGAGGGCGGCCTCGAGCTCGGTGTGCAACTCCCGGCCGAGGGCGAGCCAGCGCTCCTCCGCCTCGGCGCTCCTCCAGCCCTCGAACACGTCGCATCCGGACGCCCAGAGCTCCTGCCAGCGGAGCAGCGGTCCGTGCAGGGCCTCCGGGACGCCGATCGCACCCGGATCGTCGATCGGGCCGTCGACCGCCCAGAGCGGATACTCCGCGCAGTGGTCCGGGTACAGGCGGAGGTCGGCGAGCCGCCCCTCCCGATCGGCCCGCGCGCGGGCGAGGGTGTCCTCCTCGGTCGCGAACGGCGGGACGATCCACTCGATCTGCGTGACGGGATCGACGACTCGGCGTTCCACGGCTCCTCCTCCGCTCCTCGATGCGCGCACGACGGTAGCAGGGCCGTTCCGCGCCGCATCGGAGGGGGCCTGCCTACACTGGCGAGCGACTGCGTCCGCGAACGGGCGGGCGGGGCGAGGGGTGGGAGCGCATGAGGGTTCACGAGCGCGCGGTGCGGCACGGGCGGCTCCGGCGGCGGTCCGGGGTGCGGACAGTGGTGGTCGGGATCGCGGCGGTGGTCGGCGTCCTCGCTGTCAGCGCCACCTCGCTCGTGGCGATCGCGACGGTGAGCATCAGCCGGAACGTCGCCGACAACGCGGTCGACCTCGGCGTCGCTCCTCCCACCGCCGGGAACGTGCAGATGGGCGCGGTCGAGGGCGGCTTCGACGTCCTGGTGGTCGGCACCGACAACGACGCCACGCAGGGCGACTCCTTCGGCGTCCGCGACGACACGCTCAACGACGTCAACATCCTGCTCCACGTCTCGGCCGACCACCGCAGCGCGACGGTGATCAGCTTCCCGCGCGACCTGATCCTGGACCGTCCCGCGTGCACCGACCCCGAGACGGGCGTCGTCACCGAGGCGGCCGCCGGCGTCCCGCTCAACTCCGCGTTCCAGTACGGCGGGCTCGCCTGCGTCAACGACACCCTGCAGCAGTTCACCGGCCTGACGGTGCCCTACGCCGGCTGGGTGTCCTTCAACGGCGTCATCGAGATGAGCAACGCCGTCGGCGGGGTCCCGATCTGCCTCACCGGTCCGATCCTCGACACCGACTCGGGCCTGGACCTGCCCGCCGGCACCTCCACCGTCTCCGGGTCGATGGCCCTCTCGTTCCTCCGCAGCCGCCACGGCGTCGGCGACCAGAGCGACCTCAGCCGCATCTCGTCGCAGCAGCAGTACCTGGCCTCCCTGATGCGCACCGTCCGCTCGGCCGACACCCTCTCGAACATCCCCGCCCTCTACGGACTCGCGCAGGCGACTTCGTCGAACGTGCACCTGTCGACGTCGCTCACGAGCCCGGCGACGATGATCTCGCTCGCCCTCGCGCTGAAGGACGTCGACCTCTCGAAGATGGTGTTCGTGCAGTACCCGGCGCTCGACGACCCGGACTACCCGGGCAAGGTCGTGCCGAACGCCGAGGTCGGCGCCGAGCTCATGAGCCGCGTCCTCAACGACCAGCCGGTGACCCTCGCGTCCGACGCTCCGGCGGAGGAGGCGCCCGCGGCGGAGACGCCCGCGGAGGGCGGCGCGGCTCCGACGGATCCCGCTCCCGTCGCCGTCGACGCTCCGGGTCAGACCGCGGCGGAGGAGACCTGCGCGGTGCCGTCCGACTGACCCGACAGGTCTCGCGACGACGAAGGCGCCCGGGCGGTGTGCCCGGGCGCCTTCGTCGTGCGCGGTGCGCGGCCGTCTACGCGCGGCGGCGGCGGAGCACCGTCAGGGCGAGACCGCCGAGGATGCCGAAGGCGGCCAGGGCGAGCGGCGCGGTCGTCGAGACGCCGGTCGAGGCGAGGACGGGGCGGTGGCCGCCCGTCTGCGCCGCGGGTCCGGAGCCGGCCGGGTGCACTGCGGGCCCGGCGCCGGCAGGGTGCGCCGTGACGGCGGCGACCGCGGCGGAGCAGTCGGCCTCTCCGGCGATCGGGTCCTCCTCCGTCAGCGTGTAGTCGTAGGAGGTGCTCGCCACGAGACCGCTCGACGTGCCGCGGGCGATGACGCAGTAGATCTCGCTCGCCGGGTCCTGCAGAGGGTACTCGCCGAGGGAGATCAGGCTCCAGCCGAGCCCGTCGACGCCGACCTCGAGGCTCGAGCCGCCGCCCGTGAGCGTCTGGCGCGCACCCGAGGTCGAGAAGACGCCGATCGAGACGGTCTCGTCCGCGCCGAAGCCGAGGAGAGCGCCACCGCTGGTGGGCTGTCCGTCCGCCGGGGCGGGCTCGGGCGAAGCCCCCTGGGGCCAGATCCGGATCGCGGTGCGCGAGGGGACCTGCTCCAGCGACGACGTCACGGAGCGTCCGCTGGTCTCTCCCGTGGCGGTGACGGAGAAGGTGCCCAGCTGGTCCGCCATGGTGTCGGCGTCGAGCAGGACGAAGGCCTCGCCCGAGAGCGGGGTCGGCGCGGGGGGCACGAGGGCGGAGGTGCTGCCGTCGGGCGCGGTGAGCGTGACGGACACGTCCTCGCCGCGGTCGAATCCGCGGAACGAGGCGACGACGCCGTAGATCCGGAACTCTCCGACCTGGATGTCCGCACCGGCCGGGAGCACCCCGCCGTCCTCCCGGTTCTGGAAGACGACGCTCGTGTCGGGCTGCGTCACGGTCAGCTCGACGGCATCGGAGGCGACACGGGCGCCCGAGGCGTCGAGTCCCTCCGCGACGACGGAGATCGTCTCGCCGGGGAGCGGGAGGTGGGGGTCCACCGCGACGCCGTCCGCGTCGGTGGGGAGCCAGTCCTGGAGGCGGAGCTCGCCGGAGGCGGTGATCACGCTGGTGGTGACGGCCTCCTCCGAGGCGCCGTCGCGGAGCACGACGACGGCGACGGTGCCGGGCTGGAAACCGGTCCCGGACACGTCCAGGCCGCCGGCCCAGCCCTCCGCCGAGGGGATCGCGGAGAACGCCGAGCCCGCTTCGTAGGTGGTGCGGTCGAGGGCGATCGCCAGGGGCGACTGCGCGCTCTCGACGGGCGCGGTGGTCGGAGCCGGAGTGGGCGCCGGAGTCGAGGCCGGCTGCGGCGTCGCCGTGGGCTCCGGAGTCGCGGTCGGCTCCGCGGTGGGAGCCGGCTCGGCCGGTGCGGGGCTCGAGGCGGCGTCAGGGACGACCTCGGTGGCCAGGGCGACGGACGGGAACGCGAGCGCCCCCAGCAGTGCCGCAGTGGTGATGATGGTGACGCCGTGGCGTCGTCGCGCAGAACGCACGATTCCTGCTTTCTCCGAGCCGCTGATCGCGGTCGGCTTCCCCATGAGCGGGGGACGATCGCCCCCTGTGGCCGAGTGTGTCCTATGCGGAACCTCAGCCGGTGCCGGATCCTGCAACGATCCGATCACGCCGCGCGGCGCGAGGTGACGGTTCGGTCACGGCCGGGCGCGGCGATTCTGACGGGCCGGTGGTCGTCGCTCTCCGGAGGCTCCTCAGGCCGGCGGCACGACCAGCAGGACCACGCCGATCGCGGCGCTCACCGCGGCGACCACGCACCAGCGCTCCGCCCGGGTTCCCGCGGGTCCGCGCGTCCGCGCCACGGCGCCGAGACCGATCGCGAGCACGGCGATGCCGATCTGCAGGGCCACCGTCGTCCGGATCAGCGCCCACGCCTCGAAGGCGCTCGCTCCGGTCGATCCGGTGGCGAGGAGCGGCACTCCGCCGACGCCCGCCGGGACGAGCAGCAGGCCGGATCCGATCGCCAGCGCCGCGATCAGGTGGGCGAGCACGTCGTCCAGCGCGGTCCGAGGCGGCGCGCCGACCGGCGCGAGGGCGGCGGTGCCGGGCCTGATCGCGACCGTGCGGAGGTGCATGGGGCGAGCGTAGGCCCGGACCGCACCCGAGCGGACCCCCTGCGGAGGCCCCTGTCCGGTGGGCATTCCGGGGGAGGATCGGCGCTGAGCGAGTAGTCGAGGGCCCCGCCCTCCGGTCGCTCGTCGACGCCGTCCGTGCGGCTCGCTTCACGCCCGTCAGTCGCTGCTCCCGGTCCAGGTCCCTTCGATCACCTGGATCAGGTCGTGCCGCTCATCGGGGCCCAGATCCGGTTCGAACTCGACGACGAGCCGGTCCGACCGGTAGACGTCCCTCGTGTTGTACACCGTCGCCTGCCGCGCGAGATCGAGGGAGTGGTAGCGGTGGATCGACGCCCCGGGCCCGTCGACGCCCTCCACGCACCCACGACGATCTCCGCAGGCCTCCCTGCTCGGAGCGGCAGCGCGCTCGAGTCCGTCCAGCTCCGCGCGGGTGACGTCCCGGATCGTGATCCTCGATCTCGAGTCGTCGAGGAGGAGCCCCGCTCCGAAGACGGCGGCTCCGCCGACGACGGCCCCGACGACGAGACCCGCCGCCCCGAAGACGACGGCGGTCCGGCCGACCGTTCCCGTGGCTCTGCTCGTCGCTGTCATGGAGGTCCTCTCTTCGGCCGGCTGCTCGGGCGGACGGCGGAGTGCCACCGCATCCGGAGAACCTCCCAGCGCTCATCGGCGGAGTCAAGAGCGCACACCTCGATGGCAGGAGATGTGGCGCGATCGTCGACGCAGAGGGTGCAGCAGCAGGCTCCGCATCCGCCCGGCGCCTCCGCCTCAGGCGCCGTCTCCGGCAGGATCAGGGGATGCGCCTGCAGACCCTCACCACCGGATCCGGACCACGACACGTCGGGCTGGTGCACGGTCTCGGCGCGTCGGCGACGACCTGGGGGCCGTTCGTCGAGCGGCTCGTCGCGACCGGCCGCTACACGGTCACGGCCGTCGATCTGCGTGGGCACGGCGCGAGCCCGCGGGCGGAGTCGTACCGGATCGACGACATGGCCGCTGATCTGGTCGAGTCGCTGCCGGCGGGGCTCGACAGCGTGGTCGGCCACTCGCTCGGCGGCGCGGTGCTGCAGCGCGCCGTCGCCGCACTCGCGCCCGGCCGGGCCGTCTACCTCGATCCCGGGTTCGCCCTGTCGCTGCCGACGAGCGGCCTCGCCGGACGGCTGTTCTGGGCGGTGCCGCTCCTGTCGCTCGGCCTCGCTCAGCTCGGACAGGCGCGGGCGGGCGCCGCGGTCCGCGCCGCCTACAGCCCCGAGACCCGCGCGCTCCTCGACGACGCGAAGAAGCGGTTCGACGCGCGGATGGCCGTCGGCGTGTTCCGGGACGTCGCCTTCCACCCGGTCCCGGTCGAGGCGCCGACGGTCCCGTCGACGGTCGTGCTCTCCGACCAGTCGCCGGCGGTGCTGCCGGACGCCCTGGCCGCGCGGCTCGAGCAGCGGGGCTGGCAGGTGCGCCGGCTCCCGGGCGTGCACCACGACATGCAGCTCGAGGACCCGGACAGGACGTTCGCCGCGATCGCGGACGTGCTCTAGCCGCCCCCTCCGCGGGTCGGGCGCCGGTGAACGGGGATTCCGGGTGCATCCGTACCTCGCGGATCAAGACGTCGGGCGATCCCGGAGGCCCGCCCGCTGTCCTCCTGCGCCCGCGGTCAGCGGACGGTCGTCGCGGCGTTGTCGGCGTTGCTGCGCATCGACGGGTCCGGTGTCCTGACCGAGAACGCGGCGGCGAAGGCGGTCGCGGTGCCGGTGCGCGTGGCCGTGACGGTGATCCTCTCGGTGACGGTCTGCCCGTTCGCGAGACTCGAGCGCGGGAAGATCACGATGCTCCCGATGCGGCTGTACGAGCCCGTGGCGGACTCGAACTGCACGGTCGGGGGGAGGATCACCTTCGAGTAGACGGACGTCGACGCGGAGGGTCCGGCGTTCTTCGTGATGAGCGTGTACGTGAACGTCCTCCCCTTCACCGCGGTGGTCGGAGCGGAGACGTCGACGCGCAGGTCGGCCCTCGTGGTCGCCTTCTGCGGAGAGACGGTCAGCGTGCTCGCCGCCTCGACGGTGCCCGCCGGGTTCACCGCGCGGAGGGTGAAGCCGTACGTCCCCGCGGTGGTCGGAGTACCGGTGAGGCGCCCCGAGCCGTCGAGGGCGAGCCCAGGAGGCAGAGTGCCCGACGCGACGGTGACGACCGGCGCCGGGGATCCGGTCGCCGTGTACGTGAAGTCGTAGGCGGAGCCGACCACGCCGGCCGCGGCCGTCCCCGAGAGGGTCGGAGCGGTCGCCGCCGGTCCAACGGCGAGGGTGTGGGGCGTGCCGGTGGTGGTGCCGAAGGTGGTGCGGGCGGACACGGTGAAGGAGGACGCTCCCTCGACGGTCGGGGTGCCGGAGAGGACGCCCGCGGAGGTGAGGGTCAGGCCGGCCGGGAGGGACCCGGAGGCGAGCTCGAACGTCGACGCGCCGCCGGTGGCGAAGGTGTAGGAGAAGGGCGCTCCGAGAGGCGCCGTCGCCGGAGGGGCGTCGGCCGTGAAGACGGGCCGAGCGCCGAGGGCGAGGCTGTGGAAGCTGCCGCCGGACACGGCGGTGGCGCCGGTGAGTCCCGTCGGCACGGAGGCCTCGCCGAAGCCGTCGTAGCCCCAGGCGGTGACGGTGCCGTCGCGGCGCACAGCGAGGCTGTGGTACCCGCCGGCGGCGACGGCGGTGACGTCCGCGAGGCCGTCGGGGACATCGGACTGGCCGTCGCTGTCGCTGCCCCAGGCGACGACGGTCCCGTCCGAGCGCAGCGCGAGGCTGTGGGAGGCTCCGGCGGAGACGGCGGTGACGCCGGTGAGTCCCGGGGGCACGTCGGTCTGCCCGAAGGCGTCGTATCCCCAGGCGGTGACGGTGCCATCGCGGTGCAGCGCGAGGTCGTGGAATCGGCCGGCGGCGATGGCGACGACTCCGCTGAGCCCGTCCGGCACGGTCGCCTGGCCGTAGAAGTCGTATCCCCAGGCGGTGACGGTCCCGTCGCCGTGCAGGGCGAGGTTGTGGTAGCCGCCGGCAGCGATGGCGGTGACGTCGGCGAGCCCGTCCGGCACTGTGGCCTGCCCGTCGCCGTCGTCGCCCCAGGCGGTGACGGTCCCGTCTCTCCGCAGGGCGAGGCTGTGGTTCACGCCGGCGTCGACGGCGACGACGTCGTCCAGACCGGTCGGCACGGTGGCCTGCCCGCTGCTGTCCTCGCCCCAGGCGGCGACGGTGCCGTCGCTGCGCAGGGCGAGGCTGTGGGAGCCGCCCGCGGCGATCGCCGTCGCGTCGGTGAGCCCAGCCGGCGCAGTGACCTGCCCGCTGGAGTCGTCACCCCAGCCGACGACACCGGTCGCAGCGGGAGCCGCGGCGACCGCGGACAGGGGAGCCGTGGTCCCGAGGAGGAGCGCGACGGTCGCCGTCAGCGCGAGCAGGCCGAGCGCCGGCCGAGGCCTCGTCCTCCGCTCAGGGGTCGAGCGGGCCGTACCGGCGTCCGGGTCGGTCGGGCGGGAGGCGGAGGGAGAGCGCATGCTGGAGCCTTCGATCGGGTCGACCGTGGGCGGCCGTCTCCGAACAGTGGCACCCGGTCCCACCGCCGACAACAGCCTCTAGCGGACATGTCCGCAACAGGGCAGGGGCCGGTGCGCGGAGGATGCGGTGGCCTCGTCTCGTCCCCCGCGGAGCATCCCCCACCGGTGCCCGGGGCCGGTCCCGACGGATCGCGCGCAGGCGTCTCGCGCGGACCGATCGCGGCGAGACGTTCTCCTCCCGGCCACCCGTGCCGGACGGCCCGGCCCCTACCGTGGCCGCATGACAGCAGCGGAGTCAGGACGTCCCGGAGCCCGAGAGCGGAGCTCGAGCCGGATCCTCGCGGCCGGCGCCCTGATGCTCGCCTCGGCCGGGCTGCAGCAGCTCGCAGCCGCCCAGCGCTGGGCCGTCGCCGGGCCGATCCTGGGCGAGCAGGCGATCGAGGACCACCGGTACGACTACTCGTGGCCCTCCGATCCGTGGGAGAACGTCGGATCGGCAGCGCAGCTGCTCGGGATCGGGCACCTCCTCGTCGCTCTCGCCGTCCTCGCCGCGGTCGGTCCAGGACGGCGGCGCTCGGTCGCGGTGCTGCGGACCGTGGTCGCCGCGGCGTTCGGCTGCCTCGGCCTGCACGCGGTCCTGTCAGGGATCCTCGGAGCACCGACGATCCTGCAGGCGATGCTCCCGGCGGTCCTGCTGGGTCTGGCCGCACCCGCCGGCCTGCTCGTCCTCGCGGTCCTCGTGGCGAGGACGTCGCCCCTCCGCGCCGCGTCCTTCGTCCTCCTGATCGGATCGACGCTGCCCGGCTACCTCGTCGCGACGTTCGCGATCGCTCCCGCGCTCGTCGGCTACCAGTCGTACGACACCACGCCCTGGACGGAGTCGGTCGTCGCCGCCTCGGTGGCGCTCGCCGGGGCGTCGCTCCTGCTCGAAGCGCTGATCCGCTCGATCGTGCATCGCGCGGGGGCCGTGCCGCGTCGCGAGTCGCCGGGAGCCGACGCGTCCTGATCGAACGGCGGGCTCACCCGGCCCGCTCGGTCGTGCCGATCCCCCCGGACGCGAGGAAGGGCCGCCCCGAGGGACGGCCCTTCCCGCGACTCCGTCGGCCCGCGCTCCTCCAGAGGAGCCGGGCCGACGAGTGCTCAGTGCTGGCGGATCTTGTCGATCAGCTTCCCGCCGAGGTCCTTGACCTTGTCGGTGATGGGGGTGCTCGACTTCGGGCGCTCGGTGACGGTGAACGGCAGGGTGATCGCCTTGCCGGTCTGGTCGCCGGTCACCGTGACGCTGTAGTCGCCGGGCGTGGTGGGCGCCTTCGCCGTGACGGTGAGGCCGCCGCCGGCGAGGTCGCGGGTCGCGGTGCGGTCCGTGAAGAGGGGCGCGGAGCCGATCAGCTGCGTGTCCCCGTTGAAGCCCTTCGCGGTGAGGGTGACGTCGGCTCCGGGGGCGAACGACGAGCCGGAGAGCTCGGCGGTGGCTCCGAAGCTCATCGAGCGGATGTCGCGGTCCACTCCGAGCGCGTTCGTGATGGTGAAGAACGTGTCGGTCTGGTCGGTGAGCCCGGCGACGTTCGCCGCGCCCGGCCCGTAGGCGGCGATGCGCAGCTGCGTTCCGGTGTGCTGCTGCGATCCGCCCTCGGCGGCGGTGCCGTACGACACCTTCATGGTGCTGCCGTCGGCGGTCTTCAGCGCGGTGCTGAGCGAGGTCGGCGGGGTGGAGTCGACGATCTGGCTGGAGTGGGCGTGGTCGGCGGTGACGATGACGAGGGTGTTCCCGTCCGCCTCGGCGAACGCGAGCGCGGCCTGGACGGCCTCGTCGAGGTCGACGGTCTCGCCGATCTGGCCGCACGCGTTCGCGGCGTGGTCCTGCTTGTCGATGCTCGCGCCCTCGACCTGGAGGAAGAAGCCCTTGTCGCCGGTGTCGAGGAGGTCGATCGCCTTCTCGGTCATGGAGCGGAGCGTCGGCTGCTCGGCCGGACGGTCGGGGTTCGCGACGCAGGTCTGCGGGGCGGCGTCCGCTCCGCCGACCGTCGCCGGGGTGGGCGCGTAGCGGACGGGCAGGTTGCCGGAGTTGAACAGTCCGAGCACGGGCGCGTCCTGGTCGGCGACGGTCAGCGCGTCGAGCTGCGCGGCGGTGGCGGCAGTCGTGGCGTCCCCGAGCACCTGGAAGCCGCGCTCCGCGGCCTGCTGGAACAGCGGCTCGCCGCTCCAGTCGCCGGCGCGGGCGACCTGCGCGAAGCTGGCCGAGCCTCCGCCGAGGGTCAGGTCGGCGCGGGTGTCGAGGATCTGCTCGCTGATCGAGCCGAGTCCGCCGTTCTCCAGCGCGTCGTCGCCGCAGCTCGCGCTGTCGGGTCCGTAGCAGCTGCGGGCGTCGACGTGGGCGGCCTGCACGGCCGGGGTGGCGTCCTGGATCTCGGCGGTGGTGACGTTGCCGGTCTTCAGGCCGTTCGCCTTCGCGATCTCGAGGAGGGTGTCCTTGCGCTGCTGGTCGATGTCGACCGAGATGGCGTTGTCGTAGGTCTTGGTGCCGGTGGCCCAGGCGCTGCCGGTGGCGGCGGAGTCGGGCACGTAGTCCGGGGCGCCCTTGACGGCGCCCGTCGCCGGGTCGTCCGCGCGGTAGAGCGAGTAGGTCGTGTACTGGCCGGTGATCGGCAGGGCGTCGATCCCGGGGAAGCGGCCGGCCGCTCCGTACTGGTAGTTGCGAGCGACGGTGATCTCCGAATCGCCCATGCCGTCCCCGATGAGGAGGATGACGTTCTTCGCGTCCTGCTCCTTCACCGCTGCGCGCAGCGAGTCGGAGAGGTCGGCGTCGACCGGGGAGATGCGGGCGGCTCCGCCGGTGGCGGAGAGGTCGGCGGCACCGACGGCAGTGGCGGCGCCGGGTGCGGCCAGGGCGGCGGCGCAGACCAGAGCAGCGGCCGAGAGGGCCAGAGCGGAGCGTCCGCGGTTCGCGGAGCGGAACAGTCGTGTCACGTCGTGGATTCCTTGAGAGGTGAGACCCCGGAAAGGGGCACGCTCATCTCACTCCTCATCGCCGCGTCGGTGGGTGAACGGTGATGCATAGCTGAGTGAACTTTCCGACGAGGGCTCTCGGCCCCGGCGGCCCGCCGGAGCGTCCTGCCGACCGGCGTCCTGCCGACCGGCGCTCACCGGGAGCGTCGGTCGGCAGGGGCGCGGTCGCCGGGAGCCTTTCGGGTCAGCGCTGGACGAGCGGAACGGCGATGTCCGTGACGTTCGCCCCGATGGCGCCGAGCGGAGTCGCCGTGCCGTTCAGCAGTCCGATCTCGTAGAGCGACCCGTTGACGGCGGCGAGGCCGACCGAGCCGATGGAGCTGCCGTTGCGGAGGACGGAGTAGATGTCGAAGCCGGTCGCACCCGCTGCGTCGAGGCCGAGCTTCCCGGTCGGCGCCAGGGTGCCGGCGTTGGCCGGGGACTGGATCGCGATCTGGTCGAGGGCCGTGTCGAGGACGAACAGGGTGGTCGCGCTGTTCGCGTCGAGGTCGTTGTTCGTGTACGCGGCCCCGGCGACACCGGTGGCCACGGCGGGCGCGGCGTAGCTGAGCGTGCCGTCGGCGACCGTCGCGGCGCCCGCGGTGGCGAACGGCTGACGGAGGTTCTGGCCCGTGTCGCTGACCACGCGCAGCGCGTTGGCGGCGGGGTTGAAGTCGACGCCGAAGGAGGTGCCGCTCAGCGCCACGGTGAGACGGGTCACCTGAGTGGCCACGCCGGTGGACGGGTTGATGGAGTAGACGCCGGCGCTCGCCGCGTTGTCGCCGACGCCGTAGAGGGCGCCGTCCTGGACCCGGTAGTCGATGCCGACGAGCGCGGTGTCGCCGCCGGTGAGGCCGGTGACGGCGACGCGGTTCGTGACCTTGCCGGGCTTGGTCGGGTTGAACTGCACGAGCTTCGTGCCGCCGTCGGAGAGTCCGACGACCCGCAGCTTCGCCGCCACGGAGCGGACCGCGTTGATCAGGTTCCTGTCCGACGCGCTGCTGGAGTCGCTGGTCGCCGCGGCGGGAGCGACGCTGCTCGCACCGGCGAGCACGGGTGCCACCGCCATCACGCCCGCGACGGCGACAGCTGCGATACCGACTCTGATGTTCCTGGTCATCGTGCACTCCTCGAGACTTGCGGTCGCCGGAGATCGGCGGCTCGGAGGGGGATACCGTCCGGAGCGCGCGAGCGTTCATCCGATCCGGAGATCCGTGCCCCGTCACTCCAGAGAGCCGTCGGCGAACCGTCGGAGCGCGGCGGCGTAGCGGTCCGGGTCCCGGTGGTCGCTGTCGGTCAGGATCAGCACCGAGCCGGAGACGGCGCGGGTGTACTCGCCGCGGCAGGGGAGGGTGACCACCGTCCTCAGTCCGGCCTCCCAGGCGGGGACGAGGGAGCCGAGGCAGCGCCGCTCGGGGGCGGCGTCCAGCGGGACGTCCCGCGCGTCCATCCGGGCGGATCGCAGCTCGTCGTGCCAGGCGCGGAAAGGCGCTCCGAGGGAGTCGTCGCCGAAGCGCTCCCGCCAGCCGGGGCCGCGCGCGAGGTCGAGGAGGCGTGCGCGCTCGGGGGATCCGTCGGCGGTGCTGGAGAGCTGCCGGAGGAGCGGGCCGGTCTCGACCGCCAGATGCTCGACGCAGTCCTGCCACAGCTGAGGCCAGGCGCGCTGCTCGTCGGCGCCGGGCTCCGCCGACCCGACCCGCTCCGGGGACCGCTCGAGCGGCGGAGGCCCGTCGACCGCCGGAGTGAAGCCCCACGCTTCGCGGATCCAGAGGAGCTCGAGCAGCGCCGAGGGGTTGTCCTCGACCGTGATGACCATCTGCGACGGCCAGGGGTCGCCGGGAAGAGGACGGGATGCGCGCATGGGAGGGGCTCCTTCCGAGGGGATGAGGTCGGATCGTGCCGGAGAAGGCTCCAGGGAGGCTGGGCTCGCGTCGGCCGATGCGCCACTCCTCCCGGCGACCGGCGGCATCGCCGATGATCGTCCCCGCCGGCGATCGAGGACGGCGCCGAGCGCCTCCCGAATGTCGGTGCCCCCGACCTACACTCGGACGCGTTCGAACACATGTTCGATGCGACGAGGAGGGAGCCGACCATGGGCGTGACCGTCGTGGAGCGCATCGCGACTCCGGCCTCGGACACCGTCGCCGTCACCTTCCTCGTCACCAGCGAGGCCGTGGCGGCGGGATTCCCGTCGCCGGCGCAGGACTACTTCGACGGGTCCCTCGACCTCAACGACCACCTGATCCGCGACAGGACGTCGACGTTCATCGTCCGCGTCTCGGGCGAGAGCATGGTCGGCACGGGCATCAGCGACGGCGACGAGCTCGTGGTCGACCGGTCGATCACGCCGACGCACGGGAGCGTGGTCATCGCGATCCTCGACGGCGAGCTGACCGTCAAGCGCCTCGAGCTGCACCCCGGGGGAGTGGTGCTGCGGGCCGAGAACCCGGAGTACCCGCCGATCCACGTCGCCGAGCTGAGCGACCTCCAGGTGTGGGGCGTCGTCACCGTCTGCCTCCACCGGCTGCACCGTGCGCTCTGAGCGGCGCATCGCCCTGGTCGACGTGAACTCGTTCTACGTCTCCTGCGAGCGGCTGTTCGACCCCAAGCTCGCCGGCCGGCCCGTCGTCGTCCTCTCGAACAACGACGGCTGCGTGGTCGCGCGCTCCGACGAGGTGAAGAGGCTCGGAATCGAGAACGGCACGCCTTGGTTCCAGATCGAGCCGCTCATCCGCTCCGGTCGCCTCCCGGAGGTGATCGCCCGATCGAGCAACTACGAGCTGTACGGCGAGCTGTCCGCGCGCGTCATGGAGCTGCTGGGCCGCTACTCCGCCTGGCAGGAGGTGTACTCGATCGACGAGTCCTTCCTCGGCGTCGACGGCGACGTGGCGGAGCGGGCGAAGGTCGGGCGGGCGATGCGGGCGGCCGTCGCGAAGAACGTCGGGCTGCCCGTCTGCGTCGGCTTCGGCCCGAGCAAGACGCTCGCGAAGTTCGTCAACAAGGGCGGAGCGAAGAAGCACCCGCGCCTGGGGGGCGTCTGCGACACCGACTGGTACACGCCCGAGCAGCTCGACGCGCTGATGGCCTCCCAGCACGTCACCGAGCTGTGGGGAGTCGCCGGCCGCACAGGGAAGCGCCTCGCGGAGCTGTCCATCCACACCGTCCGCGACCTCCGCGACGCGGACCCCGCGCTGATTCGCAAGAAGTTCTCGGTCGTCCTGCAGCGCTCCGTCTACGAGCTGCGCGGCATCGACTGCATCCCCCTCGAGCCCGCCCGCACCGTCCGGGACCAGCTGATCTTCTCCCGGTCGTTCGCCACTCCCGTGACGACGATCAGCGACATGGAGCAGGTGCTCTCCGTCTACGCGCAGCGCGCCGCCCACCGCCTCCGCGCGCAGGAGTCGGTCACCAGGACGATGAGCGTGTTCGCGTCGACGTCGCCGTTCGCGGACGCACCCTACGAGTCCGCCGGCGGCCTGGCCGGCTTCCCCGTTCCCACGGACGACCCGGTGGCGATGGTGAGGGCCGCGATCGGCACCCTGCGCCCGCGGCTGCGGGAGGGCGCGCGCTACGTGCGGGCCGGCGTCATCCTCACGAACCTGTCGCCGCGGCACTCCCACGCGCTGCTCGAGATCTTCGACACTGCCTTCGACACGAAGGGCCTCGGCGCCACCATCGACGCCGTGACCAAGCGCCACGGCCGGTCCGCGGTCGGCCTCGGGCTGGCGGGCATCCGCACGGGGCCGGTGTGGACGATGAAGCGCGACGCCCTCTCGCTCCGGGCGACGACGCACTGGGGCGAGCTGGCGACGGCCCACGCGCGGTGAGCCCGCCGGCGGGGAGATCGGGTCATCCGACGCGTAGGCGCCCGGGGCGCTCTCGGGCAGGCTCGTCGCCATCGACGAGTGTCGGTGCGGGGACGGCGGGAGGACCCATGGCCGAGAGCTGGCAGGACGCGTCGGTGCGGGGAGTCGCGATGATCGAGAACGAGCTGGTCGTGCGCGACTTCCTCGAGGTGTGGAGCGCTCGCGACAGCCGCCAGCTCGTCCCGTTCCTGCATCCGGAGGTCGTCTACAGCGCGTCGAGCTCGCAGGAGATCGCGGGGCGGGCGCGGGTCCTCGAGATGTGCGACGAGGTCCATCGGGCGTTCACCGAGATCCGGATCGCCCTCGTCACGATCGCCGTGGCCGGCAGCGTCGTCCTCACCGAGCACGCCCTGCACCTCCGCTCGGACACGGGGGAGGGCCACTGGCTCCGCTGCTTCGGGAGCTACGAGCTCCGCGGAGAGCAGATCGTCACCTGGCGGCAGCTCCATGGCTGATGGCCTCGCGTGACGGCGGTGACCGGGCCCGCGCGCCTCAGGCTCGCCCTGGTGCTGCTGGCGATCGCCTCGGGCGCGACCGACGCGTTCGCGTTCCTCCTGCTCGGCGGCATCTTCACCGCGAACATGACGGGCAACCTGGTGCTGCTGGGGCTGTACCCCCGCTCCGCCTGGCTGACGACCGCGGCCGGAGCGGTCACGGCGATCGTCTTCTTCGCCGGAGCGGCCTACGCCGGGTTCCGCGCGACACGGGCGCGCACGCCGTCGACCGGCGACGGGAGACGTCCGCTCCGCGCGATCGCGCTCGTGGGGGTCGTCCTGCAGCTCGCCGTCGCGGTCGCCTGGCCGACGGTGCAGGGCGGCACGTCGCTGCTCGTGGACTGCGCGTTCATCGCGACCAGCGCGGCGGCGCTGGGGCTGCAGACCGTGCTCGCGAAGCGGATCTCCGGCGCCGCCGGCCTGACGACCACGTTCGTCACGGGCACGCTCACGAGCCTGATGCAGGAGCTCGCCGAGCGCTCGTCCGGGTCGAGGACCCTCCAGGCGCTCATCGTCGCGAGCCTCGCGGTCGGGGCCGTCGTCGGAGCGGCGACCGTGACGCTCGCTCCGGCCTGGGCCCCGACGCCGGCCCTCGTGCTCTCGGCGCTCGCCGTCGTGCTGCTCTTCGCGCACCGCGCGCGAGCCGTGCCCGCGGGAGCGGAGCCCGGGGCCCCGCGTCCCGCGTGACCGGGATCAGGCGTCGAGCGCCCACTTCGGCCGGACCCAGTGGCAGGTGTAGCCGCCGGGGTGCTTGCGCAGGTAGTCCTGGTGCTCCTCCTCGGCGTCCCAGAACTCTCCCGCGGGCTCGACCTCGGTGACGACCGGTCCGGGCCAGCGGCCCGACGCGTCGATCTCGGTGATCGTCTGGCGCGCGACCCTCTCCTGCTCAGGCGAGAGGAAGAGGATCACGGAGCGGTAGGCCGTGCCGATGTCGTTGCCCTGACGGTTCTTCGTCGTCGGGTCGTGCACCTGGAAGAAGAACTCGAGCAGGTCGCGGTAGGAGAGCTGGTCGGGATCGAACTCGATCTCGACCGCCTCCGCGTGGTCGCCGTGGTGGCGGTAGGTCGCGTTCGGCGTGCTGCCGCCGGCGTACCCGGCGCGGGTGCTGAAGACGCCCGGCATGTCGCGGATGAGCTCCTGGAGCCCCCAGAAGCATCCGCCCGCGAGGATCGCGCGCTCCTCGGCCATCAGACGCCTGCCTTCGTGTCGTGCGCGGACTCGCGCGGAGAGATCATCATGCGGGCAAGTCCATCACGACCGGGGACGTCGCGGCGAGCGTCGGACGACTCTCGGAGCAGACCGTCGGCGGGGGAGCCGAGCGTGTCCCGGCCGAGCGCTCCGTCACTGCGATCGGTACGCCGCCGGAGATGCACCGGTGGGAACGAGTCATCTGACCGGGTCGCTCCGGGTGCCCCCGTTCCTACGCTCGTCGGTACAACCGAGGAGAGAGCGGAGCGGACCATGGAGCAGCCGAACGTCGAGACGCGCAGTGCACGGCGGGTGATCGAGACCCTGACCGCCAACGGCGTGAAGTACGTCTTCGGGATCCCGGGAGCGAAGATCGATGCGGTCTTCGACGTCCTCGCCGACGAGGGGCCGGAGCTGATCGTCTGCCGGCACGAGCAGAACGCCGCCTTCATGGCCGCCGCGGTGGGGCGGCTCACGGGCAGCCCGGGCGTCGTCCTGGTGACCTCCGGCCCCGGCACGACCAACCTCGCCACCGGCCTGCTCACGGCCAACACGGAGCAGGACCCGGTCGTCGCGCTCGCCGGGGCCGTGCAGCTCTCCGACCGCCTCAAGCGCACGCACCAGTCGATGGATGCGGCCGCCTTCCTCTCCACCGTGACGAAGTACACGGTCGAGTCGACGGATCCGGACGACGTCTCGGAGGCGGTCAGCAACGCCTTCCGCGCCGCCGTCACCGAGCCCCGAGGCGCCGCGGCGGTCGTCCTCTCGGCCAGCGTGATGGCCGCGCCGACCTCGCAGGTCATCACCCGGGCGGCCACGGGGCCGACGAGCGGTCCGGCGCGCGCCGAGGACCTCACCCACGCCGCCGACCTGATCAACACCGCGGAGCGGCCCGTCCTCCTCGTGGGACTCCGCGCGTCGGAGCCGGCGACCGTGGCGGCACTGCGGGTCCTGATCAGCGAGACGGAGCTGCCGGTGATCGAGACGTTCCAGGCGGCCGGCCTCGTCTCCCGCGAGCTCGAGGACCACTACCTCGGCCGCGTCGGCCTGTTCAAGAACCAGCCCGCCGACCTCGCCCTCGCCGAGTCCGACCTCGTCGTCGCGATCGGCTACGACGCCGTCGAGTACGACCCGGTGATCTGGAACAGCGACGTCGACCGCCGGATCGTCCACATCGACTCCGTCGACGCCCCGCTGGACAACCACTACCTGCCCGCGCTGGAGCTGAAGGGCGATCTCGCGCAGACCGTCGCGGCCCTCACGCCGCTCGTCTCCGGCCTGCAGCTCGACGAGGACGCGGCCGACCGGGTCGCCCGGCACCGGAGCGAGCTGGAGCGGATCGACGACGCGGCGCGGACGGCCGAGGCGGCTCCCGGGACCGTCGATCCCGCCCGCCTCGTGCTCCTGATGCGCGACCTGCTCTCGGACGACGCCACCGTGGCCTGCGACATCGGCTCGAACTACATCTTCATGGCCCGGCACTTCCGCGTGTACGAGCCCAAGCACCTGCTCTTCTCGAACGGGCAGCAGACCCTCGGCGTCTCCTTCCCGTGGGGCATGGCGGCGAGCCTCCTGCGCCCCGGGACCCCGGTGGTCTCCGTCTCGGGTGACGGAGGGTTCCTGTTCTCCGCGACGGAGATCGAGACGGCGACGCGGCTCGGCCTCTCGTTCACGCACGTGATCATGCGGGACGACACCTACGACATGGTCGGCTTCCAGCAGCTGCTGAAGTACGGCCGCAAGTCCGGGGTCCAGCTCGGCGACTACGACATCGAGAAGTTCGCCGCGGCGTTCGGCGCCACGGGCAGGCGGGTGAGCGGCCTCGCCGAGTTCGAGGAGGCCTTCCGCGCCTCCCTCGCCGAGCCGGGCGTCTCGATCATCGACGTCGCGGTGGACTACAGCCGCAACGTCGACATCGCCGCCCACCTGGTCGAGGACGCCTTCGAATGAGCACGCACACGGTCGACTCGACCGACGACTACGCGATCTACCAGAGCTCGACCATGGCCGCCCTGCTGGCCGGGGTCTACGACGGGGACCTGACGATCGGCGAGCTGCTCACCCACGGCGATCTCGGGCTGGGCACCTTCAACCACCTGGACGGCGAGATGGTGATCGTCGACGGCGTCTGCTACCACCTGCGCAGCGACGGCTCCGTCCAGGTCGCGGACGGCGACGACCGGACGCCCTTCGCCGCCGTGCTGCCCTTCCACGCGACCACGACGTTCACGGTCGAGGAGCCGACCGGTCTCGCCGGACTCACCCGGCTGATCGACGACGCGGTCGACGGCGGGAACATCCCCGTCGCCCTGCGGATCGACGGCCGGTTCACCGAGGTCCGCACCCGGACCGTCGGCGAGCAGACGGAGCCGTACCCGCCCCTGATCGAGGCGACCGCCCACCAGAGCGTCACCGGCATCGCCGACACCCGCGGCACGATCGCGGGCTTCCGCACTCCGCAGTTCGAGCAGGCCGTGTCGGTCCCCGGGTACCACCTGCACTACGTCGACGACGCCCGCGAGAAGGGCGGGCACGTCCTCGACGTGACCGTGGCCGAGGTGACGGTCTCGCTCACGACCGTCGCCGGACTGCACCTCGCGCTTCCGGAGACGGACCAGTTCCGCCGCGCGGACCTGGCGATGAAGGACATCGCGGCGCAGGAGGCGCGAGCGGAGGGGTGAGGCGGGCGGGACCTCCGGGGAGACGGGCCGGCTGCGACCCGTCTCTCCGGAGGCCCGTCAGGGCGCGAGCTCCTCGCGGACGATCGCTGCTCCCGCGCTCAGCGCACTGAGCTTCCCCCAGGCGAGGTCGCGGGGCAGCGGCGCCATGCCGCAGTTCGTGCTCGGGAGGAGCAGGTCCGCGTCGACGAACCGGAGGGCGCGTCGCAGGGTGTCGGCGACCTCCTCGGGCGTCTCGACGGTCCCGCTCGCCACGTCGATCGCTCCGAGCATGACCTTCTTGCCGCGGACGAGCTCGATCAGCTCCATCGGCACGTGGGAGTGGTGGCTCTCCAGCGAGACGATGTCGAGCGAGGACTGCTGGAGGAGCGGCAACGACTCCTCGTACTGCCGCCACTCCGACCCGAGGGTCGCCTTCCAGTCGGTGTTCGCCTTGATCCCGTAGCCGTAGCAGATGTGCACCGCGGTCTCGATGCGGAGTCCCTCCGCCGCCCTCTCCAGCGCGGCCACACCCCAGTCGTGCACCTCGTCGAAGAAGACGGTGAAGGCGGGCTCGTCGAACTGGACGATGTCGACTCCGGCGTCCTGGAGGGCTCGCGCCTCCTCGTTGAGGATGGTCGCGAACTCCCACGCCAGCTTCTCGCGACTCCCGTAGTGCCGGTCGGAGAGAGTGTCGATCATCGTCATCGGGCCGGGCAGCGCCCACTTGATGGGCTGATCGGTCTGCTCGCGAAGGAACCGGGCGTCGTCGGCGAACACGGGCCTCTCGAGCCCCACGGCGCCGACGACGGTCGGCACGCTCGCGTCGTACCGGTCGCGGATGCGCACCGTCTCGCGCCGCTCGAAGTCGACACCCGTGAGGTGCTCGATGAACGTCGTGACGAAGTGCTGCCGGGTCTGCTCCCCGTCGCTGACGATGTCCAGGCCCCGGTGGTGCTGCTCGTGGACGGCGGCGCGCAGGGCGTCCTGCTTGCCCTCGGCCAGGGCGTCGCCGGTCAGCCGCCACGGGGACCACAGGGTCTCCGGCTGCGCGAGCCACGACGGCTTCGGCAGGCTGCCGGCGATCGAGGTGGGCAGGAGCGGGAGGGCCGCCGAGGCTCCGCGCGCGCTCATCGGACCGCTTCCGCGTACTCGGCGGCCCACTGCCGCAGCCGCTCCCCGTGCGGCTTCATGAGGTGCTCCTCCGCGAACCGCCCCTGCTCGGCCGCGAGCCGACCGCGCTCCTCGCGGTCGTAGGAGACCGCGGGCCGCACGTAGTCCTGCTGCTCCAGGTCCGGCCGGTAGACGTCGGCGGCGGCCGAGCGCGCGCCGTAGATCTCGGGCCGGTAGATCCTCTGGAACGTCTCCATCGTGCTGATCGTGGCGATGAGCTGGAGGTCCGAGTAGTCCTCCAGCAGGTCGCCGCCGCAGTAGAACGCGAGCGGCGCCGTGCTGCCGGGCGGCATGAAGAAGCGGACCCCGAGGCCCATCTCCGAGAAGTACCGGTCGGTCAGCGAGAGCTCGTCCTGCCGGTACTCGACGCCGAGGATCGGATGGAGGGTCCCGGTGCGCCGGTACGTCCTGCTCGTCGAGACGCTGATGCAGATGACGGGCGGCGTCGACGAGAGCTCCGCGTACTGCGCGGAGTCCCGGAAGTGCTGGAAGAGCGCGCCGTGCAGGACGCCGAAGTCGTCGGGGACGGTGAAGCCGGCCTGCGAGGTGTTGACCGCCGGCAGCCGCACGCTGAAGTCGTGGTCGCGGAGGTAGGAGGAGAAGTTGTTCCCCAGTGTCCCCGGCTGACATCGGCCGGTGCGGCGGTCGAGGATCCGGGTGCGCAGGACCTCCAGCAGGGGGAACTCCCGGTCCTCGCCGTCCGCGGTGAGCCGCAGCCCGACGGAGACGATGTCGAGCCCGACCGTGTAGCGGCCGCGGCTCGGATCGTCGCCCGGCACGAGATCGTTCAACCGGTCGTCGATCATCCGCAGCGCGGTCCGGAGGTTCTCCCGGCGGCGCTCGCCGCGGGCCAGATTCGCGAAGTTGGTGGTGATCCGGGAGCTCCGGGCCGGCGAGTAGTCCTCGTCGAAGGGGGTGAGGGTGATGCTGAAGGCGGGTTCGTTCGTCATGATCGGCCGATCGGTAGGAGGGACTGGGGCGGGGGCACGATCAGTGCGGGTGGTCCTCGGTCAGCTTGAAGCCGAGTCGGCCGTGCGCGAAGGCGGCTCCGGCTCCGATGGCGGCCGCGACCCAGGCTGATTCGGCGAGCTCGGTCTCGGTCGCACCGGCGCGCACGGCGTTCTGGCCGTGGCCGTCGATGCAGTAGACGCACTGCTTGCTGATGCCCACGGCGTAGGCGATGAGCTCGCGGTACTTGAGCGGGATCTCGCGACCCTGCGGAGCGAAGACGGCGGTGTCGAAGGCGGTGAACGCCGCAAGGACGTCGGGGGTCTCCTTCTTGTAGGCGGCGGTGTAGCGGCGGTCGGCTGCGCGGTCGTAGTAGGCGTCGGTCATGGTCTTCCTTCGGAGGTCGGAGAGGGGGCGGAGGGGATGAGGTCACGGCCGGGCGGGGATCTCCAGGCCGAGGTTCTCCCGCAGGGTCGTGCCCTCGTACTCGGTGCGCAGCGAACCGCGCTCCTGCAGCAGCGGCACGACGCGGTCGACGAACTCGTCCAGACCACCCGGGTGCAGGTGCGATCCGAGGACGACCCCGTCGCCGCCTCCGCTCTGCACGAACTCGTCGAGACGGTCGGCGACCTGCTCAGCCGTGCCCACGTACTCCGTGCGGTCGAAGACGGTCTCGGCGAGACCGCGGAGGGTGAGGTCGCGCTCCTGAGCGAGCGCACGCCAGGCGCGCACGGTCCCCGCGCGATCACCGTGGATCAGTGCGCGGCCCTCGATCAGCGGCGGCGCCTCGAGGTCGGGCTCGAGATCGGGTACCGGCCCGTCGACGTCGAAGCCCGACAGGTCCCGGTTCCAGACCTGCTCGAAGAGCACCTGGATCGTGCGCGGTGTGAGTTGCTGATCGCGGATCCACCGCGCTCTCTCCTCCGCCTCCGCAGCGGTGCCGCCGAGGACGACGGCGGCTGACGGGAGGATCCGCACGGAGCCGGCCGGGCGACCCGCCGCCGCGACCCGGGCCGCGATGTCGCGCGCGAACTCGTGCGCCTCAGGTCCCCGGTGGTAGGGGGAGAAGATCACGTCGGCGCTCGACGCCGCGAAGTCGCGACCCTGCGGAGAGACGCCCGCCTGCACGATCACCGGGCGGCCCTGCGGGCTGCGCGGCACGGTGAAACGGCCGGAGACGTCGAACTGGCTGCTCGAGACGGCGAACGACCCCGTCGACGAGTCGGCGAGGAACTCGCCGGAGGGGGCATCGGCTCGCACGGCGTCGGAGGTCCAGGTGTCCCAGAGCGTCGTCACCGCGCGGACGGCCTCCTCGGCACGGGCGTAGCGGTCGGCGCGGTCGAGGAAGCCGCCGCGGCGGAAGTTCGCGCCCGTGAAGGCGTCGAAGGACGTGACCACGTTCCACCCCGCTCGTCCGCCTGAGAGGTGGTCGAGGGTCGCGATCTGACGGGCGAGCTCGAAGGGCTCGTTGAACGTCGCGTTGAGCGTGCCGACCAGGCCGATGTGCTCCGTGACCGCGGCCAGCGCGGCGAGGAGCGGCAGAGTGTCCGGTCGTCCGGCGATGTCATGGTCGAACGGGCGCCCCGCGCGCTCCCGCAGGGCCAGACCCTCGGCGAGGAAGAAGTAGTCGAACCGCCCGCGCTCCGCGGTCTCTGCGACGCGGCGGAACGTCGAGAAGTCGACCTGGCTGCCGGCGTCGGGGTGCTCCCACAGGGTGTGCTCGTTCACCCCGCCCACGTAGGCGGCGAGGACGATCTGCTTCGGTCGCCGCTTCATGACTGCTCCTCGGAGGCGTAGCGGTTCGGGATCGACGTGGGCAGGCCCAGGGCTGAGCGGAGGGTGCGGCCCTCCTCCGTCCCGACGAGCAGACCGCGTCGGCGCAGCTCGGGCACGAGGTCGTCGGCGATCAGCGGCAGATCGGTGGCGAGAACCGCGGGTCGGAGGCGGACGCCGTCGTAGCCGAGCCGTGAGAGCTCGGCGATGCGGTCGGCGACGGACGCGGCCGACCCGGCGGCGACGGCGGCGTCGCCGGTGAGCGGTCGGCCGAGAGCGTCGAGGCGCGAGAGTCTGGCCGCGGCGGACTCCGCCGGGGTGTCGAGGACGACGACGAGGTCGGCGAGGACCCGCAGGCGCTCGCCCGTGCGCCCCGCCCCGCGCTCCGCCTCGGCGATCTCCTGGAGGATCCTCTCGGCGTCCGCTGCGTTCTGAGGCGTCGCGAACACGACGTCGGCCGAGCGCGCGGCGAAACGGTAGGGGATGTCGGCGTGTGCGAGCGCGGCGACGACGGGCTGCCCCTGCGGCGGCCGGGGAGTGATCGCGGGGCCGCGCACCGAGAACCAGCGTCCTGCGAAGTCGACGCGGTGCACCTTGTCGGCGTCGAGGAATCGATCGGTGGCGACGTCGCGGATCTCGGCGTCGTCCTCCCAGCTGTCCCAGAGTCTCCGTGCGACCTCGACGGCGTCGGCCGCCTCCTCGAAGAGCTCGTCGACGACGGCGCGGATCGCGGGGTCCTCGAGAAGGGGCGTGCCCGGCTCCGGCGGCACGATCGCCACGATTCGTCGTCCGACGTGCGAGGCTTCGTCGACGCGTGACGACACCCTGACCTGCCAACCGCCCCGCCCCCGGCTCAGGTGGTCGAGCGTCGCCACGGCCTTCGACACGTGGAAGGGCTCCGTGTGCGTCACGGTGACCGTGGGCACGAGACCGATGCGGCTCGTGAGGGGGGCGACGTAGGAGGCGATCAGCAGCGCGTCGAGCCGGCCGCGGACCTCGTCGGTGCGGTCGTCGGCCAGGAAGGGGTCCGCCGATTGCAGGGCGAAGGAGTCCTCGATCGTCACGAAGTCGATCCCGCCGCGCTCCGCCCGCTGCACGATGTCCGCCCAGTACGCGCCGGTGAAGAGCGCGTCGGGACGGGCGCCAGGCTCGCGCCAGGACGCGGGGTGCCAGCCGGCGCCCTCGAGGGCGACGGCGAGGCTGAGGGGTGGGGCGGCGGTCATCGTGCTCCTCGGATCAGGGTGCCGGCTCGGACGAGCTCCTCGTCGTCGAGTGCGCGGAGGCGGCGCAGCAGCGCGCGCGCGACCTTGTCGTTCTCGCGGAACGACACCGCGTTCGTGCCCGGCCGGGAGAAGGCGCCGACGAACGGCGAGTCGGTGTACGGGCCGATCGCGTACCGGCGGCCGACGCGGCCTCCCGCCGTCGAGCGCAGCAGGGTGTCGTCCTGGTGCACGCGCAGCCTCCCGGTCGACAGGAGAGTGTCGCCGACGTCGACGAGGTCCTCGACCGCCGACCCCGACGCGACGAGCGCTCGCATCAGCGCGTCGTCACTCCTCGCAACGGACGTCCGGGGGAGGCGCGCGTCGACGAGAGCGTCAGCGAGGACGACCTGATCGGTCGCCCCGCCGCTCGCGACGAAGCGGCCCTCCTCTTCGGAGGTCTCCACACGGATGCCCGGGCCGAGGAAGTCGACGACGCCCGCGTCCGAGAGTGCGAGCAGCTCCTCGAGACGGTGCGCGGGCGGCCCGCTCGCGAGGAAGCTGAACCAGCCGAGCCACCATCCGTGCAGATCCTCGATCCGCGAGCGGGGCGTCCACCTCGCGGACGCGGTGAGATCGGCGACGAGGAAGTGGCTGCGCAGAAGCGCGAGGAAGAGCGCCATCGTGGCGCTGTGCTCCTGCCGGCTGCGCAGAGCCAGGTCGTCCCGGATGTAGGCGCGCACCGCCTCCTGCAGCGCCGAGCCGTCGGCGAACCGCACATCGGCGAACGGGCGGTCGAGATCGGGGAGGAGCAGCCTGTCGAGGCTGTCCGGCACAGTGTCCGCGACGAGCGCGGTCAGGGTCCGCGCATCTCCGAGGACCCGCTCGGCGTCGGCCCCGAGTGCGGGGAGAGCGTACCCCCGTCCCGCTTCGGGTCGCGGGCCGCGGGAGCCGGCGAGGACCGAGGCGCGCGGGTCGAGCCGCGAGAACACCTCCGAGAAGTGCGTCCAGTCGGTGCTCACCCGGTCGGGGTGCCCGGTGAAGAGCTCACGGTAGTAGCCCCAGAGCATCTCCTGGGCGATCAGGGGCCAGACGTCCTCGCTGAAGTCGAGCGGGCGGTGTCGCGAGCGCAGCTCCTCGACGACGGACGCCGAGAACCAGCGGGGCTCGGGCGCGGCTCCCTGGAGCGTCGAGCCGATCTTCGAGTGGTAGGGGACCCCGCGGCGGCTGCCGATCAGGATGCGCGGCTCACGTCCCGACGGGTGGTAGCGCAGTCCGCCGGCGTCGTCCCGTTCGAAGCGGCCGCCCCGGCCCTCGGTGAGCAGCACCAGGAGGTCGACCGCGACGAGGCCGAGGCCGCGCACGATCACGTCGTGTCCGGCGCGGAGGGATCCGAGGTCGGCGTCGGCCGTGAACGACGGCGGCAGGTAGGCGAGGCCGTGGCGCTCGGCGAACCCGGCCAGCCGGGTCTCGTCGACCGTCGGCAGAGCGCCGCTGTGCCCGAGCGAGAACAGGACCAGGTCCGCCTCGATCACGTCGCCGGAGTCGAGGACGACCCGCTGCGCACCGTCGTCGCGGCCGAGCACCTCGACGACGCGCGCCGCGTGCTCGCGGACCTCGACGTCAGGGCGGAGAGCGGCGAGCGTCTCCCGGTGGAACCAGCGCAGATAGAGGCTCTGCAGCCGGCGGGTGGGGAAGCTGTCGGCGCGGAGCCCGTCGAGCTCGCGGCGCACGGCTTCGTCGCCCTCTGCGAGCGCGATCCGGCCGGCCCGCACCGCCTCCGCCCACTCGATCAGCGAGGGTCCGGGGCGCACCGGCCCCTCGATCGTCGCGCTCGCGTCGGTGAACATCGTTACGTCGGCTGCGCGCGAGTTGAGCTTCAGCAGCGGCGACTGCTCGTAGCGCCAGATCCGGCCGGGGCCGACGGGGTACGGGTCGACGACGTGGACGACGAGCGCGGCCGGCCCGAGGGCGTCCTCGGCGGCATTCGCGGCGAGGCGCTCGACGACCCCGACCGCGCGGGGACCTCCCCCGACGATCACGAGGGAGCGGGTCCCGTCCGATGGCGCTGACATGCGTCCACGATGACCCTTCCCCCGTGAGGACGCCGCTCTGTGACGACTCGTGACGATGTGAAGAAGTGTGTAGCGGCGGGGTTGGAGCCGGGTGGCCGCGGACCCTAGCGTCGGCCCCCACGGCGTGCAGAACGGTGCGCCCCGACAGGCAGGAGCCTCGAGTGCCCATCGAATTCCTCGGCATCGCCGCGCTCAACGACGGCAGCGAGACACGAGCACGCAGCGGCGCGAGCTTCGACCCGGAGTACACGGTGCGTCTGGCCGCGGCTCATGAGGACAGCGGGTGGGACCGCATCCTGTTCGCCTACCACTCCGGAGCCCCCGACCCCGCCGTCGCCGCCGCTTTCATCGCGTCGCGGCTCGAGCGCATCCAGCTGCTGCTGGCGCACCGGCCCAACGTCTCCTACCCCACGGTCGCGGCGAAAGCCTTCGCGACCCTCGATCAGCTGAGTGGAGGCCGCCTGAGCGTCCACGTGATCACGGGCGGGTCGGACGCGGACCAGGCCGCGGAGGGCGACTACCTGAGCAAGGACGAGCGCTACGCGCGCACCGCCGAGTACATCAGGATCGTCAAGCAGGTCTGGACGACCCGTGAGCCGTTCGATCACGTCGGGGAGCACTACCGCTTCTCCCGGTTCGTCAGCGACGTCTGGCCGGTGCAGCAGCCTCGGCCGCAGATCTCGTTTGGAGGCTCCTCTCCCGCCGCTCTGTCCGTCGGTGCCGCCGAGAGCGACGTCTACGCGCTCTGGGGCGAGCCGCTGCGGGACACCGCCGAGCAGATCCGCAGCATCCGGGAGGCGGCGGCGGCGGCCGGCCGCGACGTCGCGCCGCGCATCCAGGTCGCCTTCCGACCCATCCTCGGGGCCACCGAGGAGCAGGCCTGGGAGAAGGCGGAGGGGATCCTCCGCCGCATCGAGGCGCGCACCCGCGAGACCGCCCCCGGAGGCCTCGCCGCGCCGGAGAACACCGGCTCGCAGCGCCTCCTCGCGATCGCCGCCGCAGGCGACCGTTTCGATCGCGCGCTCTGGACCAGGGCGGGAGTCGCCGCGGGAGCGCGCGGCAACTCGAACGCCCTCGTCGGGACGCCGGAGACGGTGGCCGCCGCGCTGCTCGACTACGTCGATCTCGGGGTCGACATCATCTCGGCGCGCGGCTACGACTACGTCGACGACACCCTCGACTTCGGTCGCCACGTGATACCGCTGGTGCGCGAGGAGGTCGCTCGACGCGACGCCGCGGCCGCCCAGGCCGCCGAGGAGGCCGCTCGTGTCCTCGTCTGACACCGTCGCGGCCGACGAGTTCGTCCATGTGCGGGCCGATGACCCGCGGGCCCGGCCCCTGCTCGACGAGCTCGAGCGCGAGTACGACACCCGCTACGGCACCGCCTGGGGCGAGCCGGCATCGGCCGAGCTCGCGCGCTACCCGAGCGAGGTGTTCGCCCCGCCGGAGGGATCCTTCGTCCTGCTTCTGCGCGACGGCACCGCGATCGCCGGAGGCGCGCTGAAGAGATTCGACGACACGACCGCCGAGCTCAAGCGCATCTGGACATCCTCGGCGCACCGTCGGCAGGGACTCGCCCTGCGCGTGGTCGCAGAGCTCGAGGCGGAGGCCCGCCGGCTCGGCTACTCGACCGTCTACCTCACGACCGGGCCGCTCCAGCCGGAGGCGCAGCGGCTCTACCTCACCGCGGGCTACACACCGCTCTACGACGTGACCCAGCCTCCGGAGGTGGTCGTCCTGCACGGCTATGCGCGGACGCTCACCGATCGGCCGCTCGACGTCGCGAGGATCCGGACCGCGCACGACGACTCCTTCGCGCAGCTCACCGCGTCCCTGCCCGACGGCGGAGCACGCCTGCGCGGTGGCGTCACGGGGCGTGCCTCATGAGCGGCACGATCGCGCCGCCTCGACCGCGGGACACGTCCGGCCCCCTTCCCGGAGGCATCGACCTCGCCCGACTCGGCGAGCGGCCGGTGCTGCCGCTGCGCCACCCGGTGCGCTGGGTGGTCGCCGCACTGGTCCTCGTGCTCCTGCTGAACGCCGGACAGACCCTCTTCACGAACCCGTCGTGGGAATGGCCGAAGGTCGGGACCTGGCTCTTCAGTCCGGCGATCCTGAAGGGGCTGCAGCTGACGCTCCTCGCCACCGCCATCAGCGCCGTGATCAGCTTCGTCGGAGGCATCGTCGTCGCCGTAGCCCGGCTCTCGGGCAATCCGGTGCTGTCGACGCTCAGCTGGGTCTACATCTGGCTGTTCCGCTCGGTGCCGCTGATCCTCGTCCTCATCTTCCTGTTCAATCTCGGCAACCTGTATCCGACCGTCGGCATCGGCATCCCCTTCGGTCCGCAGTGGTCGGTGCCGACGGTGTCGCTGCTGCCTCCGCTCGCCCTCGGCGTGATCGGCCTAAGCCTGTCCGAGATCGCCTACAGCGCCGAGGTCGTCCGTTCCGGGGTGCTCGCGGTCGATCAGGGGCAGCACGAAGCGGCGAAGGCGCTCGGGATCCCGCAGCGCCGCCAGTTCACCCGCATCGTCCTCCCGCAGGCGCTCCGCTCGATCGTGCCCGCCTACGTGAACCAGATCATCGGCCTGCTGAAGGCGAGCTCGCTGCTGTTCTACGTCTCGCTGCTCGACCTGTTCGGGGTCGCTCAGAACCTCGGCAGCACGTACCCGACGGACATCATCCCCCTGCTCGTCGTCGCGACGATCTGGTACCTGGTGCTGACCTCGGCGATCTCGGTCGTGCAGTTCTACATCGAGCGCTTCTACGCCCGCGGCGCGCACCGGGAGCTCGCGCCCACGCCCCTCCAGCGGGTGCGGCGCTCGCTCGCCGGCCTGAGGAGTGCGCGATGACCGCCGCCATCGAGATCCACAACGCGACCAAGTCCTACGGCGACCGGACCGTGCTCCGGGGAGTCGACCTGCGCGTCGAGGCGGGCACCGTCACGGTTATCCTCGGTCCGAGCGGCTCGGGCAAGTCGACCCTGCTGCGGGCGATCAACCATCTCGAGAAGCTCGACGAGGGGTTCGTCTCCGTGAACGGCGAGCTGATTGGGGTGCGGCTGCGCGGCGGTCGGCTCAAGGAGCTGCGCGAGAAGGAGATCCTGCGCCAGAGGGCGAGGATCGGCTTCGTCTTCCAGAGCTTCAACCTCTTCCCGCACCTGACGATCCTCGAGAACGTCACCGAGGCGCCGATCTCGCAGGGGCAGCCGCCCGCGGAGGCCCGCGAGCGGGCACGCGCCCTGCTCGAGCACGTCCGTCTCGCCGACAAGGCGGCGGCCTATCCGAGGCAGCTCTCCGGCGGCCAGCAGCAGCGCGTGGCCATCGCGCGTGCGCTCGCGCTCGACCCCGAGGTGATCCTCTTCGACGAGCCGACCTCGGCTCTCGATCCCGAGCTCGTCGGGGAGGTGCTGCAGGTCATCCGGTCGCTGGCCGAGAGCGGCCGCACCCTCATCGTCGTGACCCACGAGATCGGCTTCGCCCGCGAGGTCGCCGACCGGGTGGTGTTCGTCGACGACGGCCTCGTCGTCGAGCAGGGCAGCCCGAGCGAGGTCCTCGACCGCCCGCAGAATCCGCGGACCCGCGACTTCCTCGGCCGAGTCCTCGGCTGAGCCCCCGCACTCCTCCTCCTCTCCATCCGCACGACAGACACAGGAATCGAATCATGACCAGACCGCACATCACTCGTTGGACCAGAGTCGGGGCGCTTCTCGCTGCCGCCGCGCTGACGACGGGCCTCGCGGCCTGCTCCGGTGCCGCCGCCTCCGACCCGGCCTCCCCGGGAGCCGCCTCCGGCACCACCACCGTCACCGTGGGTGCCCTCTCCAACGGAGCGGCGACCGAGACGGACATCGACGTGCCGGTCGTCGACGAGATCCGCGGCACGCTGCCGCAGGAGATCCTCGACCGCGGGACCCTGACGATCGGCGTCGGCGCTCTCCCCGCAGGCTTCCCTCCGCTCGCGTTCACCGGGACCGACACCGAGACCCTCACCGGCTCGGAGCCCGATCTCGGCCGCCTCGTCGCCGCCGTCCTCGGGCTGCAGCCCGAGGTGGAGAACTCCACCTGGGACAACCTCTTCGTGGGCATCGACACCGGAGGCAGCGACGTCGGCTTCTCGAACATCACCGTCACGGAGAAGCGCAAGGAGAAGTACGACTTCGCCTCCTACCGCGCCGACACCCTCGCATTCCAGGTCCTCGCCTCGAACGACTGGGAGTTCGACGGCGACTACGAGAACCTCGACGGACTCACCGTCGCGGTCAGCAGCGGCACCAACCAGGAGAAGATCCTGCTCGAGTGGCAGGCCCGTCTGCAGTCCGAGGGCAGGTCCCTGGAGATCACGCGATTGCCCGATGCCAACTCCGTCACTCTCGCTCTCGGCTCCGGCCGGATCGACGCCTACTTCGGGCCCAACCCGACGACGGTCTACCAGAACCGGATCTCGGAGGACGGCGCCGACCCGACCCGCAACGCCGGCACGTTCTCCGGAGCGGGCGAATCGCTCGACGGGCTGATCGCGGCGACTGTGAAGAAGGACTCCGGACTCGCCGAGCCGATCGCCCAGGCCCTCGGCTACCTCATCGGGAACGGTCAGTACCAGGACTGGCTGTCGGCCTACGGCCTGCAGGACGAGGCCGTGGACGAGGCCCTGGTGAACCCGCCCGGGCTCCCGCTCGACAACAGCTGAGCCGCCCCCGCCTCGGGCGCCCCGATCGACCAGCGGGGGCGCCCTCCGCCCGCTTCCCCGAGGACTCCCATGCACCTGTTCGACTCGCTCACGCGCGAACGACTCGACCGCCCGACGAGCCGCAAGTGGAGCCTCCGCCCCGGCACCATCGGAGCCTGGGTCGCCGAGATGGACTTCGGTACGGCGCCGGCCGTTCGGAGGGCACTGCACGACGCCGTGGCCGGCGACGTGCTGGGCTATCTGTCCCCCTCGACTGCGGGCGAGCTGGGCGAGGCCGCCGCGGAGTACCTCGCTGAGCAGTACGCGTGGACGGTCGACCCCGCCCGCGTGCACTCCGTCTCGGATGTCATGGCCGCGCTCGGAGTGGCCGTCACCGAGTTCTCCCGCCCCGGCTCACCTGTGATCGTGCCTACCCCCGCTTACATGCCGTTCCTCACCTACCTGTCGGCCATCGGACGCGAGGTGATCGAGGTCCCGGGAACGATCGTCGACGGCCGCTGGGAGCACGACCTCGACGGGATCGATGCGGCCTTCGCGCAGGGAGCGGGCACCCTGGTGCTCTGCAATCCGCACAACCCGACGGGCTCGGTCCTGCCGCGGTCCGAGCTCGAAGGTCTCGCCGCTGTCGTCGAGCGCCACGGCGGGCGGGTCTTCGCCGACGAGATCCACGCGCCGCTGCGGTTCGACGGCGTCCCCCACATCCCTTACGCCTCGGTCTCGGAGGAGGCCGCCCGGCATTCCGTCACCGGAACGAGCGCCTCGAAGGCGTGGAACATCCCCGGCCTGAAGGCCGCGCAGCTGATCACCACGAATGACGCAGACGAGGACGTCTACTCGCGCTTCGGGTTCGCGGTGCAGCACGGCGCTTCGAATCTCGGCGTGATCGCCTCGACGGCCGCCTACCGGGAGGGCGGAGCGTGGCTCGACGAGGTCGTCGACTACCTCGACGGCAACCGGCGCCTCATCGCCGACTTCCTCGCCTCCGAGCTGCCCCGGATCGGGCACCGCACCCCGGAGGCGACGTATCTCGCCTGGTTCGACCTGGGTGCTCTCGGCCTCGCCGATCCCGCGCAGCACCTGCAGCGCGAGGCGGGAGTGACGCTCACCTCCGGACGCCTGTGCGGCGCCGGATACGCCGACCACGTGCGTCTCGTCTTCGCCATGCCGCGTCCCCTCCTCCTCGAGACGCTCGAAGCCGTGCGGGCCGCCGTGTGAACGGCGGAGCGCCTTCGCGGGGACTCGACGAGGTGGGACGGCGGAGCACCGAGGCGGGCGGCATCGCACGACAGTGGCGAGGAGCCGTCCTTCAGCGCCTCCGCTCCCTCTGCACCCCCGATGAGGCCGGGCCGCCGGCGGTGGACCGGGCGGCCTCGCGTGTCGAGGCTGTGCAGCTCGCCCACGAGATCGAGCACGGGTTCTTTTGCCCGGTGCCCGGCCGGGCGCAGGATCCGGAGTGAGACGGGGCGGACCCCCCCTACGTCCCGAAGAGGTTGGCGCGGGTCCCGCCGGGAGCGAGCTCGTCGCGGAGGATCCCGCGGCGGCGCAGGACGGGGACGAGGTCGTCGAGCATCCGGTGCAGGGTGACCGGGTGCAGGTCCCCGGAGAGGAGGAGCCCGTCGCTGCCGCCGTCGTCGCCGAGCTCCTCGACGAAGTCGGCGAACTCCTCCGCGGTGCCGACGAAGCCGGCGCGCTCGGCGACGCGGCCCTTGCGCGCCTTCCTGGTGAGCAGCTCCCGCAGCGGAGCGTCCTCCGTGCCGCCGTACAGGCCGGCGATGGTGCCGTGCGAGACGTGCTCGCCGAACACCGACCGCGGGACGGGGAGGTCCAGGTCCAGCCCGGTGAGGTCGGTCTCCAGGTCGCTCGACCAGCCGAGCGCGATCCGCCGCAGCGCGCCCTCGTCGGGGTGGCGCGACGCCTCGACGACGCGCGCGGCCTCCTCCGGGCTCGACACGATCTCGGGCTTCACGACGAAGAGCACGCGCAGGTCGTCCGCCGTCCGCCCGTGCTGCTCGGCCGCGGCGAGCACGCGCGCCCGGTAGTCGCGCACCGCCCGGGCCTCCAGCGGCGCGAGGGCGAGCTGCACGTCCGACTGCGTGCCGGCGAAGGCCAGGCCGCGGGGGGAGCCGCCTGGGGAGACGACGATCGGGTCGCCGTTCGCGAAGGGGACGGCGTTCAGGGGTCCGTCCACGCGGAAGTGCTCCCCGCGGTGCCGGAACGCGTCGATCCGGGTGCCGTCGGCGTAGCGGCCCGACTCGGGGTCGGCGACCAGCGCGCCCTCCCCCCAGCTGTGCCAGAGCCGGCGGACGACCGCCATCCACTCGTCGGCCCGGTCGTAGGCCGCGTCGTGCGACAGCGGCTCGAGGCCCACGTGGCGGGCGCTGCCGACGTCGGTGACCAGGTTGATCCCGAAGCGGTCGGAGCTGAGGTGCTGCAGCGTCGCCGCCTGCCGGGCGGCGAGGTACGGGGGCGTGATGCCGGCGTTGATCGTCGGCGCCAGCCCGATCCGCTCGGTCGCCGCGAACAGGTACGGCGCCAGGAGGAGCGGATCGTGCTTCGGCCCGCCGTACGCTCCCCGCACCCGCAGGTCGAGCGTCTCCGGGGAGCCGAGCGAGACGGCGTCCTCCATCACGATCAGCTCGAAGCCGGCCTGCTCCAGCTCGCGGGCCGACTGCTGGTAGAGGCCGGGCTTCGTCCAGTCGTGGTTCCACTCCCGGTAGGGGTGCCCCCATCCCTGCGGGCCGAAGCCGCGGGAGAAGAACCAGCCGAAGTGCTGACGGCGCGCCACGCTCACACCTCCGCGAGCGCGGGGAGGGCGCGTGCGCGCACCGCGGCGAGCCCGCGTTCGAGGTCGCGGAGGAGGTCGTCGACGTCCTCGATCCCGATCGACAGCCGGAGGAGCCCGGGGTGGATCCCGGCGGCGGCGCGCTCGGCGGGGGTGCGTCCGGCGTGGGTGGTCGACGCGGGATGCAGCACCAGCGAGCGCACGTCGCCGAGGTGGGTCATGTGGCTGAACAGCTCGACGGCGTCGATGAAGGCGGCCGCGCCCGCCTCGCCTCCGGCGACGGTGAAGGAGAAGACGGAGCCCTGCCCGCGGGGGAGCAGGCGCTGCGCGAGGGCGAACGACGGGCTCGACTCCAGGCCGGAGTAGTCGACCGACACGACCTCGGGCCGCCCCTCGAGGAAGCGGGCGACGGCGAGGGCGTTCGCCGAGTGCCGCTCGACCCGGAGCGACAGCGTCTCGACGCCCTGCCGCAGCAGGAAGGAGTTCAGCGGTGACGGCGTCGGTCCGAGGCGGGAGACCACGATGTCCCGCGTGTACAAGACGAAGGCGCGCCGGCCGTGCTGCTCGGTCCAGCTGCGGCCGCCGAACGACCGCTCCTCCTGGTTGAGGTGCGGGAAGAGCGCGGGGCGCGCCGCCCAGTCGAACGTGCCGGCGTCGACGATCACGCCGCCGAGGGCGGAGCCGTGCCCGGCGAGGAACTTGCTGGTCGAGTGCACGACCACGTCGGCCCCGTGCTCGATCGGGCGGAGGAGGTACGGGGTCGCGAGCGTGTTGTCGACCACGAACGGGAGCCCGTGCCGGTGCGCGATCGCGGCCAGCGCCGGGAGGTCCAGCAGATCGTTCTTCGGGTTCGGGATCGGCTCGCCGAAGAGGACCCGGGTGTCGGGCCCGATCCGCCGCTCCCACTCGCCGAGGTCCGACGCGTCGTCGACGAAGTCCACGCCGATCCCGAGCCGACCGAAGTTCTGCACCAGCAGCCCCCGGTTGCCCTCGTACAAGCGGCGCGACGAGAGCACCCGGTCGCCGGCCTGCAGGATCCCCAGGAGAGCGGAGGCGGTGGCCGCCTGGCCGCTCGCCACCAGGATCGCCTCGGCGCCGCCCTCGAGATCGGCGAGCCGACGCTCGACCTCCTCGGTGGTCGGGTTCCCGTTGCGGGTGTAGAGGAAGCCCTCGTCCTCGCCGGCGAACCGCTCGCGGGCGTGCTCGAAGCTGTCGAACACGAAGCCGGCGCTGAGGTGCACGGGCGTGACGCGCGCTCCGTGGGCGCCGTCGGGCGCGGCACCGGCGTGCACCTGGCGCGTGGAGAAGCCGGCCGCCGCGGAGGCGCGGGATGCGGGCGCGGAGGTCATGGTCGCGGTGGTCGCCGCAGCAGTGGTCGCGGTGGTCGCCGGTGCAGTGATCGTCACGGTGTGCTCCTGTCCAGACGCCCGGAAGGCGGATGCCGGGAGCCTGTCAGGCCGAGGGGAGTGCGCGCCGGATCGTGACGGAGTGTGACTGCGCGGGTCGTGGACGTCGACCGCTCGGCGTCCACGGGTCGTGCCTCAGCTGTGCGTCGTGTTCGCCCGGATCTCCTCGACGGACAGCTCCGGCGCACCGCCCGCCGCAGCCGCCGGGTCCATCCAGACGAAGTCCCAGTGGTGGCCGTCGAGGTCGTCGAAGCTCTTCGAGTACATGAAACCGTGGTCCTGCTCGCCGGCCGGGGTCGCGCCCGCGGCGAGGGCCCTCCCGTGGAGGGTGTCGACCTCCTCCCTGCTGTCGGCGCTGAGGGCGAGCTGCACCTCGGTCGAGGTGGTGGCGTCGATGATCGGCTTGCTGGTGAACTCGGCGAAGAACTCCCGCGTGAGCAGCATCGCGGTGATCGTGTCGCTGATCACCACGCTGACGGCGTTCTCGTCGCTGAAGCCCTCGTTGATCGAGTAGCCGAGCGACTCGTAGAAGGCCCTCGCCCGGGCGAGATCGGCGACGGCCAGGTTGACGAAGAGCATGGTGGGCATCGGTGCACCGTTCCTGTCGGGTCGCCGGTGGCACGCCGCCGCCGGTCGTGACTGCATGATGATGACCGGCCGGCGGCGGTGTCAAGGAAGCGCCGTCGAGAAGGCGGCGGATGCCCGGTGCGGGGCGCCCGGGTGAGACTGCGGCGCGCGAGCGGGGAGCGGCTCATCGTCGTGAAGCCCTTTGGGAAGGGTCGTCACGGCTCCGCGTCCGCGCCAGTTCTGGTGGAAGCCGCGCCTGTACGGAGAAGGCTGTTGTTCCCTCGGCCGCTCGAACCTATGGTCGGCGATCGTGACCGCGGCGGCGGGGCTCCTCCTCCGTGACGGACCGCTCGGAAGGGTTGACCATGCGACGAAGCAGAACGTTCCACCTCTCGATCACCGCTGTGATCGCCTGCCTGACCGTCGGGACGGTCGCACCGGCCCCAGTCGCTCCTGCCGCCTCGACGAGTGTCCCGGTCGTCGTGAGCCGCGTCGACGGCATGTCCACGGGATTCCTCAGCGGTGTCGACGTCTCCTCCGTCCTCTCCCTCGAGGAGAGCGGGGTCGTCTTCCGCGAGAGGAGCGGCTCTCCGGCGGATCTCTTCGCCGTCCTCGCTGATGCGGGCGTCACGGCGGTCCGGGTCAGGGTGTGGAACGATCCGTTCGATGACCGCGGCCGAGGCTACGGCGGCGGGAACGTCGACGTCGGGCGAGCCGTCGAGGTCGGCAGACGCGCCACGGCTGCTGGACTGGGAGTGCTGGTCGACTTCCACTACTCCGACTTCTGGGCGGACCCCGGTCGTCAGCTGGCTCCGAAGTCGTGGGCCGGCTCGACGCCGGAGGCGACGGCAGCAGCCGTGCGAGGCTTCACGGTCAGCGCGCTGCGGAGGTTCGAGGACGCCGGCGTCGACGTGCGCGTCGTTCAGGTCGGAAACGAGACGAACACCGGGATGGCCGGCTACTCCCGCGACGCCACATCGATGGACGCCTCCCTCGCAGCGCTCTTCGCAGCGGGTGCTTCCGCCGTGCGGGAAGTGCTGCCGCATGCTCTTGTCGCTCTGCACTTCACGAACCCGGAATCCGTCGGGCGGTACTCGGCGATCGCCGCGGGGCTCCACCGCTTCGGAGTCGACTACGACGTCTTCGCGAGCTCCTACTATCCGTACTGGCACGGCTCGACCGCGAACCTCACCGAGGTGCTGGCCCAGGTCTCACGGACCTACGGCAAGAAGGTGATGGTCGCCGAGACCTCGTGGCCGTACACCCTGACGGACGGCGACGGGCATCCGAACGTCATCGCCACTGCTCCCTCTTCGAGCCGGTACCCGATCAGTGTGCAGGGCCAGGCGACGGCTCTCCGGGATGTCGTCGCAGCAGTGCGCGATGTCGGATCGACGGGCATCGGCGTCTTCTACTGGGAGCCGGCCTGGCTGCCCGTCGGTCCTCCATCGGCTCTCGCCGCGAACCGGTCGCTCTGGGAGCGCTTCGGCGCGGGATGGGCGACGAGCCGCGCCGCGGGCTACGACCCGGTCCACGTCGGCGGGAGTCACGGCGGATCGGCCTGGGACAACCAGGCCATGTTCGCTGCGGACGGCCGTCCCCTTGAATCCCTGCGCACCTTCGAGTACCTTCGCGGCACCCGCGGTTCCCGCGAGGTCTCGACCTCGGAGTGAAGCAGGTGGTCGATCCTCAGTGGTCCCGCCGCACGACCCGGACGCCCTTCCCCGGAACGACCACGGTCCCGTCCACGGTGCTGCCGGTGATGAGCTCGAGCGTGCCGGGGCTCGCGACCGCCGCGTCCGTCTCGGCATGGTTGATCAGGAAGGTGAAGTCCGCGACGTCACCGTGGCGGACGACGACTTCGAGCCCTTCCACTGTCTCGGCGGGTGGAGTGATGCCGGCGTCCGTGAGCAGGGTGTCGACGAAGTCCGCGAGGTCGTCGCCCCGGAGCCGCGTGGAGAGGTACCAGGCCGATCCGTCGCCGAGCACGTTGCGGGTGATCGCCGGTCCTCCGGCAGCTGGTCCGGTGGCGTACCGCGCTCTCTCGACCGCGCCCTCGAGGGCGATGTCGTCGGTCCAGCCGCTTCCTCGCGCTCCGGAGTCGAGCTCGACGACCTCGCCGTCGCGGAGCGGCAGGAACTCGGGGATCGAGAGGCCGAGGACCTCGCGAAGGGCGCCGGGGAAGCCGCCCTCGTGCACGGCGTCGTTCTCGTCGACGATCCCTGAGAAGTAGGAGGCGGCGAACGTGCCGCCGGCGCGGACGTACTCGGTCACGTTCGAGGACGACGTCCGGTCCATCAGGTAGAGCGAGGGGGCGAGGACGAGGCCGTAGCCGCTGAGATCGGAGTGGGGGTGGGCGAAGTCGACCGTGACACCGCGCTTCCAGAGCGCGGAGTAGAAGGCCTCGATCCGCTCGCGGTGATCGAGCTCGACCGAGGGCCGCCACTCCAGATCGTGCGCCCAGAAGGACTCGATGTCCCACAGGATCGCGACGCGAGTCCGGACGACGGAGCCGAGGACCGCTGAGAGGCGGTCGAGGTCGGCGCCGAACTCGACGACCTCCTTCCAGACCCGCGTCCGCGCCCCGGCGTGGGGGAGCATCGCGGAGTGGAACTTCTCGGCTCCGTACCGGGAGGCCCGGAACTGGAAGAAGAGGACCGCGTCGGCCCCGCGCGCGAGATGGCTCGCGGCGTTGCGTGCGAGCTCACCGGGGCGTTTCGCGATGTTGCGCGGCTGCCAGTTCACCGCCGACGTCGAGTGCTCCATGAGGATCCACGGACGCCCTCCGGCGAAAGATCGCGTGAGGTCGGCGTCCATCGCCAGCAGCACGTGGTTGTCGTGGCGCTCTGCGGCCAGGTAGTGGTCGTTCGAGACCAGGTCGACCTCGCTGCTCCATCTCCAGTAGTCGATCGAGGGGCAGTTGGTGGCCATGAAGTTCGTGGTGACCGGCTTGTCCGAGTAGCGCTTGATCGCGTCGCGCTCCGCCGTGAAGCAGGCGAGGAGCGCGTCCGAGGTGAAGCGGGCGAAATCGAGCCGCTGCGTCTGGTTCACGACGGTGGCCGCGACCCGTGGCGCGTCGATCTCGTCCCACTCCCCGTACACCTGGCCCCAGAAGAGCGTGCCCCACGCCGCGTTCAGAGCGCCGAGCGTCGCGTACTTCGCCTGCAGCCAGGCGCGGAAGGCCGCGACAGAGTAGTCGGAGTAGTCCTCGCTGACCGGAGCGCCGTACTCGTTGTGCACGTGCCAGAGGACCACCGCGGGATGCGCGGCGTAGCGCTGCGCGAGCTGCTCCGTGACGGCGACGGCCGCCGCCCGGTACTCGGGCGAGCTCGGGCTGACCATGCCGCGCGAGCCCCGGCCCAGGGTGACGCCCTCCCGGGTGACAGGGTGGGAGTCCGGGTACGCCTTCCAGAACCAGGCGGGCGGGACGGTCGTCGGGGTCGCGAGGTCGACATCGATCCCGGCGCCGTGCAGCAGATCGAGCAGCTCGTCGAGGAACCCGAAGTCGTACCGGCCCTCCTGCGGCTCGAGCAGTGCCCAGGAGAAGATCCCGACGCTGACGAGGTCGACGCCCGCCTCGCGCATCAGGGCGACGTCCTCCGCCCAGACCTCCCGCGGCCACTGCTCGGGGTTGTAGTCGCCTCCGTAACGCAGCCCCGGCCGCCCCGGGATCCACGGAGCCCGGGGGAGCGGACGCCCGTCGGCTCCGGGGAGCCGGTAGCGGAAGGCGGAGGGGGTGTCGCCGGTAGCGGTGGTCATGCGAGCTGTCTCCTTCGGCTGTGCGCGGTCCCAGTGTCGTGCCCTGGTGCGGGTGGCTGCGCCACTGTTGACAGGATCATACACGTATGGCTAACTGTAACCGCTCACAGGGCACGCCGCCGTCCTCCTCCCGAGCGGAGGCGCCGGGGATCGACAAACCAGCTTCTTCAAGGAGGACGAATGCACATCCCGTTCCGCAGGATCCGCTCCCTCGGCGCCGCCGCTGTCACCGGAGCGCTCCTGCTCACCGGTTGCTCCACCGGCTTCGACGACGGAGCCTCGGGCACTGTCGAGCTGACGTATTGGGCCTGGGCGCCGAACCTCGATCAGGTCGTCGACATCTGGAACGAGGACCACCCGGAGATCCAGGTCACCGTCAGCAAGCAGGACGGCGGCGACCCCGCCATCACCAAGCTGCTCACCGCCGTCAAGGCGGGCAGCGGAGCCCCCGATCTGGTTCAGGCCGAGTACCAGAAGATCCCCACCCTCGTCGCGGCGGATGCTCTGGCCGACATCTCCGACGAAGGCGCCGGCGATCTGGAGGGCAGCTTCTCCGACGGCACCTGGTCGGCCGTCACGCTCGGAGGTGATGCCGTCTACGCGATCCCCCAGGACTCGGGGCCGATGATGGCCTACTATCGCGCGGACATCCTCGAGAGCCTCGGCCTCGGCGTCCCGACGACGTGGGAGGAGTACGCCGCGGCCGCGGAGGCCGTCCACGCCTCCGACCCGGCCCGACACCTGGGCACCTTCTCCTCCAACGACGCGGGCTGGTTCGCCGGCCTCGCGCAGCAGGCCGGAGCCTCCTGGTGGTCGACGGACGACCGGAGCTGGGGCGTCGACATCGACGCCGGACCGACCGAGAAGGTCGCGGCCTACTGGGGAGAGCTCGTCGAATCCGGGGCGATCGGCAACACGCCGATGTACACGCCGGAGTGGAACGCAGGGTTGAACGACGGTTCGCAGGTCGGCTGGATCAGCGCCGTCTGGGCACCCGGCGTGCTCAGCGGCAACGCCCCCGACACGAAAGGCGCGTGGATCGCCGCAGCTCTGCCGCAGTGGGACGCCGCGAACCCCTCCAGCGGGAACTGGGGAGGAAGCACCACGGCAGTCACCAGTCAGACGAAGAAGACCGCGGCCGCTACCGAGTTCGCGACCTGGCTGAACACGGATCCGGTGGCGGTCGCGGCACTCGCCGAGGTCGCGGGCGTCTACCCGGCGGCGACCGAGGCGGCGAGAGCAGCGCTCAGCAGCCCGCCCGACTTCTTCAGCACCCAGGGGGACTTCTCCGACATCGCCGCCGCCGTCTCCGAGTCGGTCGCTCCGTTCACCTACGGGCCGAACGTGAACGTCGCCTTCAGCGCGTACAACGACGAGTTCGCTAAGGCCGCCGCCGCGAGGACGCGGTCCGCCTTCGTCGACGCCGTGGCCGAGATGCAGCGGATCACCTCCGACGACCTCGTGAAGAGCGGCTTCTCCGTGGAGTGACCGGTGCGCGGCCCGCGTCCACCATCGGGCCGCGCGCCTCCCGGCGGCGAGGATCCGGCGCCGCTTCCCGACCGCTCTCGTTCCGAAGGACTCGGCATGGCTCCCCCACCCCTGACTCTCCCGACCGCGCCGCCGAGGAGAGGTCGACTCGGCACCGGCTTCCGCGCCCGAGTACTCGCTCCCTATGCGATGCTCGCACCGGCGATCGTGCTCTTCGCCGCCTTCATGGCCGCGCCGATCCTCTACACCGTCATGCTCAGCTTCCAGAAGAAGCAGGCCGTTGGGCTCGGCCTGGGTTCCGGCGGCCGGAAGCAGGTCTTCGCCGGCATCGAGAACTACCTCGGGTCGCTCAGCGATCCGGAGTTCGGGGCCAGCGTCGGACGGGTGCTCCTCTACGGGCTCGTCCTCATCCCGTGCATGCTCGGTCTCGCGCTCCTCTTCGCTCTCCTCCTCGACGCGAGGCGGGCCCGTGCGGTCTCGTTCTCGAGGGTCTCGATCTTCCTGCCTTACGCCGTACCGGCCGTCATCTCCTCGCTGCTCTGGGGATTCCTCTACCTGCCGGCCGTCTCGCCTTTCGCGTACGTGATTGAGCGGCTGGGCGGGGAAGCCCCCGACATCCTGTCCTCCGGCGCCGTCGTCTTCGGGATCGCGAACATCGCGCTCTGGGGCGGCGTCGGATTCAACATGATCGTCATCCACACCGCCCTCCAGGCCATTCCCTCCGACGTCTACGAGGCGGCACGGATCGACGGGGCGAGCGATCTGCAGATCGCGCTGCGCATCAAGATCCCGATCGTCACCCCCGCTCTGGTGATGACGGCGCTCTTCTCGATGGTCGCAACTCTGCAGGTGTTCGCCGAGCCGACGACGCTGCGACCGCTGACCAACAGCCTCTCGACCTCCTGGTCCCCGCTGATGCTCGTCTACCGGGACGCGTTCACCCGCGACGACATCCACTCCGCCGCCGCGACCTCCGTCGTGATCGCGCTCGCCAGTTTCGCCGTCTCCTTCCTCTTCCTCCGGGTCGTGCAGAAGCGAGCCTTCGGACAGGAGGACTGATCCGTGCCCGGCATCCTTCAGCGGCCCCCCGCCCGCACCGTCGGGCGGACACGGTCCAGGACCGCACGCCGCGACCCCGATCGCGGACGTCCGGGCTGGATCGCGACGACGATCCTGCTGATCGGCGCCGTCTACTGCCTCTTCCCCGTGCTGTGGGTGGTGACGGCGTCCACGAAGAGCGGCGGCGAGCTCTTCTCCACCTTCACGCTCGCGCCCGGCTCGCATCTGATCGACAACGTGGTCGCTCTCGCGCAGTACCGGGGAGGTCTGTTCTGGCGCTGGATGCTGAACACCGCGCTCTACGCGGGCGTCGGTGCAGTGGCCTCTACCTGGGTATCGGCACTGTCGGGATACGTGCTCGCGAAGTTCGACTTCCCAGGCAGGAAGGGCGTCTTCGCCGTCCTGCTGATGGGCGTCCTCGTCCCCGGCGTGATCCTCGCGATCCCTCAGTACTTCCTGCTGGCCGAGGTGGGGCTGACCAACTCGTTCTGGGGAGTGCTGCTGCCGCAGATCATCAGCCCCTACGGCATCTACCTCGCGCGGATCTACGCCGCGGCCGCCGTGCCGACGGAGGTCATCGAGGCCGCCCGGACCGACGGCGCCCGGGAGATGGGGATCTTCACCCGGATCGCCGTTCCGATGCTCCTGCCGGGGCTGGTGACGATCTTCCTCTTCCAGTTCGTCGCGACCTGGAACAACTTCATGCTGCCGTACATCATGCTCGGCGACGACTCGCTCTTCCCGCTCACGGTCGGCCTGAACGGGCTGCTCAACCAGGGCGCCTCCGCGCCGGCGCTCTACACGCTGGTCATCACCGGGGCACTCCTCTCGATCCTGCCGCTGATCGCGATGTTCCTCGTCCTGCAGCGGTTCTGGCGGGTCGACCTGGCGGCCGGGGCGGTGAAGTGACGCGGATGCCTTCGCGCGGAAGAGGCGGGACGCCCTCACGCCCCACGATTCAGGACGTCGCTGTCGAGGCCGGTGTCTCGCGCGGGACGGTCTCGCGCGTGCTGAACGGCGGAAGATGGGTCAGCCCCGAAGCGCACGCGCGAGTGGAGGCGGCGATCACGAGGACCGGCTACCGCGCCAATCCCCACGCCCGGAGCCTGTCCCGCAGCCGCACCGACACGGTGGCCTTCCTCCTCACGGAGGACGCGCGCTCGCTCTTCGAGGATCCGAACTTCGCCACTCTGCTCCGAGGCGCCTCAGCCGCACTCGCGGAGCACGACGTCGCCCTCGTCCTCATCCTCGCGGGGACGGAGCACGAGCAGAGGCGAGCCCTCGCCTACATCGACGCGGGCCACGTCGACGGGGTCCTGCTCATCTCCGCCCACGTCGGCGCACGGCTGCTCACGGACATCCAGAGATCCTCAGTGCCGGCCATCGCCTGCGGCGTGCCGGTCGGCTACGAGAAGCGCATGGGCTATGTCGCCGCCGACGACGAGGAGGGAGCGCGGGAGATGGTCGCTCATCTGCGGAGCCTCGGACGCTCGCGCATCGCCACGATCGCCGGACCGCCCGACACTACGGGAGGGATCGCGCGGCTCGCGGGCTACCGCGCGGAGGTGGGCGGTGCGGAGGCGGTGGAGTTCGGCGACTACGGACGGGCCGGTGGGGCCACTGCGATGGAGGCGCTTCTCGCCGCGCATCCCGACATCGACGCCGTCTTCGCCGCCAACGACCGCATGGCAGCAGGCGCTATCGACGCACTCGCCCGGCTCGGCAAGCGTGTGCCGGAGGACGTCGCCGTCGGCGGATTCGACGATTCGGCCGTCGCCCTCACGACGGACCCGCCGCTGACGACCATGCGGCAGCCCTTCGAGCGGATCAGCGCGGAGATGGTCCGCCTCCTCCTGCAGGCGATCGAGGGGGAGCGCCCGGCTGCCATCACCCTGCCTACGGACCTGGTGAGGCGCGGGTCGACCCAGCCCGGCGTGAGCCCCTGACGACGGCGGTGCCGGTCTGGGCCTCGCGATCACCCGGGCGATCCTCGCCCGGGCAGGCGGGACCGTCACCGTCTCGACGTCGTTCACCCGGCCCGCCGGGGGCCGGTCTTCACGGCGACCCTCTCGGTACCGGCCTGACGGCGACTGCCCGGCAGCGGTCATCATGGGAGGCGTGCGCCGGTGGTCGGGTCCGACACCGCAGCACGGGCAGGAGGGAGCGGGAGTGGTCCGGACCCTCGTCCTCACCGCCGTCGCGGCAGCCCTCCTCGCCGCCGCCTGGACCGCGATCGGACCCTCGCATCCGGTCTTCGCCGCGGTCGCGCAGATGGTCCTCACCAGCTGGGCGGCAATGACCTTCGGCGGGCGCACGCGTCCGATCGAGCAGTCCTGGTTCGACGTGGGTCGCCGCGAGCCGGCGCTGCTGCGAGCGCTCGGGGTCGGCGTCTTCGGCCGGCTGCTCGACGTCGTCGGGTGGAACCGCCTCGTCACCCGCGAGCGCGGCTTCGACGGCACGCGCGCGGGGCTGGCCGCACTCGATCAGCACACCCGCCGCTCCGAGGCGGTGCACCTCGCGTGCACGGCCGTCGGAGTCGCGCTCGCCCTCGCCGCGACGGTCACGGGTGCGACGGGCGGCGCGGCCTGGCTGCTCGGGTCGACGATCGCCGTCCAGCTCTACCCCGCGCTGCTGCAGCGGCTGGTGCGGGCGCGCATCCAGCGGGCGGGGCGGGCGGCGCGCGGTGCACTTCACGTCGCGGACTCGGGAGACAGCGCCCCCGGCGGCGGACCGACCACGGCTCCCGAAGGGCGGTGATCACGGGGTCCCCGACGCGCCGCGATCGTCACCGGGATCGGCCAGGGGATGGCGGCGCGCGAGGACATCGCGAGCCACGTCGGGCGGATCGCGCCGGTCGTCCTCCGCCGCCGTCAGCAGGAGAGCGAGGGCCGTGTCGGCGGGGACCCGCTGCGCTGCGCTGATGAAGCCGACGGCCTGCAGCACGGCGATCGTCCCCGGCGTGAGCGGGGCGCGGGACGCCGCCCAGCGACGGACCTCGGCGTCGTCCGTGTCCCCGGTCAGAGCGTCGGCCAGGGGGCGTGGAGGGAGGGCATGGGCGGGCCGGTCAGTGTCCGAAGCCGTGCTCGTGCTCGAGCTCGACGTCGAAGGTGATGTCGTCCTCGCTCGGCTGCACGGGGAACACTCCCGTGAGCGCCCTGGTGCGTTCGCGGATGCGGGCGACCTCGGCCGTGTTGTCCGGCTCGGGGAGATCGGAGGGAGTGGTCTCGGCGACCAGGGCGGCGCCGGCGTTGAGCAGGAACACCGCCTGCACGGTGCCGCCGTCGGCGCCGATGCCGGTGTACTCCACGCGGTCCGCCGTGCTGCTCGCGGCGAGGGCGACGCCGTACTCGACCAGAGCGTCCGCCGCGTCGTCTCCCACGAGGATCGTCTTGTTCGCGAAGAGGAGGTGCTTCATGCCCCCAGCGTGCGCAGCGCCGAGGCCGACGGGGGAGAGACTTGACAGCTCCTGGGGCGGTCGACAGACGCGACCGCGGCACCCGGTGACGCCCGGTCGTCCTCGGCGTCGCCGAGACGGCACCCGTGGCGTCGGCCGTCCTCTGAGCAGGTCCGCGTCACAGGGACGTGGATCGACGGACCCGTGCTGATGTCGGCCGCCGAGACACCCGGCCGAGAGCAGGGCGACGTGACAGGCGGTGTCAGCGGACCATTCGCCGACGCCCGCGCCGCTTCTCCCCTCTGAGGATCAGGGTCGCGAGGAACGCGGCGAGGAGTGCGCCGATGGTGTTCATGAACCAGTCGTTCGTGTCGCAGGAGCGGCCGATCGCCGGAACGCCCGCCTGGACCAGCTCGATCAGGGCGGACAGGCCGGAGACGGCGGCGGCGACGAGCAGGGGCCGGCCGACCGCGACCGCGAGCAGCAGGGCCCCGGGGAGCAGGAGCGCGATGTTCGCGAGGGTGTCGATGCCGTCGAACGGCACCGAGAACTGCACGGTGCAGAAGACCCGCGGCGTCCCGTCGGGCGGATACACGGTCAGCGCGATCCCCACGACGAAGGCGAGCGCGGCGAGGACGAGAAGAGACCTTTCCGCGCCGCGCCGGTGCAGCAGCCAGGCGATCGCCGTGACCACCGCGACCGCGATCCAGAAGGCGATCGGGACGAGCGCGGCGTGGTCGACGAGGAACGTGCTGATCACGGTGCTCCGCTTCGAGGTGTCGGGTTGCGGGATCGGAAGAGGCCTTCCATTGACGGACGGCCCGCTCCCTCCAGGTCGGCCTGTGCCGACGGCCGGCAGGCCTTCGGCGCGAGTCAGCTCCGGAGGGGAGAGCCTGCTGCGTCGAAGCGGTAGCCGCCGAAGGCGCCGCTGAGCAGCGGGCGCGCCGTCGCGATCGCGGCCTGGACCCGGGGGAGGGCGAGGGAGGCCCGATGCGCCTCGGCGCTCTCCCACAGCTCGACGACGAAGACGGTGTCGGGCTGCTCGTCGTCGACCCCGACCTCGTAGAGCAGGCAGCCGGCGTCGACGAGGTCGTCGTTGTGCTCGGTGAGGACGGCGACGAGCTCGTCGCGTCTGCCGGGGACGGCCCCGAGGGCGCCGACGTTCACGAAGGTCATGCCGCGAGGGTACCGCCGAGGACACCGGCGGCGGGTGGCCGTCCCGACGGTCGGAGTGCGGTCGGGACGTCACGCTGGACGGAGTCGCCGTGCTCCCGCCTGCGACCCGCAGACCGATCGCGCTCGGCCCGAGGCCACGCCCGCTCGGGAGGATCGCCTCGCGAGAGAGGATCCCCGGTGGTCTCCGCGATCCCCGTCGGGTCCCACCGGCCAGGCATGGGCGTGCTCGGACCGACGGAGTGCGCCCGATCAGCCCGCGGGCCTGCTGAACAGGTTGACGACGTTCCCGTCCGGGTCGCGGACGAGGGCGGAGCGGTTGCCCCACGGCATGGTGCTCGGCGGGAGCACCACGTCCTCGCTCCGGGGTGCGAGCTCGGCGAAGGCGCGGTCGACGTCGGCCACCTCGAACTCGAGCAGGACGGAGCGGTTCGACGCGGGGACGACGGCGCCGTCGAGCATCGCGACCGTCGAGGTGCGGGCGATCGCGAGGGTCGCACCCGCTCCCGTGAACTGCGCGAAGACCGGCGCCGGGCGCTCGGCCGGTCGGCCGACGACCTGCTCGTAGAAGGCGACGAGGCCGTCGAGGTCGTCGGTGACAATGCGGAGGGAGGTGAACGACATGGGGCTCCTTCAGGGCCGGGATGAGGTGATGGCACCAGGCTCGCCGGTCGTCGCGACACCGTCCTGTCGGTGTTTCCGCAGATCGTCCGCGACTCCGCGAGGTCCGCGGCGGCCGTCCCCGGAGCAGGTCAGTCGTCGACTACGGACCGCAGCCGTCCGTACTGGAGCGCGAGGTCCTCGGCTCGCAGGGTGCGCTGCGGAGGCCGCTCGTCGGTCACCTCGACCGACAGCATCCGGTCGCCGCGGAACGCCCTGACCCCCTCCCGCAGCCGGCACCACGCGATCAGGTACCAGTGCTCCTCCTTCCCGATCGAGCCGAGCGGTTCGACGTCGCGGACCGATTCCGCGCCGCTGCTGTCGCGGTAGCGGAGCCGGACGACACGATCCGCTCGGAGGGCCGTCGCGAACTCCGCCGGGACGACCGCCTCCTCCTCGCTCTCGAGGAAGTGCACCCGGGAGGCGACCGCGCCGGCGCGGGCGGCCACGTCGTCCGGCAGGACCGCGAGCGTCTTCCGGGCAGCGGTCCTGGCTGCCTGCCGGAACGGACTGCGCTGCAGCGCGCTGAGGCCGATCAGCACGGCGACGGCCTCCTCCACCGTGAACCCGGCCGGACCGAGGGTCGCGGACGCGTCGATGACGTAGCCGCCCGTGCGGCCGGGCTCCGCCCAGATCGGCAGACCCGCCTGCTGCAGCGCGGACAGGTCCCGCTCGATGGTCCGCACCGACACCTCGAACCGCTCGGCGAGACGGCGCGCGCTCCGCGGCCGGGGCGAGACCGCCCGCAACTCCTCGACGAGCCCATACAGACGATCGGTGCGGTTCACCCGACCATCATCCGCCCGAGGCCGCCGCGAGCGCCCGCAGAGCTGGGCTCAGTACTGCGCCTGCTCGTGCACCTCGACCGAGCCGTAGAGGGGGGCGCGTCGGGCGTACCGCACGGCGTCGTCCCGGGTCGGGCAGTCGAGCAGGTAGTAGCCGACGAGGGCTGACCGCTCCTCCGCTCGGGAAGGGGCCGGAGCGCCGCTTCCTCTTCGCGCCGCGGTCAGATCGGTCTCGACGGAGACGTCCCCGGTGGCGTCGGCGAAGCGTCCGGAGCCGACGAGGACGCCGTCCGCCTTCAGCGACGCGTCGTAGTCCGCCCAGGCCGCGTAGTCCTCGGGTGCATCGCCCCCGGCGTAACTGCCGTCGGACCGCATCACGAGCATGATCTTCATCGCGCCTCCTCGTTCATCCGACCACCGTTCCCCCGGCGGCCGCCTCCGCGGGCGGATCGCCCCCGGGAACCGGCACGCCGAGCCTCCGACCATTCTGGGTCGAGGCGACCGTGCGGGGAAGGGATCGCTACGGAGCGGGATCGTCTGCGTCGAGGGCCTGCTGGAGGAGCCGGAGCGCCTTCGGCCCGACTCCGTGGAGGGTTGCGAGACGGTCGAGGCCCACCCGCCTCACGTCGTCCACATCGTGCACGCCCGCGTCCTCGAGCGCACGGGTGGCCGGGGCGCCGACGGCGGGAAGCGGTCGCGGATCCATACGTCCGACACTACGAACCGGACGACCGTGCCGACAGCCGATCATTCGGCGACTTCTGGCGGCGGGTGATTCCGGCGGCTGCCGTCACGACAGCAGCGGCGGCGAAGGCGACCATCGTGCCCGGCCCGTCGAGCAGCGCTCCGAGCCCCACTGCGCCCACGGCCTGTCCGGCGATCAGCACTACGAAGAGCAGGGCCGTGCCGGTCGCCGCGCGGTCCGAGTCGAGAGCGGCGGTCCAGGCGATGAGCGACCCGGTGGCGGCGGTGTATCCCCATCCGAAGAGCAGGCAGGCCGCGAGGGCGGACGGAGTGTCGGCGGCGAGCGCCAGGCCCAGAGTTCCCGCGGCGGCGGTCGCGGTGGTGATGGTCCACGCGGTGCGAGGCGACAGGGTACTGGTCCAGCGGGCGGTGGCGATCGTGACGGCGGAGCGCGAGCCGCTGCGTCGAGCGAGACCTGTCGTCCGCCCGGCCCGTGCTCGTGGTGCCGGAAGGCCGTCGACCGTTCCGCCGATCGGAGGTCGGCACGACGCTCCGGAGGGACTCGAGAACGAGGGACGGAGAAGACCACTGTCTCGATAGCCTCTGGATCGAGACGCCCGGTCTCACGCCCTCCTCCTGCCACCGAGGCAGGGCCCTGCAGCCCCGAGAGGACCGCTATGAGCTTCCCGCCTGTCGACTACGCCACGTACCAGGCCCTGCGTGACGAGGAGATCAGCCATCCCGATGTGGAGGGAGGAGGCTGGAAGCTCGGGCACGCGACGTCCTGGGCGAGGTGGGGCGAGCGCGGTGATCTGGCCGGCCCCGTCACGGCGAGCAGTCCCGAGGAGTTCGTCGAGCTGCAGCCCATGACGACATCCGTCGTGCTGTTCGCGATCAACTGGGGCGGGAAGAACCCTCCCTCCGACCCGACGTTCTGGCAGACCTTCCATTCGCCTGGTCATCGGGGCGACGGCGCACTCCGGAACAGTGTGCGCGCCGCCTACGACGAGGTCCTCGACTCGAGTGCGCCTGTCGCCTACATGTCGGACGTCTTCAAACTGGTTCCGACCCGTGACGCGGGGGCTCTTCGGACGACTCTGCGCGACGAGCAGCAGGCGGGCAGGGACCACGTCGAACGCTGCGCCGAGCTGCTGACCTGGGAGCTGATCACCTGTCGCGAAGGAGCCGACGGCCGGACGCCGGTGGTGGTCGGCATGGGCGACGCCGCGTTCGAATGGCTGTCGGGCACAGGACCGGACACCCGGATCGCCGAAGCACTGGAGAAGGCTCTCGGACCCGACGCCCGGTCGTTCGTGAGGAGGATGCCCCACTACACGTTCGGATCGGCCACCAATCACGAGAGGACGACAGCGCTGACCCGCATCCTTCGGGAGGTTCTCGACGACCTCTGAATCCGCGGCTGATGCTCTCGCTGGTCGCGACTGCTGCCGGACTCCGGGGTCCCGACACCCTCCTGCGGTCCGCGGCCGACGCCTCGTGGTCGTGGTCCCGGGTGGAGGGAGAGGGCGCCCGGGAGAGGTCGTACGCTCAGGCCGCGGGAGCCGGACGCGGAGGCGCCGTGCTGCCACGTTCGACGATCTCAGGGCCGAGGAGGCGCACGACGTACGCCTCCTCGGTGTCGGTCGCGCCTTCGATCCGGCGGACGAGCTGACGCACCGCCATGCTCCCTAGCCGGTCGGGTGCGCTCTCCACGAAGGAGTAGGGGAGCGAGAAGGTGCGCGCGAACTCCTCCGAGAACCGGCCGAGCACGGAGACGTCCTCCGGGCTCCTCGTGCTCCGCGCTCCCAGAACGCTCGGAAGTGCCGCTGCGGCCGCCTCGTTGTTGACGAGCAGGCCCGTCGCCCGAGGGTGCGCGTCGAGCAGGTCTCCGAGCGCCCGGCCGACGTCCGGCTGGGTGGAGGGCGCGAACGACGTGTGCAGTCGGATGCCGTGGGCGTCGGCGGCCTCGAGAGCGGCGTCCTGCAGGCGCCAGACGTAGGCGCCGCCGCGATCGACGACGTGCTGGGGCGGGGACACGAGCACGAGCTCCCGATGCCCGAGGGCGTGGAAGTGCTCGATCATCGCGCGACCGGTCTCCTCGAAGTCGAGGTCGAAGACGTCGACGCCGGAGCAGTCCCTCGGCAGGCCGACGAGGGCGCCCGGCTGCCGGGCGTTGCGCAGGATGTCCAGCCGCGGATCGTCCACGGCGACGTTGAGCAGGACGATCCCGTCGACCATGCGGGAGTCGCTGATGCGTCGCAGGGCGCTCGTGCCGTCGGCGTCGGTGACCAGCAGGATGTCGTATCCGAGCTCGCGGGCCATGTTCGAGACGCCGAGGGTGTACTGCAGCATCGCGGGGGCGAACTCGTCCTCGAGGAACTGCGCCAGCAGGCCGATGACCCGGGTCTGCGAGGTCGCCAGCGATCGCGCGCCCGCGTTGGGCGTGAACTCCAGGCGACGAGCCGCAGCGAGCACTCGTCGGCGCACTTCGGCCGAGATCGGGCGGTTGCCCGAGAACGCGTAGGACGCGGTGCTGCGGGAGACGCCCGCTTCGCGGGCGACGTCTGCGATGGTGGCCACTGTCGTTCTCCTCGGAGGCTGTCGGACGGCGAGGACCGGTCGGACTGCTGCCGGCTCTCCGCTCAGGTGCAGGAGAGCACGCGGCGGTCGCACCTCATGCTCCTGCATCCAGGGGCCGCTGCCGGTCCGGGTGGGGGGCGCCCCAGCTGCGCCCAGCCTGCCGTGGCATGCCCCGCACACGCTCGAGGCGCCCCGTACGGATACGGGGCGCCTCGAGGTCCGGGTCAGTTCAGGGTGAACTGGACGGTGGTGGTGTTCCCGGCGACGTCGTGGACGACCATGGTGTTGGCACCCTTGACCGCGCCGAAGACGCCCGGCTTGATGAAGTTCACGTCGGACCACGCGTTGTCGGTGAGATCCTTCACGCGACCGTTGATGACCGCCCTGTCGATCCTGCCCGCGTCGTACAGCTTGAAGCTCACCTGGTCGTAGACGCCCTTCTCACCGGTGGTGAAGGAGGGCTCGGTCTTGACCGTGGCCGTCGGCGCCGTGCTGTCCAGCGTCACCGCGAAGGTCTTCGTGGGCGCGATGTTGCCCGCGAGATCCTCCGCGTTGTACTTGACGGTGTAGTTCCCGTCGGGCAGCTGCACCGTGGCCGAGTGCGATCCGGTCCTCGCTCCACCGGCGACCGGGGACTGCGTGCTCGTGATGAGCTTGCCGTCCTTGTAGATGTTGGCCACGATGCGCTTCAGTCCGCGGTCGTCCGTCGCGTCGACCTGGACGGCCAGTGCGGAGAAGGGGCCCGCCGTGGTGGGCGACACCAGCGTGACCGCCGGCTTGGTCGTGTCGGCGACGGCGACCGGCGTGAGCGTCCAGAACCGGTCGGCGGTCTGGGCGTCGGTCGCGGTGCTGGTGGTGGCTCCGTCGGTTCCGAGCACGATGGTCCCGTTCCGGTTGTTCCCCGAGGAGTCCTGGAGCGCGACTCCGGACGCCTCGTCGAACGCGTACTGCGCGACGGTGCCCGCCGCCGCCCGGCCGCCGGCCAGAGCGGCCACGTCGGCCGCGGACAGCGCCCGGTCGTAGACGGCGAAGTCGTCGATCGCGCCGTCGTAGGCCGGGTCCCCGTACTGCGACTTGCCCAGGTAGTTCCGGTTGGTGTTCCCGAGAGCCGACGGCTTCACCGTCATGTTCGGGTTCGTGGAGACGACCGTGCCGTTGAGGTACATCGTGCCCTGCGTGCCCGAGACGGTGACGACCACGTTCGACCACTGGTTGAGCGGGAAGTTCTGACCGCCGTAGGTCAGTCGCTGCTCGCCCCCGGCGCCGGTGTTCGTGATGGCGAACCGCGGTCCGGCGCCCCCGGCGTTGAGGGTGAGGAACATGTTGACGTTCTGGCCCGTGCCGAAGTCGAAGACGCGGGAGTAGTTCGTCAGCGACGCCGGCTTGATCCAGGTCGAGACCGACCAGTCGCCGGTGAGTCCGCTGACGATTCCGCTGGGGAGCGACCCGTACGACGCCGTCTTGCAGAAGTCCAGTGCCGTGCCGAACCTGCCCGGCTGGCGGGCTCCGCTGACCTGGCAGTTGGAGGTCGGTGCGCCGTCGGACCACTGGATGACCGCAGCGCCCGCGTCCTTGCTCAGGTTGAGGACCCCGAGCGTCTTGCCCGTCGCGTAGTTCGCGAGGCGGACCTTCCCCTTCCCGTCGGGGATGAGCTGCCACAGCTGCTCGTCTCCGCCGTTCGCGTCGGCGATCACCGCGGCTGCTCCGTTGGACGTTGCGGCGCCGGCGATGGTCAGGGCGCGCCCGCTGGGGGTGTGGACGACGCGGTAGAGGCCCTGGCCCGCTGCCGTGATCCTCCACGCCTGTCCGGTCGCGGTCGCGGAGTCGGCCTGGACGACCGGCGTCCCGTTCGCGGTCGCGCCGCCCTGCGTGGCGAGCTGCAGACCGGAGTTCGCGTTGCCCACGGTGTAGTCGCCCGCCAGGCTGGTCGGGCTCTTCTCCGGGGTGACGATCACCTGGTAGCCGTAGGTCGGGTTCATCACGATGGGCACCGTGATCGATCCGTCGGCGGCGACCTCGTAGGTCGTGTTCGAGATGGTGACCGGGCCGTCGGTCTTCACCGTGCGGCCGTAGGAGGCGGTGAAGTCCACCTGGACGTCGACCTTCGAGCCGAGCGACAGCTCGTCGAGCCCGTTGACCTTGATGGACGTGGCTCCGGTGTTGCCGCCGGCGATGACGCGCACTTCGTCGCCCTCGTCGCTGACGGAGGCGGCGCCGTCGAGCGGGCTCTCGTTCGACGGCGGCGTGGTGGTCACCATCTGGCCGCTCATCTGGGCGTACCAGGTGTAGAGCCAGTACGCGCCGTTGGGGTCGCCGTTCCGTCCGGTGAGGAGGTCGCCCAGGGCGCCCGACTGGTTCCAGAACGGGAGCTCGGCGCGGGTGATCCCGTAGCGCTCGAGCTTCGCGATGTAGCCGACCAGCGGGCCGGACAGGCCGACCTCGGCGGGTGCCGCGTACTCGGTGATGTCGATGGGCGGCTCGGGGAGGTCGAGGTCGTCGAGGATGGCCCGGACCTTCTCGACGTCGCCCTTGATCTTCGAGGAGCGGATCAGCTCGTGCCACTCGAGGACGTCCGGGAGGGTGTCGGTCGCCTTCGCGTGCTCGTAGAACGCGCGCATGTTCGTGATGTTGTCGGAGTAGGCGGGGCCCTGGATCGGCATCTCGGGGTCGAGGGTGCGGATCAGACGGTAGGTCTCGGTCCAGAGATCGAAGAAGGAGCCGTTCGACGCCTGCCAGGTGATATCGGGCTCGTTCCAGATGGCATAGGCGACGATGTTCGTCTTGCCGGACGCCTGGGTGTCCTGGACCATCTTCTCGACGGCCGGGAGCCAGGAGGCCTTGTCGTATCGATAGGGCCAGCCGGGCAGGTAGTCCACCAGGCGGACGACGACGCCCGCACCGGCCGCCTTCGCGGTGTCGGCGACCGACAGAGCGTCACCGGTCGGCTGCTGGGTGCCCCCCTCGGGCTTCTGCACGAAGGTGTGCGGCTTGATGGGGAGGATCTTGTCGAGGGACGGGACGCCGGCGCTCGCCAGTCCGTACAGGGACCCGCTGGCCATGTGAGTGACGGGACGGAAGGGCTGGTCGGCTTCTACGACGAGCGTGGCTGCGGCTCCGGGTGCCGCTTCCGCGGGAGCGCCCACGGCGAGGACGCTCCCCGCTGCGACGACCGCGGCTGAGACGACTGCTGCGAGGACACGACGCCCGCGGATCCGACGGCGCTGTCGCCGGTCGGCATCCGTGGGAGGCGTCTCGCGTAGAGCGATGGATCTGTTCATCTGCTGTATCTCCATTGATCGAGCGATTGGTCGAACCTGTCCGCACAGTGCTGCATAGATCATCGAACCGGTTCGATGTGGATTAAAGCATTAACTGGCCGAGGCCTCAATACCTCTGAGCTCTTCGAGCCTTTCGCGCCTGATGCGACATGATGCGTTCGTATCTTTCCGACACCTCTGCACCAGAAGTTGCGAAAGCTTATGAGGACCGTCGAGTGACGCAGGAAAGAGCTGTCGACGGCGTCTCGTCCTGGGCGCGTCTCACGGGGAGGACCGTGCGGGAGCGGATCCCGGCTGGGCCGCATCGTCCAAGGTCTCGGCCCGGACCGTTCACCGGGGCGGGGTCGAGGGAGAAGCCCCTCCGCCGCGACGAGCGGCAGAGCAGCGACCCTCAAGCGGTTCGGACCTCTACCGTTGCACCCGTGCCCCTCCTTCTCGCCGGCCAGCTGTCGTGAGAGCGCTCGTCGCCTGGCTCGAGCACCGCCAGATCCCGCTCTACCTCGCCGCGATCGCCGCCGGCGCCGCTCTCGGACTGCTGCTGCCCGCCGCGCACCACCTCGAGGTCGCGATCGAACCGGTGCTCGCGCTGCTGCTGTTCGCCACGTTCCTCGGGGTCCCGTTCGCCGCGATCGGACGGTCTCTGCGCGACGGCCGCTTCCTCGCCGCGGTCGGGGTGCTGAACTTCGTCGTCGTGCCGCTCGTCGCCTACGGGCTGTCCCGATTCGTCGCCGACACTCCGGTGCTGCTGTTCGGGGTCCTCCTGGTGCTCCTGACGCCGTGCATCGACTACGTGATCGTGTTCGCCGGGCTCGCCGGAGGGGCGTCCGACCGGCTGCTCGCCGCCGCACCGCTGCTGATGCTCGCGCAGATCCTCCTCCTCCCCGCGTATCTGCTGCTCTTCATCGGTCCTGCGGGGGTGGCGGTGGTCGACGCCGGTCCGTTCGCGCGGGCGTTCCTGCTGCTGATCGTGGTGCCGTTGTCCGCGGCCGGGCTGGTGCAGGCCCTGGCGCGCCGACACAGAGCCGGCCGGATCGTCGAGTCCACGATGCTCGGGCTCATGGTGCCGCTCATGACGGCCACGCTCTTCACCGTCGTCGCCTCCCAGGCCGGCGCCGTGGGCGCCTCGGCCGGCCGGCTTCTCGTCCTCGTCCCGCTCTACGCGGGATTCCTCGTGGTCATGACCGCTCTGGGGCTGGGTGCTGGACGCGTCTTCCGGCTCGACGTGCCCGCGACGCGCGCCCTCGTGTTCAGCGGCGCGACCCGCAACTCGCTCGTCGTGCTGCCCCTCGCACTCGCGCTCCCGGCACCGCTGTCGCTCGCGCCCGTCGTCGTCACGCAGACCCTCGTGGAACTCGTCGGCATGGTCGTCCTCGTCCGACTGCTCCCTCGGCTCGCCCGAGACCGAGCAGTGCGGGCCGGCCCGGTCTGACGCGGACTCACCAGCGCCCGAGACGACTCGGGCCTGCAGAAGGGTCGCCCGGGGAGTCGCCCGGGAGGTGCTCGCTGGTCAGTCCTTCTCCGGTCTGCCCGCAGTCCCCGCGTCAGCGGGCTCATCGGCCGGGGCGACAGGAGCTGCGGACTCGACCGCGGTGGGCTGGACCTCGGCTGATCTCGCATTCCTGGCGGCGAGGCGCTTCTTCTGGGACTTGCCGGTGCTGAACGGGCTCACCCACAGCCAGGAGAAGCGCCGCAGCGACTGGAAGATGAACAGCGACGCCCAGAGGGAGAACACCGTCAGGGCGACCGGGAAGACCGTCGCCGGAAGGGGTGGGACATTCGTCTCGCCGAGCAGGGGGACGAATGCGACGACGACCGCGATCACGAAGAGGTGCAGGAGATAGATCTGGAAGCTCTGCTGCCCCATGGTGACGAAGATCTTCAGTGCGCGGACCTTGACGAGGTACTGGGAGCCGGCGATGCCCGCGATGATCGCGACCGAACTGGCGATCAGGATGACGCCCGGAATGCGGTTGGCGTCGAAGGCGACGATCACCGCGATGATGCCGAGGTAGGCCACCGCGAGCGCGAGCGCCTGCCAGAGCTTCACGCGAGCGGCGAAGCGGTAGAACGTGCGGGGGATGAACATCGCCACGAGGAAGAAGATGAAGTTCTGGAGCACCCGGTCCCAGCCGATGTTGTCGGTGTCCAGCAGGCCGGTGGTCGTCGCCGCGACGGCCAGCAGCCCGGCCACCGAGAGCTGGATCCATCGGGGCACCTTGCGGATCAGCCAGGCGAGGATGCTGAAGATCGCGAGAGCCCAGATGAACCAGTAGCTGCTCGACGGCAGGATGGGGAGCACCAGCACGTTGAGCGGGTCCGTCGGCGAGGTCGCCTCCGACCGTGAGAACGGGACGATGAGGTAGAAGACGACCCGGATGAACGACCACAGCAGGTAGAGGTACACCAGCGCGAGCACTCGGCGGCGCCACAGTTCGGCGAACGTCCACGTCAGCATCCGGGCGGCCGTGAGGCCCGCGATGAAGAAGAACACGGGCATGGGGAAGTAGAGGAGCACGGTCCGGAGCTTCGGGACGTACCCCGCGAGGTCGAAGAATCCGAGGAACAACGACGAGTGGTAGAGCACGACGAGGCTGATCGCGACGCCCTTGGCGAAGTCGATCCACTCCCGCGACTCGGGGCGCTTCACCACGGCGCCGGTCGCACTCGACCCGGTCATCCGCCGCTCCTCGCGTGGGCGCACACGGCGCGATCACTGTTCACCAATTGCTGCGGATCCATTGCGCCCCCAAGATGTCGAATTCGAACCGGATGCGAATGAGCCCCCGGTTCATTCCCCGTACGGGTCCTGAGAGTACGGGAAAGTTTCCGATCACGGACGAGTCGATGGAGTATCGAGGCGGCAAGGGAAGTCCGGACGCCTCGCCGCCGCCTGTCCGCGGAGATCGCCCGTCCGATCCCGGAGTCGCTCGGTCGATCGGGACGGGCGGCGGAGGATCGCAGACGAATGGACCGTCGAGAGACCCGCAGACGGCGCTTTCGTCCAGCCCCGGGGGTCGCGGACCCGAAGAACGAGACGAAACCGGCGTGCGGCTAGGACACCTCGACCTCTCCGGCATACTCCATGACGTGAACGACGCCACCACCGCCCCCAGTCTCGACGGCCGCGAGTTCGTGATGACCTCCTCGACCAACAGCGCGGTCGACCCGGAGTCGCCGTCGCGGTTCCACTACTCCGAGCGCGACGGAGTGGTCTGGGGCGACTACGTCGGCGACACCGTGACCTTCGGCCGGTTCGTGGGCACGCGCACCGGCGACGCCCTGCAGGTCTCGTTCGTGCACCAGCTGATCGACGGCGGGACCGTGGTCAGCGGCACCGGCGGCAGCCGCGTCGAGCTCGACGGAGAGGGCCTGCTGCGGCTCGTCGAGGAGTTCGAGATCGACGGCGACGACCACGTCAGCATCTGCGTCGAGGTCTGACGCTCAGCGCGCCGCGTCGCGGCCGTTCCCCGCGGTGGTGAACCGCGTCATGCCGAGCCGGTTCGTCGATCCGGAGCGGTCGGGGATGTCGGAGGGCAGCAGGTAGGCCTTGCGTACCACCTCGTCGAGCACGACGACCGAGACCACCGACTTCACCTCGGGCCGGGCCGCGACCACGCCGGTGACGAAGTCGTGCACGCCGCCGATGTCGAGCGAGCGGACCAGGAGCATCGCGTCGTGCTCGCCGGTCGTGATGCAGCAGTACTCGACGTCGGGCATCTGGAGGATGCCCTCGCGGAACCGGTGCCACGACTGCGGATGCACCGTCACGAACACCAGGGCGCAGACGTCGAGCCCCACCTTGCCGGGATCGACCAGGGCCGAGAACCCGGTGATGACGCCGGATGCGGTGAGCTGCTCGACCCGGTTGTAGACGCTCGCCCGCGAGACGTTCACGCGCTCGGCCAGGGCGGACATCGAGATGCGCCCGTTCTCGCGCAGGACGGCGAGGATGCGCAGATTGAGGTCGTCGAGCCCGCCCGCGCTTTGTCCAGCGACCGCACCGGCGGCCGGATCGGTGATCGACATAATCCACTCCTTCGTCGCTGCGGGCGGCAGTTCGTCCACGATAGCGGCCCTCTGGAAACGGAGTGCGTCGCGATGTGCCATCGTTTCGCAACACGTCCAGCCGAACCCTCGCCAGGAGGCCTCCATGGTTGTCCGCTCCACCCGCACCCCGCGCTCCGCCCCGACGCGAGTGGTGATCGCCGCTGCGGCGGTCTCGCTCGCCCTCCTCGTGGCGGGCTGCTCCTCGGGCCGCGTCGACACCGCCGACGGCAGCAGCGCGACGCTCACCATCAACAAGGCGTTCGACCTGAAGACCGCCGACCCGGGCCGCATGTACGAGCCGACCGGCCAGATGGTCGACAAGGCGCTCTACGAGACCCTCCTCACCTTCGAGGGCGGCGACGTCTCGCAGGTCGTCGACGGCCTCGCGAGCCTCGAGCAGGCCGACGACGCGAAGACCTTCACCCTCACCCTGAACGGCGAGCACACCTTCTCGGACGGCACCGCGATGACCGCCGACGACGTGGTGTTCTCGCTGCAGCGCGTGATCGGCCTCAAGGGCAACCCCTCGTTCCTCCTCGACGGCGTCACCGTCACGAAGAAGGACGACACGACGGTGGTGCTGACCACCGAGAATTCGACGCCCGCCCTGCCGGCGATCCTGGCGAACCCGGCGCTCGGCATCCTGAACTCGAAGGTCGTGAAGGAGAACGGCGGCACCACCGACGAGACCGACACCGCCGAGACGTTCCTCAACACCACCTCCGCCGGCTCCGGCCCGTACGTGCTCGACACGCTCGACCTCGCCTCGCAGGTCGTGCTGACCGCGAACGAGAACTACGACGGCGACGCCCCGGGCTACGGCCGCGTGGTCATCCAGAACGTCGAGGGTGCGACCCAGAAGATCAACGTCGAGGGCGGCAGCGCCGATGTGGCGCTGGACCTCTCGGGCACTCAGGCGGAGGCGCTCGGCGACTCGGTCGCGGTGACCAGCGACCCGTCGGCGAACGTGATCTTCCTGCTGCTCAACCAGAACCCGAGCGTCTCGGCGATCACGTCGAACCCCGACTTCGTGAAGGCTGTGAAGGAGGCCGTCGACTACGACGACCTCGTCTCGATCGCAGGCAACGGCACCGCCCAGGCGTCCGGCGTCATCCCGAGCATGCTGCTCGGCGCCCTGCCCGAGAGCGGCGCGCTCACCCAGGACCTCGACGCCGCGAAGGCTGACCTCGCGAAGAGCGGCTACGCCGGCGAGTCCGTGACGCTCAACTTCCCGAGCGACATCAGCCTGAACGGCATCGACTTCCCGACCATCGCGCAGCGCATCCAGTCGCAGCTGAAGGACGCCGGCATCACCGTCGAGCTCGCACCGGCCCCCGTCGCCACCGAGCTCGACGCCTACCGCAACGGCACCGAGACCATGGGCCTCTGGTACTGGGGCCCGGACTACCCGGACCCGAGCGACTACCTCGTCTTCACCCCGGGCGACGTCGTGGGCCTCCGCTCCGGCTGGACCGACGGTGCGGCCCCCGCGATCTCGGCGCTGGCCGACGCCGCGGCCACCGGCGGCAGCGACGACGAGCGCCAGTCGCGCTTCGAGGAGCTGCAGACCGCGCTGAACGCCGACGGCCCCTTCATCCCGCTGCTCCAGCCCGGCAACAACATCGCCGCGGCGAAGGACGTCTCGGGTGTCGTCTACAACGCGGTGTGGACCATCGACATCGCGGCCCTCGCCGCGCAGTAGCCCGTGTCCACCACCACGACGGCCGTCCGGACCCCGCGTCAGCGCGGGGGCCGGGCGGCCCACCCGTTCCTCCGCTACGCGCTCCGCCGCGTGCTCACCTCGCTGCTGCTGGTGGTGGGCGTGACCCTCGTCACCTTCATCCTGACCAACCTCGTGTCGGGCGACCCCGTGGCGGCCGCCCTCGGCCAGCGCGCTGCGGAGGATCCGGAGATCGTCGCGCAGTTCCGCGCCCAGTACGGTCTCGACCAGCCGCTCGTCGTGCAGTACTTCACCTACCTCGGCAAGCTGCTGCACGGCGACCTCGGCGTCTCCACCACCACGCACAACCCGGTGGTCGCCGACCTGGCGAAGGCGCTGCCGGCCACCCTGGAGATCGCCTTCGGCGCCATCGTGCTCAGCGTGATCATCGGCGTGCTGTTCGGCACCGTCGCCGCCTACCGGCGCGGCAGGGCCTCCGACCACGTTCTGCGCGTCGTGTCGCTGGCCGGCCTCAGCGTGCCGACCTTCTGGCTCGCGCTGGTCCTCTACTACGTCCTCTACTTCCAGCTGCGGATCGCGCCGGGATCCGGCCGGCTGAGCAGCGACTTCACCACGCCGCCGACGGTGACGGGCCTCTACACGGTCGACGCCCTGCTCGCCGGCCAGCTCGACACCTTCCTCGACGCGGCGTCGCACCTCTTCCTCCCCGTGCTCGTCCTGACCCTCTACACGGTGGGCCTGCTGACCCGGTTCGTGCGCACCGCAATGCTCGAGATCCTCGACCAGGACTACGTGCGGGCCGCCCGCGCGAAGGGGCTGCCGAACCGCGCGGTCACCTTCTCCTACGTGCTGCGCGGGGCGAGCATCCCGATCCTCACCGTCGTGGGCCTCGCCTTCGGCAGTCTGCTCAGCGGCACCGTGCTCGTCGAGGCGGTCTTCGGCTGGCCCGGGATCGGCTCCTACGCCTACCAGGCCGCGTCGCACCTCGACCTGCGCGGCATCATGGGCGTCGGCCTGCTCATCGGCGTGATGTACCTGCTCGTGAACCTGATCGTCGACCTGCTGTACGGCGTGCTCGACCCGAGAGTGAGGCTGGCCTCGTGACGGATCCGCGAACCACCCGGTCCGACCCGCGCGACGGCGCTCCGGCCGGTCCGCGCGACGGCGTCGGTGCCGGAGTGCTCGACCCGGTCGCCGCCCCCGGCCTCCGCCGCCCCCGCCCCCGCCTGCGCCTGGGCCGCTGGTCGGCGCCGCTCGGACTCCTCGGCGCCGCCGTCGGCGTGCTCTGGATCCTCATCGCCGTGCTCGCCCCCGTCATCGCCCCGCACGATCCGCTCGCGCAGGACCTGCCCCTCCTCCAGGCGCCCGGCGAGGGCACGCTGATGGGGACCGACGCGCTCGGCCGGGACGTGTTCTCGCGGGTGATCTGGGGTGCCCGGGTCACGATCCCGCTCGCCCTGCTGCTCGTCGTGATGTCGGTGCTGATCGGCGCGATCGTCGGATCCGTCGCCGGATTCCTCGGCCGTGCGGTCGACGAGGTCGCGATGCGCATCACCGATCTCGTGATGGCGTTCCCCACGGTCATCCTGGCGATGGTGATCGCGGCCGCGCTCGGAGCGTCGCTCCTGAACGCGGTGCTCGCGGCGCTGATCGTGTCGTGGCCGTCCTACGCCCGGCTGACCCGCGGTCTCGTCCTCGGCCTCCGCTCGTCGAACTACGTCGTGTCCGGCCAGCTGCTCGGCTTCTCGCCGCTGCGCTTCCTCGTCCGCGACATCGCGCCCAACATCGTCGGCCCGGTGCTCGTCCTGGCGAGCCTCGACATCGGCACGGCCATCCTCCTGCTGTCGGGCCTGTCGTTCCTCGGGCTCGGCGCGAAGCCGCCGACCGCCGAGTGGGGCTCGATGGTGTCGGACGCCATCCAGAACTTCGATGCGTGGTGGATCGGGGTCTTCCCGGGCCTGGCCATCCTCACCGTCGTCATCGCGTTCAACTTCGTCGGCGACGCCCTGCGCGACGCCCTGGACCCGCGGTCGCAGACGATCCGCGGAGGAGGCGCCACGCTGTGAGCGACGCACTGACCATCAGCGGGCTGCGCATCCGCACCCGCAGCCACGCCGTCGTGGACGGCATCGATCTGGCGCTGCGCCGCGGCGGCATCCACGGTCTCGCCGGCGAGTCGGGCTCGGGCAAGACCATGACCGCCCTGGCGGTGCTCGGACTGCTGCCCGGATCGATGACGGCCAGCGGGAGCATCCGCCTCGCCGACGACACCGGCGACGGCACGACGGAGCTCGTCGGCGCGTCCCGGCAGGTGCTCGGCACGGTGCGCGGACGCCGGGTCGCCATGGTCTTCCAGGACCCGTCGACGAGCCTGCACCCGCAGCTCACCGTGGGCCGCCAGCTCACCGACCACCTGCGCCACCACCTCGGTCTCGGCAAGGAGGCCGCGCGGTCCAGGGCCGAGGCCCTGCTCGAGCGGGTGCGGGTGCCGGACGCCCGGGCCTCCCTCGGGCGCTACCCCCACCAGTTCTCCGGCGGTCAGCGGCAGCGCATCGCGATCGCGGTGGCGCTCGCGTGCGAGCCCTCGGTGCTGCTGGCCGACGAGCCGACGACCGCGCTCGACGTGACCGTGCAGGCCGGAGTGCTGCAGCTGCTGCGGGAGCTGGTCGACGACGGCGGGCTGAGCATCCTGCTCGTCACCCACGACCTCGGCGTGATGAGCGCCGTGGCCGACGAGGTGACGGTGATGCGCCAGGGGCTCGTCGTCGAGTCGGCTCCGCGGGAGCGGCTGTTCACCGCGCCCGAGGACGAGTACACGCGGGCGCTGCTCGCGGCTCTGCCCGGCTCGAGCTTCGAGGAGAGCCCGGAGGAGCTGGTCGCCGAGCTCGTCGAGGGGCACGAGAGGGCCGCCGCCGCGGACGATCCGGGCGCGGCCACGGCAGGCGACGTCGAGAGGGGTGCGCGATGAGCGCGGGAGCGGTTCTCGAGGCCGACGGCATCGTGGTCGAGTACGGGCGGCGACCGCCGCTGCGTGCCGTCGACGGGGTCGGCTTCCGGGTGGCGGCCGGCGAGGTCGTGGCGCTGGTCGGCGAGAGCGGCTGCGGCAAGTCGAGCCTCGCGCGCGCCGTGGTCGGCATCGAGAAGCGCCGCGGTGGCGACGTGCGCCTGAACGGCGTCGACGTGCCCGCGCTCGGACTCCGTCGGCGCAGTCCGGCGATGACCGGAGTGCAGATGGTCTTCCAGGACCCGAACTCCTCGCTCAACCCCCGTCGCCGCATCGGCGAGCAGATCGGCGACGGCGTCCGGGCGGCGCTCGCCCGGGGCGCCGAGGGCTCGGATCCGGCCGACTGGCTGCGCCGCGTCGGGCTCGACCCGGCGATGGCGAGCCGGTTCCCGCACGAGTTCTCCGGCGGCCAGAAGCAGCGCATCGCCATCGCGCGGGCCCTCGCGGCGCGGCCGCGGATGCTCGTGGCCGACGAGCCGATCTCGGCCCTCGACGCCTCGACCCAGACGAGCGTCGCCGCGCTGATGCGCTCGCTCAGCGTCGAGGCCGGCGCGGGCATGCTGTTCATCTCGCACGACCTCTCGGTGGTCCGGCGCATCGCCGACCGGGTGCTCGTGATGTACCGCGGCCGGGTCGTGGAGTCGGGGGACACCGAGACGGTGTGGCAGAGCCCGCTGCACCCGTACACGCGAGCGCTGCTCGCGGCGATCCCGCTGCCGGACGGCCTGGGGCGGCTGCCGCTGGCTCCACTCGACGCCGACCGGGCGGCCTGGCTCGAGGAGCTGCCCGACGCGCTGGAGCGGACGGGCGCGTGAGCGCGGTGGAGGAGGCCCGGGCAGAGGAGTCCGCACTCTGGAGCATGCCGAGGGCCGTGAACCGCAGCCCGCTCCCCGGGGACGGCGCGTTCATGACCGCCGGCTGGGCCGATCCGGAGCCGGTGATCGACCCCGACGACCCGGTGCTCGCCTACACCGCGGAGCGCCGGTCGCGACTGGCGCAGGCGCTGCCCGCCGAGCTGCTGATCATCCCCGCCGGCCTGCCGCGGGTGCGCTCGAACGACAGCGACCACCGCTTCCGCCCGGGCACCGACCACGTGTGGCTGACGGGCAACGGAGTCGCCGAGAGCGTGCTCGTCGTCGACACGACGGGAGGGGAGGCCGGCTCGATCCTGTACCTGCGTGCTCCCTCCGGCCGCGACGGAGACGAGTTCTGGCAGAACGACGCGCTCGGCGACCTCTGGGTCGGGCCGCGGCCGTCGCTCGCCGAGACGCAGGCGGCGCTGGGCATCGAGACCCGGCCGCTGGCCGACTTCACCCGCGACGTGGAGCGGGCCGCGCGGCGGGCCCGGCGCATCCGGGTCCTGCCCACCCTCGACGAGAGCGTCGACGAGCTGGTGCGGAGCATCTGCGGGCCGGAGCTCGGACCGCACCTCGTGCTCAAGGCGACGCTCGACGAGCTGCGCCTGATCAAGAACGACTGGGAGATCGGACGGCTGCAGCTCGCCGTCGACGGCACGGCGCGGGGCTTCGACGACTGCCTCGAGGCGTGGCCGGTCGCCCGCGCGATGCCCCGCGGCGAGCGCTACCTCGAGGGCACCTTCGCCCGCCGCGCCCTGGTCGAGGGACAGGGGCCGGCCTACGGATCGGTCGTCGCCTCGGGAGCGCACGCCACGACCCTGCACTACACGCGGAACACCGGGCCCCTCGCCGACGGCGACCTCGTCCTGATGGACATGGGCGTCGAGCTGCCCTCGCTCTACGCCGCCGACATCACCCGCACCTTCCCGGTCAGCGGGGAGTTCACCCCGCTGCAGCGGGACGTGTACTCGATCGTGCTGCGCGCGCAGCAGGCCGGCATCGACTCCCTGCGCGCGGGAGTGCGCTTCCAGGACTACCAGGACGCGTGCGGGCGAGCCCTCACCGAGGGGCTGATCGACCTCGGCCTGATCCGCTGCTCCGTCGACGAGGCCGTGGCCCCGTCCGCGTCGTACCACCGCCGGTGGAGCATCTCCCGCGCCGGGCACATGCTCGGGATGGACGTGCACGACTGCAACCACGCTCCGCACGAGACGTACCTCGGCGGAGTGCTCGCGGCCGGCCACACGCTCACCGTGGAACCGGGCCTCTACTTCCAGCCGGGCGACCTGACGGTCCCCGCCGAGCTGCGGGGGCTGGGCATCCGGATCGAGGACGACCTCGTGGTCACGGAGACGTCGTCGATCCTGCTCTCGGCGGCGATGCCGCGCACGCCCGACGCGGTGGAGGAGTGGATGGCGAGGTTGGCGGGCTGAGAGATCGGGCCCTCGACGCGATCGGCCGACGCGGCCTACGGGAGCTGCGGGGGCGCGATCAGTTCGAGGAATCCGCCGAGGGCACCTTCGAGGTAGATGATGCGCGTGCCGGCTCGGGCGCCAGCGGTCATCCGGTGAGGTGTCCCGACCGGTCTCCAACCGTGTCCAGCGCAGAGCTCGAGGACACGATCGAGGTCCGAGACCGTGAGCGCGATGTGCACCGTGCCGACCTGTGCGGGCGAGCCGGCGGACTCGAGCTGTCGGGGCGGGTCGTACTGCAGCAGCTCCACACGGTGGGGGCCGAGGGTCACCGTCGCTGCGCGGATCACGGCTCCACGGACGCCGGTGGTCGCCGCCGTGACCTCCACGTCGAGCGTGAAGGTGCGCTCGAGCACGAACCCGAGACCGGAGCACCACAGCACCAGCGCGTCGTCGAGGTCGGCCACGGTGAGACCGGAGTGAGCGACGTCGGAGACGAGCGGTGATGCCATGACATCAGTATCGAGCTCCGACACTCCTGCCTGCGGATGTGCGGCGATCCTCACCCTCCCTGGGTGAGGCCGGTGATGAGGTTGATGGCGACGGCGACGACGAAGGTGCCGAAGAAGTAGGACAGCAGGGCGTGGGCCAGGGCTACGCGGCGTGAGGGGGTGGAGGACTGGGTGATGCTGCTCGCGCTGTAGGCCATCCCGATCGAGAACGCGGTGTAGGCGAAGTCGCTGTAGGACGGGTCCTCGTCCTGGTCGAAGTCGAAGCGGTGGCGGTCGTCGAGGTAGTACATGAGCGCGTACTTGAAGGCGTAGACGGTGTTGACGAGCGCCCAGGCCGCGACGACCCCGACGACCGCGAGGATCGCGGCCGCGGATCCGACGGGGTCCTTCTGCTGGCTGCGGAGGAGTGCGACGACCACGAGGACGAGGCTGAAGAAGGTGGCGGCGATGATGAGCGAGTCGACCAGCTTCCGGGACCGGTCCTCGTGGCGGGCGAGGTCGCGGCTGCGTTCCGGGCCGGCCGGCCACGCCGTCGACCAGGCCCAGACGAGGAACACCGCCGCGGCGATCGCCCAGCGGAGCAGAGGCGACAGATCGGGGACCGCAGTGGACCCTGAGCGCTCGGGCCGGAGATCCTTCAGACGGGCACGATCGGCCCCAGCACATTGAGCGCGACGACGGCCACCAGCTGGACGACGCCCGCGGTGACCAGTCGACCACCGAGGTGCGACGTGTCAGCGGGCCGCTCGGTCACCGAGCCGATCCGTACTGCTCCCGACGTCGTCCGGCACGTGAGTCAGGATGTCGCCCACCTCGCAGCCGAGGACCTTGCAGATGGCGTCGAGTGATGAGGAACTCACACCATCCTCCTGCGAAGAGGGGGCGGTGTCAGCCGGAGAGGGCAGTGCCCGAGAGCGGGTGGGTCAGTCGTCGTCGCTGTCGGGCGCGGGTGCCTGATCGGTGCTGGTGCTCGAGGTGGAGTCGGACCAGACTGCTTGTGCGCCGGAGTCGCCGATGCGGATGACGTCGATGGTCGCTCCGACGGAGATGGCGATCGCTGCGACGGCGAGCACGATTCCGACGAGGGGGCGGCGGGTGGTGGCGGCTCGGTCCTCGGTTCGTCGCGTGCGGCGGAACCAGAGCCACTGGACCAGGGCGACGAGGAACAGGCCGGCAGCCCAGGGGAGCAGGTGGTCGCCGAGCTCGGTGTGCTTCTCGAGGATCGCGGACGGCTCCGTCTGTCGTTCGAGCGCTTCACCGGCCTGCGTGGTGAGCGGGACGGCGATCAGTGCGGCGAGGGCGATGATCGGGGTGAGGATCCCGAACTTGCGGCGGGCGGCCGGCCAGAGGCTGCCGAGGATGAGCATCAGTGCGGCGAGGGGGAGCAGAACCACGACGGCGTGCACGAGGAGCGGGTGGAGGGGGAGGCCGTTGATCTGCCAGTCGTTCATCGGGGGCGCCTTCGGTCGAGAGGGGGGCTGTCCTCGTGACGCTAACGCGCCCCGCCCTGCGCGCTCTGCCGTTGGACGTGTTCGTGTGAGCCCTCGAACGATCACTCGCCCGTCCTCCGAGCCGACTCCCCGCTTCACCGCCGATATGCGAGGAGCCGACCGAGCGGAGTCAGGACGTGTGCCGGCTCGCCGGTGCGATCAGGCGGCGGAGCCGGTCGGTCACGAGAAGGGCACCGGCGGCGTCGATGGTGAGGACGTCGACGTCGAAGCGGTCGGTGACGGTGTCGAGCGTCCCGACGCCGCCGGCGAGGATCGCGGTCGCGAGGACGTCGGCGGTGACGATGTCCTCGGCGATCACGGACACCTGCACGAAGGGGACGTCACCGGGCTCGGCAGGTCGGCGCCAGACGTGCTCTCCGCGTTCGGCGGTCCCGGAGGTGGCGATCGCGCGGCGACCGTCGCCGAGGGGGACGATGCAGAGCAGCGCCTGCCGGTCGCCGTGATCCACGATCCCGACCCTCCAGCTGCCGAAGGGCGAGGTGAGGACGTCGCCACCGACGTCGAGGAGCCAGTCGCCGTCGCCGAGCAGCCGGGCCGCGTGCGCCATGGTGGTCGCTTTGACGGTTCCGGCGAGGTCGATGACCCCGTCGGGCCGGTGCGGGGTGAAGGCGCCGTCCGTCGCCGTTCGCCAGTGCAGCGATTCGGTGTAGGCGGTCCGCATCTGCTCGGACGCGGCCGTCAGCGCGAGCTCGCCGCGGGCGATCCGGGACGCCTCCGACTCCGGCCGGTACAGGCTGAAGCGGGCGTCGGCGTCGGCGAAGACGGCTTCGACGTCGCCGACCGGGGTGTCGTCGGCGGCGCGCAGGCTGACGACGGTGCCCATCGTCGTGAACGTGTGCACGGTCAGAGTCCGGCCTGGTCGATCGCCGATTGCAGGGAGGTGAGGTACCCGTCGCTGGTGTAGGTCGCTCCGCTGACCGCCTGCACGTTCGCGGACTGGGCGGCGAGGACTTCTTGACGCAGGATCGGCGCGGCCCGGTGCGAGATCGACACGGACCGGCCGTCCTTGTCCGTGAGGTGCACGGCCGTGACGTCGGTGATCTGCCCGCCGGCGACGGTGATCGCGACCTGCACAGCGCCGAAGCGAGTCGGAACAGATGAGCCGGTCCACGTGCCGTCGGCCGAGGCGGACGGGCTCGCAGTGGCCGTCGAGCTCGTACCGGCCGACGGGTCGGTGGGCGCGCCGGCGGAGGGCGTCGTCGAGGCGGGGGCGCCGGCCGGGGTCGGCGTGGTCACCGCGGGAGCCGCTCCTTCCGTGGCTGTGGTGGCGCTCGTCCCGGTGGCGAGCGGGGACCCGGTGGCGCCGGCGGATCCCATCTGCCAGCCGACGACGAGGACGGCGAGGGAGGCGAGGACGCTGGCGACTGCTGCTCGTGTTCTCACCAGTCGAACCTCTCCACGTGGATCTGCCGGTCGGGCAGGCCTGCCGCTCGCGCGTCGCGGACGACGAGGTCGGCCCAGGCGGTCGGACCGCAGACGAACAGGTCGGAGTCGAGCAGGCCCGGCAGTGCCGAGGTGATCGTCACACCTCGGGCGACGGACTCGGCGGACATCCACGTCGCCAGCCCTGCGGGCCGCCGGCCGATCATCCCGAACAGCGCGCCGCGGCTGCTGCGGACCAGTGTCCGAGTCTCGTCCCAGAGGTAGGTCTGGGAGTCGTCGGTGGCGCGCAGCAGGACGGTGGCCTCGCCGGGTCGGAGGCCGCCGTGCTCGAGGAGCGCTCGGGCGGGGGTGATGCCGATGCCGGCGGCGATGATCGCGAGCCGCGGGGCGGTGCGGGCGACGTCGGTGAAGATCCCGTAGGGCCCCTCGATCGAGACCGCGGTCCCGGGGCGCAGTCGTGCGAGACGGTCGGTCCCGGCTCCGAGTGCGCGGACGGTGATCCGAGCGCGGGTGTCGGTCGGGACGGCGGAGAAGGAGATCGGGTGCGCATGCCACCAGGTGCCGCGGCTCCAGAACCGCCAGATCGCGTACTGCCCGCCGATCACGCCGAGGCGGGAGAGGTCGCGGCCGGAGAGGTGGAGCGAGAAGACGCCGGGGGCGATCGTCTCGACGGCCTCGACCTGGATCCGGTGCCGCAGGGTGGCGAGTACGGGCACCGCGAACCGGAACCCGGCGATCGCTCCGAACGCCAGGACGTAGAGGGCGAGCCAGTAGACGCGCTGCGGGGTGCTCCCGGCGAGGACCTGGCCGGCGGAGAGCTGGTGGGGGACGGCGACGAGGACCGCCGCGTAGCTGAGGAGGTGGATCGCGTGCCACGCCTCGTACGCGAAGCGGCGGCGCACGGCGACGAGGGAGGTGACGACGACGAGCACCAGCAGGGTGCTGCCGAGCAGCGCCAGGAGCATGTCGGCGCCGGAGTACAGAGCGAGTGTCTCGTTCCACAGCGTCAGCCCGTCGGTGAGGGCGTAGCCGACGGTGAGCAGGGCACCGTGCCCGAGGATCAGAGACAGGGCGGGCTTGCCGAGGCGACGGTGCAGCGCCATCGCGGTGTCCTGGCCGAAGGTGCGATCGATCCAGGGGATCCGGGCGGCGAGGACGAGCATGACCAGGATCAGGTCGGTGCCGACGAGGCCGGCGACGATCCCTGCGGCCGTGAGAGCTCCGGCGATATCGGTGGCCTCCGCGGGCCCGCCGGCTGCGAGGTAGAGCGCGATGGCGAGGGCGACCGAGACCCAGCCGGCGGTGACGAGCGCGTCCGCGGAACGCAGGCGCCGACGCAGGGATCGCTCGCGGTCGGCCTGCGACCGCCGCAGCGTGGTCGGCGCGTGGGGTGCGGGTGCGTTGGTCGGTCGGATCGTGGTGCTCACGGCGGCGCCCTCCGGTCGGTGTCGCATGCGCCGACCTCGGGTTTCCGGGGGCGCGCTCCTACCGTCGCGGGGGAGTCTTGGTGTCGACTATGAGGGATGCGTGCCGATTCCCCGCCGGAGTCCGATTCGTGTTCGAGGTCTCACATGTCACCGCTCGGGCAGCACGACCGTCACCCTCACTCCGGCGGGTCGACAGTTCTCGATGGTGACCGATCCGTCCGCGGTGTCAACGAGAGCTGCGACGAGGGCGAGCCCGAGCCCGCTGCCGCCGTCGCGGCTGGTGCGCGCCTCGTCGGGTCGAGAGAAGCGCTCGAACGCGTGCGGCACGAACTCCTCCGGGATGCCGTGCCCAGTGTCCCGGACGCTCAGCTCGAGGGTGGAATCGTGCTGCTCGAGGAGGAGGGTGATGCATCCGGCAGGAGGTGTTGCGGCGATCGCATTCGCGCCGAGATTGTCGAGGATCCGCGAGAACGCGCTCACCGAGAGCGGGTAGGGCGCGTCGGCGCGCTCGATCGCGGTATCGAGCTCGATGTCGGGGCCGGTGCCGCCGGTGATCGTCCTCAGCCGGTCGACGGAGTCCATCAGCTCGGTCTCCAGCTCGCTCGCCGTCGCGCGCGCGGTGACGGGCGGGGCGGCGTCCAGCCGGGAGAGCTCCAGGAGGTTCGTCGCCAGGCGGGACAGGCGGGCGAGGGACCCCTCGGCGGCGCGGATCTCTTCTTCGAGGGCGTCCGCGTCGCCGAAGTGCCGGTGCGCGAGTTCGAGCTGGGTGATGACGACTGCCAGCGGCGTGCGGATCTCGTGGCTGGCCGCGGACACCATCTGCCGCTCCCGATCGGCGGTGTCCCGCGTCCGGGCGATGAACGCGTTCAACGTCTCCGCCAGATCCGACAGCTCATCAGTCGCCGGGCCTACGGGAAGCTCGCCGCCGTGCCGGTCGCCGAGCGACGCGGCGGTGCGGCGCATCCGCTCGACCGGACGCAGGGCGGCGCCGGTGAGCAGCCATGCGGCGAGGGCGGACAGGATCACGAGGGCCGCGGCGCTGACGAGCAGCGTCCGGTCCAGGGCCGCGACGGTCAGGTCGCTGCCGGCGCCGCTGCGAGCCGCCCACAGCTCCCACGTGCCCGCACTCGTGTCCAGGGTCCGGGAGACGATCGTGAACCGGACGTCCTCGTCGGTCATCACCGTCGAGGTGCCGTCGCTGCCGGTGCTGCGCTCCAGAACCTCGTGGACGTCGTGCGGCATCGTATCGACGGGGACCGCTCCGCCGGGAGCGCGCGCGAAGATCAGGATCCCCTCGGCCGGAGGGTCGGGGGTCTCGGTCGGGTCCGATCCCAGATCGGCGAGATACGGGGCGAGGTCGCCCTCGGCGAGGGTCACCTCGGACGCGACGACGATGCTGCGGAACTGCCCGTGCAGCACGAGGGTGATCACGCCGACCCCGATCAGCGCGACGAGGAGGCTGCCGAGGGTGATCCGGGAGCTGATCGACAGGGAGCGCAGCAACCTCACTCGGCGCGCTCCAGCCGGTATCCGGCGCCGCGGACGGTCGTGATCCGGAGGCCTGTGTCGGCGAGGGCGAGCTTCTTGCGGAGGTAGCTGACGTACTGATCCACGAGGGTCGGCTCGAACGTCTCCGTAGACCCCCACACTTCGGCGAGGATCTCCGTCCGGGTCAGTACCTCATCGAGATGCACGGCGAAGAAGCGCAGCAGCGTGAGCTCCTTGACACTCAGCGCGAAGGGACGCTCTCGGACCGTCGCGCGCACGGACAGGGCATCCAGGCGCAGCGCTCCGATCTGGACCACTGGCTGCGGGCCGCTGGCTCGGCGCCGGATCTGTGCGCGGATCCGGGCGCTCAGCTCGCCGAAGTGGAACGGCTTGGTGACGTAGTCGTCGGCGCCCGAGTCCAGCCCGAAGATCCGGTCCTCGACGGCGTCCCGCGCCGTGATCAGCACGACCGGGACGGTGCTGCCCGACTCCCGCATCCGTCGGCAGACCTCGAACCCGGTCATCCCTGGCAGCATCACGTCGACGACGGCGACATCGACGTCTCCCGCGGTGAAGGCGATCAGCGCGTCGACGCCGTTGTCGACGAGCTGCACGTCGTAGCCGTCCTCCCGCAGTCCCCGCTCGACGAGGGCACCCATCTGCGGGTCGTCCTCGACGACGAGGATCCGGGACATCAGACTGCGCCGGACGTGCCGAGCAGCAGGCCGATCAGGAACGTCGCCGCGAGGGCCAGAGCGCCGCCGACGACGATGCGGATCATCGGGCGCAGAGCCGGGCTGCCGCCGACCCGTGCGCTGATGTATCCGGTCGCGGCGAGGGCGATCAGCACCACGGCGAAGGTCACCGGAACCCTCCAGTCCGGCGGAGGGAGCAGGATCGCCAGCAGCGGCAGCACGGCTCCCAGGAGGAACGCCAGCGCCGAGGCGCCGGCGGCGGCGAGCGGGCTGGCGACCGCTTCCTCGTTCAATCCGAGCTCCGCTTCCAGATGTGCGGTCAGAGCGTCGTTCTCGGTCAGCTCGCGGGCGACCTGATGCGCTGTCTCCGGGGTCAGGCCACGCGCTCGATAGAGCCAGGCGAGTTCTTCGAGCTCCCCGTCGGGATCCTCGGCCAGCTCGACCCGCTCCTTCGCGATCAGTGCGCGCTGGCTGTCGCTCTGGCTGCTCACCGACACGTACTCGCCGAGCGCCATCGAGATCGCACCGCCGACGACCCCTGCGACGCCCGCCGTCAGGATCGGTGCCGTGGCGGTCGTCGCTCCGGCGACACCCACGACGAGAGCGGCGACCGAGACGATGCCGTCGTTCGCGCCGAGCACGCCCGCTCGCAACCAGTTCAGCCGCCCTGAAATCGCGCTGTCGTGCGGTTCCGCGCGGGGCGAGGAGGGCTGAGGCGTGAATGGGGTCGACATGAGGGCCATGCAAGCACCCACCCCTCGGTAGCGCTAGCCAGGCGAGCCTGCCCGATCCCGTCAGTGCTGCACCGGCTGGGAAGAGACGAAGGGGAGAGGCAGAGCCCAGCGCCGGCCGGGAGTTAACCCATGCAGTCAGGGTGACACGGACCCCCGTCATTCGCACTCGGACAGAGTCATCGATGGTGCAGAGCCCCAGTCGAAGCGGCGATCTGCACACCTCGGTGGGCGAGGAGATGCGGACGGTGCCGGCGGGCTGACCGCTGTCAGCCGGTCTGCTGCGGGTCATCAGGAAGCCCTACGGCTCCTAGGCTGACCCGATGAGTTCCCCGGCACCGACCCGCCCATTCGTGGGTGTAGCGCGCATCGCCGTCGGTGCAGCCGCGGTCGCGGTGATCCTCCACACCTACGCGCTGAGCATCGCGGCCGGCGACCCGAATCCGTTCGACTACTTCGGCTACTTCACGAACCAGACCAGCCTCCTCGCGAGCGCGGTGCTCATCGTCGCCGGATCGGTCGCGCTCGCCCGCCGTCCGACGCCGGTGTGGCTGAGCTACGTCCGCGGCGCGGCGACGGCCTACTCGATCGTCGTCGCCGTGATCTACAACACCCTCGTTCCCGGTACCGGGACGGCCCCGCCCTGGGTCAGCGCCGTCCTGCACGTGGTGCTCCCCGCGCTCGTCCTCCTCGACTGGATCGTCGTCGCCGACCGCGGACCGCTCTCCTGGCGCCGGCTGTGGGTGGTCCTGCCCTACCCGATCGTCTGGGTCGTCGTCGTGCTCGTCCGCGGAGCGACCGACGGGTGGGTGCCCTACGGCTTCCTGCTCCCCGAGAACGGGACGCTCTCGCTCGTCCTGCACGTCGCCGGGCTGACCTGCGCGGTGCTCCTCGCGGGCGCGCTCGTCTGGGCACTGAGCCGACGCCGCAGATCGGCCGGTTGATGTCCTGTCCTCGGTCGCCGTGAATCATGAGGCGCGCTGATTCCCGACGTCGGGCGCGTCACCTCTCGTGCGCCGCGGCTCGGCCGCAGCGGGCTCTGATCACGCACGACACGAGATCGATGACCAGCAACCCCGACATCACTTCAGTCTCGCGAACCCGAGCGCCTTGTGCGCGTCCCGTATGGGGATGATCCAGTGGGCGTCCGGCAGGGCGTCTCCATGCCGGACGACGAGCGGCCCGCTCGCAGGGGGGGGCTTAGCGACGCGCGGATAGTGTGCACCGCGTGGTTGACGTCGCTCGGAAGGGACCCCTGAGTCCGGTGATCGCCGCGATCGCCGTCCTCGGGATGATCGTCGCGCCCGTCGTGCTGACCTACCTCTCCATCAGCGAGAGAGGAATCGGCATGGGATTGATGCCCACCGACGCGGAGGCCGCAGCAGGGAAAGCCTTCCTCCTCGCGGCTGGCATCGTCGCCCTCACCAGCGCTATCAGCGTCTGGGTCCTCACCGTCATTCGCGCGACAAGCGGGGCCCATGCTCACCACGGGTGGGAAATCGTCTGGTGCATCCTGGCGTTGCCGACCGCACTCGTCGGCTTCGCCCTCGCGGCCATCGCCTCCCACATGCCTTAAGGCCGTCCCTCGACTCCCGAGCGATGATCACGGCGGCGCGATGCCAGGCCGACCGTCGCGCGCGGATGATGATCTGGCGCGCGTCCGGTAGGGGATAGGTCACAGTGGCACTGTCGAACCGACAAAGTTCGTTAATGACGCCTGAGACGAAACGGTGCTCTGAGGGCATTCACTACTGAGGGGGTGATGTCGGGTGGTCGGTGCTGCTGAGGCGACGCTGGTAGATCGTCTTCGCGGCGGTGACCCGTCGGCGCTGGACGTTCTCTTCCGGATGCACGGCCGCGCGGTCTACCGCGCCGCGGGAAGCTTCCTCGCGGACGCCGGCCAGGCGGAGGACGTCGTTCAGGAGAGCTTCTTCCTGCTCTGGAAGCGCCGCACGAGCGTGCGCATCGTGGGGGAGTCGGTGCTGCCCTGGCTGCTGGTCACGGTACGCAACCTCAGCTTCTCGACCAACCGCCGCGAGCAGCGCCGACGCCACCTGCCCCTCTCCGACGACACCGCCTCTCGCGGCGTCGACGCGGAGACGAGCGACCGGCTGCTCGACGTGCGGCGTCTGGTCGAGCAGATGAGCGCGACGGACCGGGCGATCTGGACGGCGTGCATCGAGGACGACCTCAGCTACAGCGATGCCGCTCGCTCCCTCGGCCTGTCCCACGGGACTGTCCGCAACCGCCTCTCGCGGGTGCGGACATCACTGGCGAGAACCCTGACGGAACGGACAGAAGACCATGGACGATCCTGACCTGAGCGACGAGCAGCTCGAGCGCATCAGCGCACGCCTCGCGCACCGCATCCGCCGCCGCCGACGTCTCGGCCACGCCGCGGCGGTGACAATTGCCGGTGTCGCGGGCGCGGTCCTCAGCGCGGCAGTCCTGTCGGCGGTGACGACGGAGCGCGGCACTCCGGTCGCAGCGCCCGTCACCTGCTGGGAACAGGACGGGCAGGGCGTCGCTCTGTCGGGCGAGATCCAGACGCCCGCGAAGCAGTCCACGGCGTCGCTCGCAGCGGCGTGTGCTGCGCTCGCGGGCACCAACGGAGACGGAACGGACGCCGACTTGTTCTCCCTCGCAGGAACCCAGGTGTGCCAGGAGGGCGGCCGGATCGAGATCTTCACGGGACTGCCCACCACAGTCGACTGCACCAACCCGCCCACGACCCGGACCGGAGTCGACCAGTGACCTTCAGACGCACGAGAACCCTCGCCCTCACCATCCTCTGCCTCTCCGCGGCGCTCCTCGTCAGTGGATGCGCGACGAGTGCCGGCAGCCCCGGTTCCCCACCGACGTCGCAGGTGCCGGGTGAACTGCTCGGCGCCGAAGTCGCGACCAGGCTCGTCTACGAGACCACTTCGGTCGTCGGTGACCAGGGATCGGGCGGATGGCTGCTCGATCACCCCGTCAGCCTTCGCATCACCGGCACCGACGGCCGGTCGCAGCTCAGCGTCGACGGTCCCTGCAACACGCTCACCTACGACCTCCAGTCCGCCGGCCTGCAGACCTCCGTATGGGTGGTCACCGGAGGCCCCGCGACGACGTACGTCGGCTGCCTCGACGCCGCCGACGAACGAGAGCAGTGGCTCATGGACGTGCTGGGCGCCGAGGACGTCAGCCTCACCCAGACCTCCACGACGATGCGCATCCGCTCCGGCCCCGTCACCATCGACGCCACCGCCAGCACGACCCCCATCTCCACCGAGACGCCTGCCGAACCAACAGAGATGACGGAGTCCCTGACACCCACCGTCCCGACGGAGGGCCCACCGGGCACTCCCATCGCCACCGCCGCCTCTGAGGGGCCGATCATCGACGTCCAGCAGCTGACGAACCCGGCGCTCGACCTGGCCAACGGCACCGGAGTCCAGCTCTCGACGCTCAGTGCGGAGGAGAAGAAGCAGTACCCGATCTACGCGGTCGGAACCACGTACGAGGAGCTCGCCGCTTATGACCCCGCTCTCGCGGACCACTACTGGGTCGCACAGGACGAGCCGGTCTGGGCGCTGACCGTGCACGCGCCCGCGGAGAGAACAGACGTGCCCTATGGCTTCGACCTCCATCGGGTGGACGTCTTCACCGCCGTCTACGACGGGATCAGCGGAGAGCTCCTGACGTCACAGGGCGATGTCGACCTCGCGTCTCTCGGTGCGCCCGGCGAGCTGATCACCGCCGGATAGATCCTTAGTTACCGTCCGTATGGGAATCCCCAAACGGGACGCCAGAGGCGATGCGGATGAGGCGAAGCGCGCGATTGCTTGGTGGCGCGCTCGCTACGCTCACGTGATGGTCGGTCTCTCGCAGTGGCGCCGGCGAGCTGACGCTCGCCGTTCGCGCCGCGCCCGGTTCCGGGTTCTGCTCGCTGAGGTCTGTGGTGAGTGCTCGCACCCCTGGGTGGAGCACCTCGCGGACGCCGGCCTGGTCGGCAGCCCCGTGTGCTCGGAGTGCGTCTACGAGCTCGAGCATGGGTTCAGTAGCGGACCGATTTGTCACCGACCGGTTCCGATCGATGTGTTGAGTCGCGCTGATGCCGCTGCGGCGGCGGCAGGGCAGGGCGGCAGTGATCAATTGGTCGGAGGAGGCCAGATTCGGGTCGCAAAAGAAGACCTTGACGCCTCATGTCAGCGTCCGGCGAGAGTGGTCAGCAGGTCCTGGATGCTCGTCTTCTCGACAACCGGGTCGGGGCTGCCGGCGCGGACGGAGGAGAGAACGGGGTCGATCTGCTGGTCGACGTAGGTCCACGTCTGGCAGTTCGCGGCGCTCAGTGCGGGCTCCGCGTCGTCCCAGGCGGTCTCAAGGTCGGTGGCGCGGGCTTTCGCGCCGGCCTGATCGCCGCTGGTGACGAGGGCGAGGGTGTCGGCGGTGATCGTCTGGAAGTTCTGCACGTCGGCGGAGGGGAAGTCGGTCTGAACGGATGCCTTCGCGTCAGCTGCGGACAGCGTTCCCGACGCATCGCAGGCCGGGGCTGCGCCTTCCGGTGCCGGACTGGTGTGCGGCTGGCTGTTGGTGAAGGCGAGCAGCCCGACGACGGCGACGGCGAGGACCGCGAAGGCGACGAGTGAACGGCGTTCGCGGGCGACTGGCGTGGTGTAGTGCTCGGATGCGCCCTTGTCGACATCGGCCTTGCTGAGGGAGAGGTAGACGACGGTGGCGAGGATCGCGAGCAGGAAGATGATGCTGGTGACGAAGGTGCCGAGCCCGAGGCCCTGCTCGTCGGGGGACAGGCCGAGCCAGTCGCCGATATTGGCGCCGAGGGGGCGGGTGAGGATGTAGGCGATCCAGAACGCGAGGACCGGGTTCGCGCCGTAGCGCCAGAGGCCGGTGACGATCGCGAGCAGCGTGAGGGGCAGGAGGATTGAGACGCCAGGGCCCCAGCCGGTGAGCTCGAGAGTCCAGTCGCCGAGGGCGGTGCCGAGCGCGAAGGTGACCAGGACGGTGACCCAATAGAACGCCTCCCGCGGGGTGGTGTCGATGCTGTGGATCGAGAGGGTGCGCTCCTTCGAATACCAGACGCCGAACACGATCACGAGCAGCAGCGAGAAGACGAGGGAGCTGGCCCAGAGAGGCACTCCGAGCTGGTCGGTGAGGATGTCGGTGAGCAGGGTGCCGGTGACGCTCATCACCACGACAGTCAGCCAGTACGCGGCGGGCACGTAGCGTCGCAGCCGCATCTGCACGGCGAGCACGACCGCGGTGACGATGATGAAGATCACAGCCGTCGCGATGAGGCCGACGCCGAGGACCATGTTGATCCAGTCGGCGAAGCTCTCACCGACCGTGGTGCAGAGGATCTTGATTATCCAGAACCAGATCGTGACCTCGGGGACCTTGCTGAGCAGCCGCCGGCCGCGGGACGGTGCTGCCGTCGTTGAGATGTCCATGCCCGCAGAGTCCCAGCCGGGACGTGGGCGGCGGCTCGGGATGCGCCGTGCTGCGTTGTGTTTGCTCACAACGACCCGAAGCTCCGCGGTTCGACCAGGTCGGTACCGAGCCGATGGGCTCAGGTTCTGTGCTTTCACAACGGATGCGGGGGAATCCTCCGCACCCGGAGCCCGCGCATTCGTAGCGTGGACTCCTCCGGCGTGCTGCGCGCCGAGCGAGGAGGACGGAACTGATGCCGAACAGCGGACCCCTGGCCGATGGTGCGATCGCCTATCGGGCGGCGCGACGCTGGCCGCTGATCTCGGCGGGCCTCGCGGTGCTGCTCACGGGACTTCTGGCCGCGCTGATCTTCTACCGGGAGCACGACAAGCCGTTCGGGTTCGACACCGCCTGGATGAACGAGATCATCGAGCACCGGTCGACGTTCTGGTTGGTGCCGTCGCTGGTGATGAACAGCCTCGGCGGCGGGATCGTCGGCACGATCGTGATTCCGCTCGTCGTGTTCGTGGGGCTGCTGGTCTGGCGGGGTCGGTGGGCGGCGACGTACTTCGCGATCGCCGCGCCGCTGAGCGGGCTGCTGGTGCAGATCCTCAAGAACGCTGTCGGTCGTCCGCGGCCGCTGGAGATCCTCGTGAACGCCGACTTCGGCTCGTTCCCCTCCGGCCACAGCGCGAACGCCGCCACGACCGCGATGGTCCTCGCGATCGTCTTCCCGCTGTGGTGGGTCCGCATCGCCGGAGCCCTTTACACGGTGGCGATGATGCTCAGCCGCACCTACCTCGGTGCGCACTGGATCTCCGACACCGTCGGCGGGCTGCTCCTGGGCGCCGGGGTGGCGTTGATCGTCTGGGCGCCGCTCGCGGTCAGGCTGCACACCGAACGTGCTGTATCACCGTCGTTCCGTTGGCGGCGCTTCTCCGGGCACCGTCCGACCAGATGACGGCGGAAGGCAGCGGGCAGCGCTGCCGGTGAGCGGGTCGCTGTGCGCTTGTTCAACGGACCCGGCGAAGCCCCCAGCCCCGGGTACCGCAGGCTGCCCGAGCATGGCGGCATGATGCACCTCACCGATCAGCGCCGCCCTCCGCTCCCTCGGATCCGCTCACATCTCGTCGCCGGCCGGTACGCCGCCTCGACGGTGCCCGAGGCGACGGCGCTGTTCTGGATCCTCAAGGTGCTGACGACGGGGATGGGCGAGACGGCGTCGGACTTCCTCGCGACCGCGTTCGACCCGGTGATCGTGGTCGGCGCGACCGGGCTCGCGTTCCTCGCGGCCCTCGGGCTGCAGTTCGCGGTCCGCCGGTACATCCCGTGGGTGTACTGGCTGGCCGTGCTGATGGTGAGTGTCTTCGGCACGATGGCCGCCGACGTGCTGCACGTGGTCGCCGGGGTCCCGTATCTCGTCTCCACTCTCGGGTTCGCGCTGGCTCTCGCGGCGGTCTTCGTCGTGTGGTGGCGGGTGGAGCGGACGCTGTCGATCCACTCGATCACGACGCCGCGCCGGGCCGCGTTCTACTGGCTCGCCGTCTCCGGGACCTTCGCGCTCGGCACGGCCGCGGGCGATCTGACCGCGTCGACGCTCGGGTTCGGCTACCTGCCGTCCGCGGTCCTGTTCGCGGCGGTCATCGCGGTGCCGGCGCTCGCGCACCGGTTCACGGGGCGGAACGCGGTCCTCGCGTTCTGGGCCGCCTACGTCGTCACGCGACCGCTCGGCGCCTCGGTCTGCGACTGGCTCGCGGATCCGGTCGACCGGAAGGGCCTGGGCCTGGGCACCGGCCCGGTCACGCTCGCGGCCCTCGCGGTGTTCCTGCTGCTGGTCGCGGTGATCGCGCTCCGCCGACCGCGCGCGGCCGTCACGGCGACCCCCTGAGCGCTGGGCTCAGGCGTCGCGTCCGGCGCGGTTCTTCTGCCGCCAGTAGGTGAGGGCGATGCCGGCGAGGCTGAGAACGACGATGCCGACGAGGACGATGTCGATGTACTTCCCCACGAAGTCCGCGACGCCGGGGATCTGCCCGAGGAAGAAGCCGAGGAGGATCACGCCGGTGGACCAGACGGCGGCGCCGAGGGCGTTGAAGCCGACGAAGTGGCCGTAGTGCATCTTCCCGACGCCGGCGGCGACGGGGGCGAAGGTGCGCACGACCGGCACGAAGCGGGCGATGGTGACCGCCCAGCCGCCGAACCGGTCGAAGAACGACTGAGTGCGGGCGACGCTCGAGCGGCTGAAGAGCCCGCTGTCCTTGCGCTCGAAGATCCGCGGCCCGCTCGCGCGGCCGATGACGAACCCGAGCTGGTCGCCGAGGAACGCGGCGGCGGCGACCATCAGGATCACCAGCGGCACCGGCAGGGAGATCACGCCGGTCGCGACGAAGACACCGGTGAAGAAGAGGAGGGTGTCACCGGGGAGGAAGAACCCGATCAGCAGGCCCGTCTCGACGAAGGCGATCAGGCAGACCAGGGCGATCGCCCAGGGGCCGGCGCCGTCGAGGAGGGATTGGGGGTCGATCATCGGTTCTCCTTGCGAGAGGTCGGGTGGGGCTGCGTCGCGGGGATGCGGACGTCGACACCGAGGCCGTGGGGGGCGCGGTTGCGGAGTCGGAGCTCGCCGCCGGCGGCGCGGCTGAGACCGGCGACGATCGCGAGCCCGAGGCCGGCGCCGCCGTCGCGGGAGCGGGCGGCATCCGGGCGGGTGAAACGGTCAGTCGCGACCGCGAGGAACGCGTCAGGAACGCCCGGGCCGTCGTCGTCGACGGAGAGGACGATCTCTTCGGCGCGCTCGACGAGGGTCGCGCTGACGCTGCCGCCGTCGGGCGTCGCAGTGACGGCGTTCGCGAGCAGGTTGTCCAGGATCCGGCCGAAATCGGTCGGGGAGATCGGGTACCGGGCGTCGACGATCGAGGCGGGGGCGACGAAGTCGATCGCGAGGTCCCGCTCGCGGGCGAGCATCCGGGCGCGGTCGACGCTGTCGGCTACCTCCTCCCGCAGAGCCGCCGAGGAGGCGTCGCCGGTAGCGATGCCCGCGTCGATCCTCGACAGGATCAGCAGCCCGTCCGTCAGGGACTGCAGGCGGTCGATCGAGCGGCGCGCGTCGACGACATCGGCGTAGAGAGCCGCCGGATCGTCGCGGACCCGCTCAGCGAGCTCGAGCCGGGTGCGCAGCGCGGCGAGCGGGGTGCGCAGCTCGTGGCTCGCGTCGGCGACGAGCCGCCGCTCCCGGTCCGCCGACTCCCGCAGGTCCGCGATCAGCGCGTTCAGGGTCGAGGCGAGGTCGGAGAGCTCGTCGCGGGCGGGCCCGACCGGGAGCAGCTCGGTGGAGCGTCCCTGGCGCAGCCGGTCGGCGATCGCGCGCATCCTGCCGACGGGGCGCAGCGCGAGGCCGACCAGGACCCAGGACGTCACAGCGAACGCGACGAACAGGATCGCGAGGGCGATCAGGAGCGTCGTGCTGACGCCGCCGACGACGGCCTCGGCGGTGTCGCGGCTCTCCTCGATCAGCGCCTGCGACGCTCCCGAGCGGACCAGCTCGATCGTGGAGGCATCGAGGATGTGATCGAGCTGCTCGCGCACGACGACCGCGACGATCCCGAAGAACAGCATCGCGACCAGCAGGCTCGACACCGTGATCCGCACCCGGATCGACAGGGACCGCCAGCTCACGGCGTCACCCCGAGGCGATAGCCCGCACCCCGTCGGGTGAGGATCTCGACCGACGCCCCGCCCGCGGCCAGCTTGCGGCGGAGGTAGCTGATGTACTGCTCCGCGATGTTGTGGTCCACGAACTCCGCCGACCCCCACACCTCGAGCAGGATCTCCTCCCGCGGCACGAAGTCCCCGGCGCGCGCCGCGAGCGCGCGGAGGACGCCGAACTCCTTGGGGCTCAGAGGCAGGACGGCGCCGTCGACCGTCGCGGCGTGCGCGTAGGGGTCGACGCGCAGATTTCCCAGCACGACCGGTGCCCGGTTCGTGAGGTGCTCTCTGCGGATCATCGCTCGGAGGCGGGCGGAGAGCTCCTCGAAGTGGAACGGTTTCGCGAGGTAGTCGTCGGCGCCCGCGTCGAGGCCGAACACGCGGTCCTGCAGGGCGTCGCGGGCGGTGAGCATGATCACCGGGAGCGTGGCACCGCTCGCGCGCAGGTGCCGGCAGATCTCGAAGCCACTCATCCCCGGGAGCATCACGTCGAGGATCGCCGCGGAGTAGTCCGCTTCGCGCGCCGAATTGAGCGCGTCGACCCCGTTCGAGAACAGGTCGACGTCGTAGCCGTCGCCGGTGAGGCCCCGCTTGATGAGCTCGCCCATCTCGACGTCGTCTTCGACGACCATCACCGCGTCACGCATCCAGGCCTCCTACGGTCATGCTCGCACCCGTGGCGCGGCGGAACCGGCCTACTCCGCGGAGATATGCGGCTTCTCAGCGGTACGCACTGCATACAAAGGCAGCACGTGCGGCCCGATGGAGCAGCACGCCCCTGGTGCGCAGACGATCTCGGACGCGGGCACCGACATGGACGCCGACCTGCAGTCGGCGCGGTGTTGTGCGCTGCGCGCAGTTTTTGCCTGGAAGCCTTCGGCAGCGTACGGGCCTCCGGCGTCCACGCAAGCCGCTGCGCGGCCGGCTCCTCCGAGGTTCTCGACACGCGGTCGCTGCGCTCCCTCCCATCGCGCCGACAACCTCTCCTCCGCCTCCCTCCGGGTTGCGCTCCCACCTCCGACCCTGCTCGGCACTACGTGCCTTCCAGGCAAAAAAACGCTGGGAGAGAAGGAAGAACAAGCGAGCCAGACCACCCCCGCTGGCTTGACAAATCTGATTGAGAATCCTTACCCAGACCGGACACACCGACGCCGCCGAGAAGTGGGCCGAGCTGCACGCCTGGTCCCCGGTCAACGACGAGCACGACCCGCACCGCGGCGACCGGTGGGACGACTGATGCTCACCGTCTAATCGAAACCGTCATGCGTGCAGTGCACCATGACCTACCGGGTGCTCGAGAAGAAGGGCATCGAGTACACCACCGTCGACATCACCACCAACCCCGCAGCGCTCGCGTACGTCACGGAGGAGCTGGGCTACTCCGCCGCCCCCGTGGTCGTCGCGAGCGACCAGGACCACTGGTCGGGGTTCCGCCCCGACCTCATCGAGAAGCACGCCGCATGACCGGCCCGAACATCACCGGTGACGACTACCGGGCCGGGTACCTCGCCGGACAAGCCGACCGGCAAGGCGAAGTCGACTGGCTGGAGAACGAGGCCGACCGGCTCTACCGCCTCGCCTACGGCGACGAGTGCCGCGTCCAGGACCTCACCGTCACACGCGCCGAGCTCGAACAGCGCAGAGCGCTGTCCGAGCCGCCGGTCGAGGTCACCCGCCGCGACGCTCTGGCGTCCTGGGGCATCGAGACACCCCCCGCCGACACCCCCGCGGCCGAGGCCGCGAACGAGAACCCGTCGACGCCGACGGGACCCACCAACCGCACGAGCAGGAGTCTCAATGACGACGTCAAGGCGCCCTACTTTCGTTTGAGCGTCGACGGGGACCTCCGAGGGGGTCGTGGCCGGGGCCGTCCCACAGCGCGCCTATCTCGATCGTCCCGATAGGGGACTGGTTGTCGAGCCTTGGAGGACCGGGCTCCTGCACGGACCAGCCCGTGTACGAGATGCTGATTGCATGCGTTTCACTCACGAACTCGGCGATGGATTCCGACTCGCGCTACGCACCCTCGACACCGTCGAGGAGATGCACGCTCTGACGGTGGCCAATCTTGAGCGTCTAAGGCAGTGGGAGCCATGGGCCTTCTACGACCAAACTCTCGATGGCACTGCTGCCTTCACTCGTGCTCAGCTGTCGGACTTCATCGCAGAATCCGTGTTGCCGACCGTCATCATGTCGGGCGATTCCATCATCGGTTCAGCGTCTCTTCGAATGAACTCCTACACGCAGACAGCGGAACTCGGGTACTGGATCGACGCCGCCACCGAGGGTCGCGGTGCCGTGACTCGCGCCTGCACCGCGCTGCTGACTGAGGTCCCAGCCCGCGGAATCCGTCGAGTCGAGATACGAACGGCGGTCGAGAACGTGCGCAGCTGGCGCGTTGCTGAGCGGCTCGGGTTCACCCGGGAAGGCGTCCTCACCAGCGCGCTGCCTCTAGGGGACAAACGACTGGACGTGGCGGTCTACGGGCGCACCTTCGCCCGCTGACGCCAGATCTTTAGTCCGCCGTTCGCCGTGCAGTGGTGGGAGAACGCTGTCAGGGGCCGCCGTGGAGCCACACGTTGCCGACGGCGACACGGAGCGATCGCAGGAACCGTTAGATACGGGGATCGGTCAGTGGGCGCTCGAAGCGGCGATCGGGTTTGACGAGGCGTAGTGCTCATCACCTCGGTTCAGCTCATCTGTGCAGAGCGAATCGGAGGCGCCGGGGTGAACGTGCGGTTGTCGCGCAGCAGGGCCCAAAGCACGCTCACGCGTCGTCGGGAGAGAGCGAGGAGCGCCTGCGTGTGCTTGTACCCTTCGCTACGTTTCTTGAGGTAAAGGTCGCGGTTTGGTCCTTCGCGGATGACGGAGGTCTGCGCTGAGAGGTAGAGCGAGCGGCGCAGATGTCGGTTGTACCGCTTCGGCCGGTGCATGTTCCCGGTCCGGCGTCCGGAGTCGCGCGGAACGGGTATGAGCCCGGCCGCTGCGGCGAGGTGGCCGTCGTCGGCGTAGTTGTCGAGTGGCCCGGCTGCGGCGAGGAATTCGGCTCCGAGGATCGGACCCATCCCGGGCATCGATTCGATGATCTCGGCCTGCGGGTGCGCGTGAAACATCGTGGTGATCTGGTTCTCCAGCGTTCGGAGACGCTTGTCGAGGGCGAGGATCTGCGTTGCGATGTCGGCGATGATCTGCGCCGCGATCGTCTCGTTCCCGATTTGCGTCTGTTGTCCGCTCGCGGCCTCGAGAGCAGCCTCCGCGACCGCCGGCGCGCCTTGCACGCCGCGGCGAGCCAGCCACTTCGTCAGGCGCACCTGCCCCATCCGGCGAAGCGCGGTGGGCGTCTGGTAGCCGGTGAGGAGGGTGAGAGCGCCCTTGTGTTTGGCGTAGTCGAACGCGCGGTCGAGGCGGGGGAAGATGCCGGTCAGGACGTCGCGGAGCCGGTTGAGCATGCGGACGCGATCAGCGACGAGATCGCCGCGATGTGCGATCAGGAGCTTGAGGTCGGCAATGATCTCGACCGGCAGCCTGATTGGGGTCAGGTCGTGCCGGTGCCGCGCCGTCTCGGCGATCACGTAGGCGTCGCGGGCGTCCGTCTTCGCTTCGCCTCGGTATGCGCCGGCCATCCGGTTGACGATCCGTCCGGGGACGTACAGCGCGGACTGTCCGTGGCTTGCGAGCAGCGCGAGAAGCAGCGCAGACGTGGTGCCGACGATGTCGACTGCCCAGGTGAAGTTCTCGCCGAGAGTAAGCACTTCGGCGAGCGGGTCGAGGATCGCACTTTCGTCGTTGCTGACCTTGCGCGACCAGAGCATCGCGCCCTGGTCGTCGATCGCTGTCACCCAGTGATGCGCCTTTCCTGCATCGATGCCCACCCAGATGTGAGCTTGTCGATCGTTCAACCCGTCCTCCTCAGTCGTGATCTGCCTCGTGTAAGCCCGAGGAGCACCCAACCGTCATCTCCGTAAACAGCGACCGAAACGCACATCTCAATTAGCGGCCAGGGGCACCCCAGAGGACCGGACGGCCACTCCTGCTGAGCCACACGATCGGCGACGACAGATAAGCCACATCCGGCCCCCTCGGGCCGCCACCAAACTTACGGAGACGACAGATGAGCACCAGGACCATCACCGGCAACCTCGCCGCCGACCCCGAGGCCGTGCAGGCGGGCCGCGTGCAGATCGTGAAGCTGCGCGTCATCGAGAACACCGGCGAATACCGCGCGGGGGAGTGGACCCCGCACGACGCCCCGACCACGCATTACGTGGAAGCGAAGTTCGAACTCGGCGAGCACGTCCTCGCCTCCCTCCACAAGGGAGACGCCGTGATCGTCGTCGGCTACGAGCGCACCGTCGCCTGGGGAGAAGGAGAGAACCGCCGCACCGGCCGCGTCCTCGAAGCCGACGCCATCGGCCCCAACCTCACCCGCGCAACCGCCGTCGTCACCACGACCACCCAACGCGCACCCCGCCGCCGCGCGGCCTCCGCGGCTGAGTAGGACTCGGTCCTCCGAGATACTCCGCCATCCGCCGCAGAGTTCGCCGTTCTACGGCCTATATTCGCGGTTCTCCGTAGAGGACGGAGGCGGTCCGGGGTTGGGCTGCTGGAAGCTGCCCACGCCCAGAGCGGCGAGTCCCGCGGACACCGCCGCGCCCAGAAGGCGGAAGACGATCACGAATGCCTTTCCGACGAACTTCAACACGTTTGCCATCACGAGACCATCGCTTTCCGGAACTGATCGCAACGCTAGTGGTTCCGAGCGAATCCCGGTGGGTTCTACTCCCAGCAGTTCTCGACGCGGAGCACGTAGAGGATGACGTGATCCTCCGGGATCGCTGCGCGCACTTCCGGGATCGCCGGGGCGCTCGTCGCCGCGTTGCTGCGCACCACCGTTGATGCCGATTCCGCGCGCGTCCGGTGTGCCAGTTCCCACATGCCTCCATCGTCGCATCCGACGCTGACACGACCCGCTCGAGCGTGGGGGCCGGCGGCGCCGGCCCGTGAGGGGCGACCCCCTCACGCTCCCCGGTGTCCCGTTCCGGGGCGCGAGCTGCACTCGCGCAGCGGCGACGGAGCACCGCCAATGGGAGGCCGCGATGCGGCCCGTTCCATCCGTTTTCTTCACCTCTCCGCGGTTCCAACCTATTTCGCTCCACCGGCTGCGTGCCACCGATCCCGGACGCGCCCTACGGGCTTATTTCGCCCGTGATCGGTGTCACTCCGCCGGCTCCACTCAAACGGTTTTCCCCGCCGGAGAGGCAAAGAAAAACGATCAGCCAGGAGCAGGAGCAACACACATGGACACCCTCGAAGCGATCCTCCGTGACCAGACGGTCACCTACCTCGTCAGCAAGAACATCCTCTGCCCGCGCACCGGGGCCGTTCTCGACTCGCGCACCTGTGTCGTCTTCAACGACGCGGACGGGGATCCCGCGGTCGTCATCTCGCCCGAGGGCTGGCAGCAGATCGCGAAGGAGCCCGCCACCCTCGACCGCCTCGCGGAGCGCGGGATCACCGTCGACATCAACACCGCGCTGGCCGCAACCCGCTGAGAGGAACAGACCATGTACCGCACCGACACCGACACCGGCCTCGCGACCCCCGATCAGGTCGCCCTCATCATCACCGACCAGCGCGCTCACTGGGACCAGAACGCCGACGACAGCGACGACGTGATGCTCGCCGCCGTCCGCAACGCCCACGCCCTGCCGGGCGCCGAGCCCGTCGAGGACGACAGCTCCGCCCTCGCCGCCGCACTGATCGCGTTCCTCACCCCGGACCCCGCCCGCACCGCACCGGTCATCGACGCCGACACCGGATGCGCGACGCCCGAGCAGATCGGCCTCATCGTCGCGTTCGAGCGCAACTACTACGAGGAGCACGAGAGCTACAGCACCGAACGGCTGCTCGCGGGCGTCCGCAACACGCTCACCCTCCCCGGGGTGTGGGTGCTCGGAGGGTTCCCCGTCCGGGAGGACGGCACCGACCACGCCGCCGCGCTGATCGCGTTCCTCATCCCGGCGGTGACTACGTGATCGAGCGCAGCCGTGTCGATGAGCGGCCCGGGGCCGCGCGCGCGGCTCATCAGCTCTCGCGCCTGTCCAGCGGCCGACTCCAGCAGGAGGCCGACCGTGTGCGCCTGCACGGCGAGCGGCTGACGGGGCTGAGTCGGAAGACGAGCCGCCGCCTGATCGAGCAGGAGGAGGCGATCCGAGCGAACCGGATCGCCGCGGCGGACAGCGCCGCTGAGCGGCGGCTCATCGTCGGAGTGGTCGTCGCGACGGGCGCTCTTCTCGCGGTCGGGCTGCGGCTGATCCTCACCTCAGGGCAGCTCCCTCCTCTGTTCTGACGAGCGGGCCGCGCTGACTTGTTGTCATGCTTACAAGTCGGACCTCGCCCACCGTCCCGCCTCCGCCCGCGCATCCCGTCAGGGCGAGCAGCAGTGCTCCTGCCAGTGCGATCCCTGCGGTCGTCCGCCTCATCGTGTCCCCCGATCACTCCGCCGCGGCACGTCGCCGGGCGCGTCACCTCGACGCCAACAGCAGCCGCCCGCCCGGACGGAGTCGTCCTGGCGGGCGGGCAGCCCCCGTCCCGGTCACGCGCGCGGGATGACCACCGAGACGCTCGCGCGCGAGGCGCCCGAGACGGCCGTGACCGTGCCGGTGCCGGCGGCGATCGAGCTCTTGCCCGTGCGGAACACCTTGGTCACCGTGGCGCCCGGGGCGACCGCGGCCGAGGACGCCGTGCCGTAGGGCGTCACGACGGTCAGATCGGCGGCCGCGCGGCCGGTGTTCGTCGCCGTCACCGTGACGACGACCTTCCCGAGGATCAGCCGCGAGGTCGCCTTCGCGGTGACGGAGGCGCCGGGCGCAACGCTCGCTCCGGCCAGCGCCGTCGTCACGCCGTCGACGCGCGCGGTGATCGAGACGGTGCCGGCGGTGGAGCCGGTGCGGATCCGGGGGAGCGCGGCGACGCCGTCGGCGCCCGACAGCACCGCGGCGGTCGTCGCTCCGCTCTCGAAGGCCGCCGGCCCGGTGATCGCGAAGCCCACCGAGCGGCCCGCGAGGGCGCGACCGGAGGAGTCGCGCACCAGCACGGACTGCGCGAGGTCGCGCGTCGTCGCGGTCGGCACGCTCTGCAGCGTCCCGCGCGCCTCCGCCGAGGCCGCGAGGGCGATGCCGTTCACCTCGATCTCGGCCACGCCCGTGGACCCGCCGTACTCGCCGGCTCCCCACGCCGTGAACACGAGCCGCAGCGCCGTCGTGGTCACCGGAGCGAACGTCGCGCGGTTCAGCACGTCGCGCTCGCGGCCGGGAGCCGCTCCGCTCACGGGAGTCCAGACGTCGCCGACCAGGTGCTCGACCCGCCACGACCGCGCGGGGATCAGCCCGCGTCCGTCGGCGTCGGCCGCGTCGCTCGCGAACAGCACCGAGGCGCTGTCGACGGTCACGGCGCTCGGCCAGCGCAGCTCGACGTGCTGCTCTCCGACCCGGGGCCAGGAGCCCCAGATCGTCGAGGCGGCGCCGTCGGCGACCGCTCCGACCGAGGTCCACGGCGAGGTGTACGAAGCGCTCGTCGACGAGGCGAGCGGAGCGATGTCGCCGACGTAGTCGGTGCACGGCACGGTCACGGTGACCGTCGCGGTCCGGGTGAGCTCGTCGATCCGGTCGACCCGCACGGACATGCCGGAGTTGAGCACTGCGCTCTCTCCGGCGAGCACGAACTCGTTCGCCTCGCTCGCGTCGCCCGGACGCTCGAGCAGGTCGCCGGCGTACGGCTGGCCCGGGTTCGAGCGCAGGATCTGCACGCCCGAGACGTCGCGGCGCACCTGGAAGGGACTCGTGTACGCGCCGCCGTCGGACGTCGTGTCGGCGCGGTCGTTGTACTGCGCCCAGTAGCGGATGCCCGTGTCCTGCGGGTCGTTCCAGGTGAGCGCACGCCGGCCGGCGGGTCCGGCTCCGAGGGTGTCGAGCGTCGTGGTGCGGGGTGCGCCGCAGACCGGCTGGCGGGTGTTCGGCAGCGTGCCCAGGCGCGCCAGCGACGGGGACGACAGCGGCAGGAACGACCAGGCGCCGCCCATCACGTCGGTCCGGTTGCCGTACTCCTCGCGGCGGCAGTCCGCGGGCAGCGGGGTGGAGGCGTAGTCGCGGGTCGTGGCGCAGTTCACGCTGTAGGCGTGCGGCAGCGAGAGGTTGTGGCCGAGCTCGTGCGCGAGGAAGTACGCGTCCGGTCCGGGCTGGAACGCGCGTCCGCCGTCATCGGGATCGCCGGACTGCTCGCCGTTGGCCCAGTTCGGGCACGGGTCACCCTCAGGCACCATGGCGACCAGGTGCTTGCCCGGTCCGCGCTGCCAGCCGGTCCTCTGCGCGATCCAGTCCTGCAGTCCGCCCGTGTTCGTGCAGCCGATCGGCTGGTCGACGACCTGCCAGTCGACGACCTGGTCGAGCTCGAAGCGGATCGCCCCGCTGGTCTCGCGGGAGTAGAACCGGTCGACGAGGTCGAGGGCGCGGACGGCGTCGGCGGTCGTGTACCCGCCCGGGACGGTGCCCTGCGGAGCGACGAGCGCGATCGTCACGCGGTGCGTCTGCACCTGGGCGCGCGCCGGGATCTCGACGTCGACGAAGTCGGCGTCGAGGGCGAGGGCGGCCTGCTGCGTCGTCGCGTCCGCCTCCGGCTCGATCACGGTGGGCTCGGCGTCCGGAGCCGCGACGGGGCGGTCCGGAGCGGGAGCGGGAGCGGCGGGAGCGGGGGCCACCGGAGCGGCCGCCGCTGGAGCCGCGGCGGGCCCTCCGGCGACGAGCCCGGAGGCCAGCAGCAGTCCGGTGAGCGCTCCAGGGAGCAGGGCGTGTCGTCGTCGCATGGTCGTCCTCTGGGTCGGTCCTCGCTGAGTGCCCCGAGCGGCAGCAGGCGGGGGCACGAGCTCCCGCCGACCTCCTCGCCGCTGAGGAGTCGGCTGACGTTACCGTGAACATCCGTGCAGGAACGGGCAGATGTCCCTCCGCGGCGGCCCCTTTCCGGGTGGGGACCAGAAATGACGAAGGCCGGGAGCGGGACCCCGGCCTTCAGCGACGATCAGATCTCGGTGTGCCCCAGATCCGCCGCGTCCAGCAGTCGGATCTCGGTCTCACATGCAGGGGTCGCAGGTGGGGGAGGGCCGGCCTTCCAGCCGGCCCGCGAGGGGCGATCCCCTCACACTCTCTAATGGTCTCGGCTGGCTAGGTGCTGGCTGTCAGGCTGGTTCTGGCTCGCTCGGGCGTGACTCATCACACTCTTGACCGCTGTGTCTTGCTGGGGACCTGTCCGTCCGGGCGAGCTAGTACCGGCGTGACGCTGCGATGGCTTGATAGAAGGTTGTCCGCGACTTCGGCCGCGTGACTCGTTAGAGAGATGCCTCCGCGGCGCATCCCACCTGGATGAACCCCTGAGGAGAAGAGGCCACATGATCGTCGCCCGCCACTACGACCACGTCGTCGGAGTCGACACCCACCCCCGCACACACACCTACGCGATCGTCGCCACTAAGACCGGCGAGATCCTCGGAACGAAAGCATTCGCGGTGACGGCGGCGGCGATCGACAGAGCGATCGCCTGGGTGCGAGGCATCGCGGGCGGGTCGGTTCTGTTCGCGATGGAGGGTACGGGCTCCTACGGTGCATCGTTGGGTCGGGCGCTGCTGCGTGACGAGATCGTGTTTTGCGAGGTGCGGCCGCCGAAGAAGTCGAGCCGTGTCCGCGGCAAGACTGATGAAATCGACGCGATCGCTGCCGCGACCTCGGCGATGGGAATCGAGCTCGAGGCGCTGACTCGGCCGAAGGCCGACGGGCTGCGCAACGCGCTCCGAGTGACGCTTGATGCCCGCCGGGATATGGAAGTTCGTCGCACGAGCGCCCGGAACCAGCTCAACGCGTTGGTTCGTACCGCGGACTTCGGGCTCGACACGAGGCGGGCACTCACCGATCGCGGTGTGCAGCAACTCGCCAATCTGGACGCTAATCGTTCCGACGTGGCTGAGCGCATCATCCGCGCTGAAGCTGTCCGGTTGGCCTCGACCGTGATCGATCTTGGACGACAGATGCGACACAACCGCGAAGTGTTAGCTGAGCTGGTCGAGCTTCTCGCGCCCGGGCTGCAGCAGATCTACGGCGTCGGCCCGGTCACCGCCGCAGTGGCAGTCGCGGCATACTCCCACCCCGGCAGGGTGCGGAGCGAGGCTGCGTTCGCAGCTCTCGCCGGAGTGAACCCGATTCCGGCGTCATCGGGGAACACGACACGCCACCGGCTCAACCGTGGCGGTGACCGTCAGCTCAATCGCGCGCTCGACGTGATCGCTCGCGTACGGATGGTCTCCGAGGCGCGCACTCGCGCATACGTCGAGCGACGAACGTCAGAGGGCCGAACTGTCCGCGAGATCAGGCGCAGCGTCAAGCGATACATCGCACGTGAACTATTCAAGGCGCTACAGGTCCGCATGGTGTTGGGCACGTAGCCGTGTGAGTCGACGCCGAGCACGATACGAGGGCGCCTGTTCGACCGTCTACGGGGCGTCAGGGGTGACGAGTCTTACGCGAGGGTCGTGGAGTCCTGATCATCTAAGCGGAACACTGCGCAGCGCGGCGCGGCCGCTGCGAAATCGGCAGCGGTCGACTCCGGGCCGACTTCGAAGATCTGAGCGGCGACTTTTCGGCCCTGGCTGTGCTGATGCCAGTACGCGCTGAGGATCGGGCCGCGCTGTTCGAGGGTCATCTCGGTGAAATTCACGGCCTCTCGTCGTCGGCCGCGCTGGATCTCGCCACGGCCGGCAGCCCTCACGTTCTTGACCCAGGACATCTTCTGCCCGGCGACCACGTACCGAGCCCCGTCCACGACCACGATCGAGACGGGTGTGGACCGCGGCTCGCCGGAGACCCGGCCGACCACGGTCAGAACATGCGGAGGACCGGTGGTGATGCCGATGTTGTTGAGGAACACGATCACCCTGTTGGCGTACTTCAAGAACGGGGGAAGGTTCTTGTCTTGTGGCATGTCCTACGACCTCGCTTCAAACACGCGGCCCCTCGGGCCCGCTGCGGCGTCCAGTATCCACCGGGACCCCGTCGACTCCCTGACCGGCGCCGTGGGGTCTCAGGCCGAGACGACGACCGACCGCTTCATCGCGTGTTGGGTCTTGACTCGAAGCCATAGAAGGGTCCCCCGGGGAGCATGGCTTTAGTGGAAGTTGATCGTGGAGGGCGCAGGTGCCTTCCACGACTCTTCCTGATACGAGTGCGGGTCGTGAGCCTCGCGGGGCGGCTCCCCGAACGGATCCTTCGGCAGCGCCGTCGGCGCTGTGGTGAACTTCGCGCGGAGCGATGCGGCGATGGAGCGAATGCGGTAGATCACGGCGTTCATGTCGTTCTCCCGTTCGGGGTGATCAAGCGTCACCTGCCCGAAGCCTACCGACGTCGTTTCTCCGGCGGGGCGCGAGCTCCGCACGCGCAGCGGTGACGGAGCACCGCCGGCGGGAGCCGCTACGCGGCCGGATTACCCGTTTTCCTTACCTTGTTGCTCGGGCGGTTTCGGCACAGTCGTAGTGTGTCGATCGTCCGAGGACGGCAGGTATGGCTTCCCTGTTATCGCCGCTGCGACGGCTTGTGAAGAATGGCCGCCCGCCGTCCACCCGATGGTTCGACCGCTAATTGAGAGAAGCGAACAGATCGCTGCGTAAGGAAACGTCGGCGTGACCATCACCGCCACGAGGGAAGTGAAGGGAGCGGCCATGCCGCAGATTTGGGCCGGAATCGATGCGGGGAAGGGGCACCATCACTGCGTCGTCATCGACGCAGCCGGCGCCAAGCTCCACTCCGCCCGCGTCGCCAACGACGAGGCGGCGCTGCTCGATCTGATCGCTACTGTGACCGATCTCGCCGGTGTCCCTTCCGCCTCAGTGCACGGCGTTCCGTGTCGCGTGGCCGGCGCTGTTCTCTGTCGCCCTCGCAACCCTCGTTCTCCTGGTCGTAGCGATGCGTCTCGGCACGCCCTCTCGCGCTCGATGGCAGTGGCTGATGCTCGGCTCGGGTGTCGTCGGCGCCGTCACCAGCTGGGTTCCGGCTCTGCGTACCGCCGTGATCGTCGGTTGAGCAGCACACGGCACGACTACACGAGCAGGTGTTCCGCAAAGGGATGGTTTACCGGTCGCAGGGGCACCGCCTCACATTGGCGGCTACTGTCCGGCGATCATCGCGAGGGAGGGCGCCCGGCCCTTCTCGATGTGGGTGAAGGCGATCGACTCGGCGAGGCGGTCGTTGCCGGCGCGGATCGCGTCGAGGAGGCCGTGGTGCTCGTCGGACTGCTGGCGCTGGTCGCGTGCGCTGGTGAGGTAGAACAGCCACGTCATCCGCCCAGTGACGGCGCGCATCAGCGAGGAGAGCAGGGCGCTGCCGGCGACTTCGACGATTGCCTCGTGCACGACGGTCGAGGTCTCGGCGACCTCGAGCCAGTCCTCGCTGTCGAGGGCACGGTGCTCCGCGTCGATCGCGTCGAGCAGCGGTTGCAGTGACGCACCGGCGGCGACGGCCTGTGCGGCCAGCCGCGCGGCGAGGGTCTCGAGGCTGAGTCGGACGTCGAAGAGTTCGACGACGTCCTCGATGCTCCACTGGGCGACGCGGGTGGAGCGGCGTGGGAGCATCCGCACGAAGCCCTCGTTGGCCAGCTGCGGCACGGCCTCGCGCACCGGCAGTCGTGAGACGTGCAGCTCGGCGGCCAGTGAGGCCTCGACCAGTCGCGATCCCTGCGAGTGCTGGCCGAGGATGATCTGCCGGCGCAGCGTCCGGTAGGTCTGGCTGGCGAGCGACTCCTCGGTGCTGGCGAGTGTCATGACGGTCCTCCTCGCGACGCCGGTGCGACCATTCAACACGCTCGGCCCCGCCTGTGCGGTCCGCCGGCCACCGCGCTCGGCCCCGCGCTCAGCCGCCGGGCCAGCTGCGCTCCTTCGGCAGCGGGCGGGCGTAGCTGTCGATCCGGCTGGTGCCGAGCTGCTGCCGGACGAGCGTCTCGACGAGCGCGGCCGCCGCCGCGACCCCGTCGACCACCGGCACGGGCAGCCGCGCGCCGAAGTGCTCCTCGAGCCCCGCCATCCCCGCGCAGCCGAGGCAGATCACCTCGGCGCCGCGGGCGATCGCGCGCTCGCCCGCCGCGACGAAGGCGTCGAGGGTCGCCTGCGGATCCTCCTCCAGCTCGAGCACGCCGAGGCCGGTGTCCTCGATCGCGGCGCAGTGCGCGATCAGGCCGGCGGTGGTGAGGCTGTCCTCGATCTGGCCGACCGCGCGGCGGACCGTGGTGACCACTCCGTAGCGGCGGCCGAGCAGCATCGCGAGGTGCGCGGACGCCTCCGTGATGTCGACGACGGGCACGTCGAGCAGCTCGCGCGCGCCCTCGCGGCCGTGCTCGCCGAAGCCGGCCATCACGACGCCGTCGATGCCGGCCGGCAGCCGCTCCAGGGTGTGCAGGACGGCCGCGGCGCTGAGGAAGCTGTCGTACCAGCCCTCGGCCGAGGCGACGCCCCAGCTCGGCGTGATCGCGACGATCTCGGTGCCCGGCCCGACGGCGAGCCGGGCGCGGGCGGCGGCCGTCTCGGTCATCGACTCGGTCGTGTTGCAGTTGACGACGGCGATGCGCATCAGCGGCCCGCCGCCGCGGGGACGCCGGACAGGCGGATCTCGCTGCCCGCGTCCCGCAGCCGCGCCAGATCGATCAGCGCGGCGGCGACCGCGAGGTCCTGCGCGGCGAGGCCGACGGAGTCGAACACGGTGATCTCGTCGTCCCGGGTGCGGCCGGGAGCGGTGCCGGCCACGACGTCGCCGAGCTCGAGCAGCCCGGCCGCCGCGTCGAGGGCGCCCTCCGCGATCGCGAGGACGAGGTCTCCGGACTTCGCCCGCGCGGTGGCCGCGCTGTCGACGACGAGCGTGCCGAGCGCCATCGCCGCGGAGTCGAGCTCGCGGTGCTCCGGCCGCGGACGGGCGCCCACGGCGTTCACGTGCTGGCCGGCGTGCAGCCAGGCCCCGTGCACGATCGGCTCGACCGACGGCGTCAGCGTGCAGAGCACGTCGGAGCACTCGGCGACGGCCCGCGGATCCGCGGCGCGGGTCACGGGGTGCCCGACCGCCTCCTCGAACCGGTCGAGCGTCGCGTCCGACCGCGACCAGACCACGATCTCGTCCAGGTCGCGCACCGCCTGCAGCGCGCGGACGTGCGCGACGGCGAGGTTGCCGGCGCCGATCAGCCCGAGCACCCGGCTGTCCGCCCGGGCGAGGTGCCGGGTGGCGACCGCGGAGGCGGCGGCGGTGCGCGCCCGGGTGATCAGCGCGCCGTCCAGGACGGCCACGCACTCCCCGGTGAGCAGCGAGGTGACCAGGATGGTCGAGCGCTGCGTCGGCAGCCCGCGCGCTGCGTTTCCGGGTAGGTCCGCCATCAGCTTCACGGCGGCCAGGCCCAGGGCATCGGAGCGGACCGCCATCGGGAGGATCAGCCCGTCGTCCTCGCCCGCGAGGGCCGTCGGCGCGCCCTGGTGCAGCGCCCCGGAGCCGAGGTCCGCGAACACCTGCTCGACCGCGCCGAGCACGTCGACGTCGGGGAGCAGCCCGGCGATCTGCTCGGAGGCGAGGACGAGCGTCATCAGCGCGCGCCGACCGTCGCGCGGCCGGTCAGCTCGGCGAGCGAGGGGGCGCGGGTGACGAGGCCGGCCTCGGCGAGGATCCGCATCCAGCGGTCGGAGGCGGCCTCGTCGATCACGGTCGTGTCCCAGACCCCGCCGGCGGCCATCTCGTCGGCGGCCTCGTGCAGGAGCGCCGAGTCGCGGTCGGGCCAGCGCGCGGCGAGCACCGCGTCGATCTCGGCGCCGGCCTCACCCGCGGTGATCCTCTGCATCGCCGTCTCGATCGCGTCGACGAAGCGCTCGGTGCGGTCGGCGAGCTCCTCGACCCGCTCGGTGCGGGTGTAGTAGACGCTGTTGGGCATCACGCCCGCGTCGAGGTGGCGGAAGACGATCTGCCCGCCGCCGGCCGCGACGAGCTCCTTCGCCGAGAGCAGGTCGAGCACGATCGCGTCGCCGAGGCCGTCGCGGTAGAGCTCCAGCATCATCGCCGTGGACAGGTCGCGCGCCCAGCGGGTGGCGGAGACGTCGAGCCCGGCCTCGCGGATCAGGCCCGCGGTGAACTCGAACGGCGCGCTGCCGCCGGCGCCCGGGGCGAGCACGACCTTGCCGGCCAGCCAGTCCAGCCCGACCGGTCCGGAGCCGTCGCGGGCCACGATCGTCATCGGGAAGCGGTGGTTGAGCTGGCCGACGACGATCAGCTCGCGGCTCGTTCCGGCGTACATCCCGGGCACCCAGAGCCCGCCGAGGGCGAGGTCGGCGGCGCCGGAGTCGAGGTCGTCGAGGACGCCGGTCCAGGGGTCGCAGGCGGTGGCGGTGACGGCGAGGCCGCGCTCGGCGAACAGGCCGCCGACGTCGGCGACGTACTCGGGGAGGTAGTTCAGTCCGTTGGCGGTGGCCGAGACGGTGAGGGTGTCCATGGTGCTCCTTGTGGTGCTGTCCGGTGGATGGTTGCGCCCAACGGTGCCGGAGCGCCAGGGGGCGGGGTGGGTCAGTGGGCGGCGGCGATCGCGTTCTCGTTGACGTCCTCGAGCGAGCGACCCCGGGTCTCCGGGGCGAAGCGGGAGGCGACGACGAGCACCGCGTACATCACGGCGGCGAGGCCGAAGACGCCGGCGAAGGCGAACGAGCCGTAGAGCGCGACCGCGAGGAACGGCATGACCGCTCCGGCGATGTTGCCGATGCCGTTGACGATCGAGGCTCCGGAGGCGCGGATCGCGGTCGGGAAGATCTCGGCGGTCCAGGTGGCGAGGGTCGTGTTGGTGACCATCGTGAAGAACTGGAAGAGGGCGCCGAGCACGAGGATCGCAGCGGTGCCGTTCCCGAAGCCGGCGAAGGCGAGCGCGGTGAGGCAGCCGAGGACTCCGGCGGCGCCGACGGCGGTGCGACGGCCGACGCGACCGGCGATCAGGGCTGCGGTGGTCGCTCCGAGGAGCGAGCCGATGTTCATGATCATCGTGTAGAGCAGGCTCTCCGAGACGGAGTAGCCGCGCTCGACCAGCAGGGTCGGCATCAGGAAGTTCAGCGTGACCTGCGAGCCGAAGGCCATCCAGGACGCGACGCCAAGGGCGGCGGTGCGGCGGATCACCGGGCGGCTGAACACCGCGGCGGGCGAGGCCGACATCTTCACGGGCGGCAGGTCGTCCGGCGAGAGCTCGACGGGCGGACGGGCGGCGGTGGGGGTGAGCGAGTTCGAGGCGAGGATCGCGAGCGAGCGGTTCGCCTCCTCCGTGCGGCCCTGCGAGAGCAGCCAGCGCGGCGTCTCCGGCAGCTTGCGGCGGTAGAAGACGACCAGCAGCGCGGGGACGGCGAGGATCACGAACGACCAGCGCCACACGGAGTCGGGGCCGCCGAGCGGGGTCTCCAGCGGGCCGAGCAGCAGCAGGAACAGGCCGTAGGAGAGGAAGTTGCCCAGGCCCCCGGCGCCGACGTTGACGGCGCCGATCGCGGTGCCGCGGAAGCGGGTGGAGACCATCTCGGAGAGCATGACCAGGCCGATCATGAACTCGCCGCCGATGCCGATGCCGACGATCAGGCGGCTGACGAGCAGCATCTCGTAGTTCATCGCGACGGCGCTGAGCAGGCCGCCGAGCGTGTAGATCAGCAGGTTGAGGCTGAGCGAGAAGCGGCGGCCGTAGCGGTCGGCGAGGTAGCCGGCCAGCACGCGGCCGATCAGTCCGCCGATGACCGTGGCGGTGTTGATCGTCGTGAGCTGGACGTCGCCGATCTGCAGCGTCTCCTTGATGTGGCTGCCCATGGCACCCACCGAGTTCTGCTCGAGGGTGTTGAAGAACTCCCCGGCGAGGATCAGTAGGAAGATCCAGAACTGCGCGCGGGTGAAGCCGATGGAGTCGAGGACGGAGGCGACCGTGTGGCCTGAAGCGGGCGGAGCGGTGGTGCGGGATACAGCAGACATGTGTAGCTCCCAGCAGGGCGAGGGGGAAAGCGGCTCCAGAGTGATGGTCACCGCGAGGACTCCTCTTTTGTATCCCAAATAACGTTTCGGGCAGGTTTCCACGATGCTACAACCTCCCTCTGAGCTGTAGTGACCGCGCAGAAGGGCATACACCTCGAAACGTTCGCTGGCGGTGGTATACAAAAGGGCCTCGATGCGCGCAGAGGCTACATGGACCCGTAATGCGGGAGATGTGGGGCACGAGCCGCCGTCGTCATGCGTCTCACGACCCCGGCTGGCCGCGTCTTCAGGCCCCCCGAGGAGTAGGGGCGGCGACCTGAGAAGCGAACCCGGATCGTCGCGCTCCTCGTGGAGCTGCGCGGGCGCCTTCTCGGCGAAACTATCCGCCACCCCGCCGCTTCACCGTCGGGCCCGTCGTCACCGCAGCTGTCGTCGAGACCGTCGACCACAGCGTTCTTCCGACGCTCGTCCGCAGATCTTGAGCAGCGCCGAGTTCAGCTAATCCTGCGTCCCGTATGGGGATCGTTCAGCGGGTCGCTATGCGGTCGGGCCGCTGCTCTCCGCCGCGTGCCGCGGATCAAGGGAGAGCGTGCTCCCGCTGTCAGCTTGCGCGGACCGACAGGTTCTTGCCGAGCTGGGTCCAGCCATCGCCGGTGGCGTCGCCCGGTACGGCGTCGTCAGGGTGGATCTGTACCGTCCAGTCGTTCTGCTTCGACAGCTTCTCGCCGCAGCCACTCACCGGCTCGTCGCCCTCGTTGACGATGACGCAGTGTCCGGCTCCCTCGCGAGGTAGGGCCAAGTAGAAGTCGAGGCCCTCGACCGAGCCGGCGAACCGGATCGAGTCGGGATCGAGCTTGTCGCCGAGGTTCTCGAGCGAGGGAAGTGCGTCTTGCTCCTGCTGCGCCCTGTCGTAGTCCGAGTACACGGTCGGGTCGTCGTAGATGCTGGTGTCCTGCTGCGCACACCCAGCGAGAAGAGGAAGGGCCATGAGTGCGACCGCGACCGCACCGATCTTGAATCTGTAGGTCGGTCGTTCGTGGCCCATGGCGTCCCCCGTTGCGTTTCGCCCACCCTACTTCGCCTGAACTCCAGAGCACCGGCCCTCATCGCCGCAGCGGAGAGCGCGAGGGCACCCGTTCCGTTGGGGGATCGCTCAGCGGAACGCCGGCGCGGGGAAGAGCGTGGCCGGATCCAGATCGCCGGCGGCGCACTGGGTCCCCCGGAGGAGCTTCAATCGGAAGTGTTAGTGGTCCGGTTTGTCGCTGAAGTGCTCGCGGTCGCTGATGTAATCGATCCGGGTTGCATCGAAAATATCGCTTCCTAAGCGGTCCGCCCCTCTTCTTGTCGAGAGCGTTACCGGATATTGCACAAGTCTTGGCGTGCTGTTTGTGAAGAATGAACAGAACAACATCCGCAGAGGTGAAGTATCCCCGGGAAGGAAGTTTGACCCGCCAGATATGAAGCCCGCGTAGGGCGATTCGCTAAAGAAGAGAATTGATTCTCGGGCCAGAGTATGAGAGCGAAACCAGGAGCGTATTACGACAGAGTTTTGACTCACATAGACTCCGAACAGTCTTGCCCGCACCGCTAAAACAATAGTGACTAGAAGTGCGCACAGAACAATTAAATCTGTAAGCGACCAGTTCCAATTCGGCCCGACTATTCCGAGAAAAGCGGCGCATATAACCGGGTTAACGATCCATGCAATCACTCGAGCCCCATTGCCCGACTTCGGAATTCTTCTCGAAAATAACTTATCATCTTTCATTATTTGTGCCCTATCAATAATCTCTCCTCAACTCGGAATAGTAAAAAAGCTAATTCTAAATTGTGCAGTCATTTCCTCACCCTGCGAGGTCTCAGCCTCGCCGTGCCGGCAGGCGTGAAGCCTGCTCCCTGGGCCGATCGGCGGTGGGCTTAGCGCGTTCCGTACGGGAATCCGTCATCGCGACGAGGGCCGGGTCGCAGGTCACCGAAGTCGTCGGACCAGATTCACGACGAGTAACACCGCGTCTGCGGCCATGCCTGCCGAGCGCCGATCGCCGTTCCGGCGGTGCTTCATGGCCTGCGCGAGCTCGATGGCCGCACGAACGACTTTGCGCAGCTCGGCGTTCTCGGACCCAGGTAGTTCGACCTCAACCACTCGACCAAGGCGGGCCTTCGTGCTGGGGATCGGCGGCTCATCGACGCCAGGCTCACCGTGCCGTGCGTGCTCGTAGGAGGCCGCGGAAAGCGCTTCGAGGGCGGCCACCGCGTCGTTCCCGACGTTCGAGTAGTCCTGCTCCGTCCGAGCTGCCCGGAAGTGTCGCCGCATCTCGTTCAGCTCCCCATCGACGCGCTGCCATCCGGTGGCCTTTCGCGGCGAAATGGGATCGGCCAGTGCGCCGGCGAGCGAGTCGGTCTCACGCTCGTCGAGCATCTCGTGGAGTGCATCGAACTGCTCATTGAGCATGCTGCGCCTGGCCTGCCAGCTGCCGTACCCATCGTTCGCCTGCCAATACTTGCGGAACGTCTCGAAGTCACGGAACGGTGGATCGAAGGTGTCGATGCCAAGGCGCGCGAGGACCGCCTTCAACGCGCGGACGAGTAAGCGTGAGTCGTCATTGCTGAGCGGTGAGCCATGGGTGCCGTGGGCCTCGTACTCTTCGTGCACGACCCGGGCGAGAGGCACCGCGATCTCCACATCGCCGTGCTCCGGGTTCGGTCCGCGCAGGAGCCCCTCGAGGAGATTCACGTCGAGCGCGGACTGCTGAGTCACCTCCGAGCCCCAAGCGTTCGATACCACCTCCTGACCCGAGAGGTAAAAATCCCACGTACGCATGCGCCCACCCTAGCCAGCGGCACCCCGCCCGCTGATCGACCTAGACGAGCGTTCCATCTGTCGCAAGTTCGGGCGTCGGGTGGTGTCCGAAAGAGGATCGCTCAGTGCTTCGGTCTCGTGCAACCATGGCCGCATGTCGACCAGCTCGCGTGTTGTTGTCGTGGATGGCGAGACGTTCGAGGTCACGGCCAGGCCTGATGGGATCCACTTCTCATGGGCTAGTGGCCCCAACCCTGGGTACGGTTTCGGATCCAGCTGGTCAGGGGACTCTCCGCCGACAGATGCGCAAATCCGCCCGATGATCGACAGCTTCCTCTCGCAGATCGATCCCGAAACCGGCTACATCTCCGAGGACTGAAGTCCTGCGTGGATGCCACCTGCGGTGTCCCGTAAGGGGATGGGTTACCGGTCGGGCAGGTGATCCTCCGGATTGATGTCCGCTCGTCGTAGAGGTCCGTCGTAGACGCTGCCGGTGCTCCACATGGCGATGACGGCCCATCCGAGGTCGGCATGTGCGATCGTGCCCTCCGGGATGGTGCGCGAGAAGAGGGCGTAGTCGATCCCCTCGACAGGGAGTACCGAGACGGTCCATCCGTCTCGGTCTTGGGCGAGAGCGAGCGAACGAGCTTCGACTTCCTCGATCACGGCGACCCCATCGCGCTTTCGGGAGTCTGTGGGGAGCGTGCCGAGGAGGAGACAGTCGGCGGCGAGGGAGGCGATCGTCACGGGGTCGGTCACCATCCCGTGTACGTGACCGCGGGGTCCGACGCGAGTCCCGGGGCGCACCATGGTGCGGACCGAGCAGCGCGCGACGTGCAGTCCGCGATCGATCGCGATCGTCGTGTCTTCATCGGTGCCGGCGCCATGAGTCGTGGTCCACAGCTCGCGGCCTGACAGGGGGATGAGCGTCTGCATGTGCTCATCCAAGCCAGTGTCCGTGATCGTGCCAAGGAGTCGTCGCTCATTCACGCTGCCTTACTCCGGTGCTGTCCGTTAGGGGGTCGTCGTCCGGCCGCCGAAGATGGCGTCTCGACGTGTGTCGATTCTCGCGCTCGTCTGCACGGTTCTTCGCGTCAACGCGGCGCTCGTGCAGACGACCGTGGGTATTCAGATGTTCAAGGTCCCCTGCACACACGACCGGGCGCCGCTTCGCCGTTCCGTATGGGGACCGGCCACCGGCACAGTCTGGCCAGTACGGCTAGTGAGCAGCGAGGTAGCACGGAGAGCGCCCGAGTGGGAGGCTTCTGCCGTGAGAAGGATCGTCACGGTGCTGGTGTGCGCAGTCTCGGCCGCGACTCTTGCGGCCTGCTCCAGCTCTGGGATCTCGGTGCAGAGGGCACAGGGCGTCACGGCGATGGTCTCTGCCGCGACCCCGAGTGCCGTGATGGAGGCGAGTTTCACTGGGACGCTCACGACGACCGATCAGGGCTGCCTGGCGGTGAGTGTGGGAGAGACGACGTTCCCGTTGAAGTTCCCGGCTGGTTCGCGTCTCAGCGACGACGGCCAGATGATCGACGTCCCTGGTTTCGGCTCGGTGAGTTCGGGTGAGCTCGTCGAAGGCGGAGGCGGCTACCTCGCGCTGGACGGTGTGCCAGACGAGTGTGCTCCGGGTGGCGAACCCGTCGAGTCGATCGTCTGGCAAAGCCTTCCCGACTGACGCTCGCCATCAGGACTTTCGGGCTACTGCGTCTCCGACGCGAGGCCATGAACGAGCCGACTCGGGACTGCCCTGTACGAGGATCTCCTAACGGACCCCTGCTCGTTGAGCGGCCGGTATCGCCGCGCGAGCATGGGGCCATGTCGAAGAAGATCGAATCCGCCCACCGCAAGCTCGTTGACGCGCTGAAGAAGCACGCCGAGCTCGCCTCCGGGAAGAAGAGCCGACGCGGCCGCATCGAGAGCGCCGCCGCCGTCGTCAAGAGCGCTGCGACCAAGTACGCGGCTCTCGTCTCCGCGCGCACCGACACCGAGAGTCCGTTCAGCGACATCACGGGCCCTCGCCTGGACCGTCCCACGATCGCCTCGCTCACGGCCGCGCGGGACGCGCTCACACGCCGGCTGACGGACACGCCGCTCGGTGCGACTGACTTGTAGCTCCCGCTCCCGTCACCGAAGCAGAATCCGTCCTAACGACGCCCGGTCAGCGATGGTCTAGCTGGCGTCCGGTAGGGGGTCGTTCACCGGGATGGCTCGAGCTCGAGCGCAGCCCGCTTGCGGCGGGAACGGATCCTTCGGAGAACGATGCCGGTCGCCAGGAACCCGAGCCCTGCCGGAATGGTGCCTGCGGTCAGAAGGACGGCGTGGAGCGCGAGTAGGAGGTAGTCGATGGAGGACAACCAGGTCATCGACAGAGGGCCGAGGACGTCCGTTATCAAGAAGGAGAACAGGGAGATGGCCAGTCCACACCAGGCGAGGCTCACTACGGCAGGAGTTGAGGCGACCGGGACGCGCTGACGCGGATGTCTCCGCACCGCAATGTGAGCGGCGACGCCGGCGAGGGCGATCCACGTTCCGACGCCGACCGCACCGAACGCGATACCGAAAACTCCTTCAGAGGGGTCCGAATCGGTCACGCCCGTGGCGACCATGAAGCTGCTGAGCATGAGAACGAGGGCTGCGATCGCGGTGGTGAATCCGACTCCGGAGCAGGTGATGAAGGTGTCCAGTGAGGCTTCGGGTGCGGCGGTCGAGGTCGTCGGAGTTGCCGAAGCGGGAGCGCTGGTCATGATCGGAGGTCCTTGTTGGTGGAACCTCGATGGGGTTCGCCTAGTCGGAGGAGAGTTTGAAGTCGGAGTTTGGCTCGTTGGTGTCGGCCGCGTGCGGTCGATTCGCTCACTCCGAGGATTGTTGCGGCTTCGGGGAGGGTGAAGCCGTCCCAGAGGATAAGCCGGATCAGTTCGGACTGGTTTTCCGGAAGGGAGTTCAGGGCTGCGCGGATGTCGAGGGTGTCTGCGTTGACGGGATCGGTTGGGTGGTTGTCGAAGTGCTGGCGGAGTTTCTGTGTGAGATCGTCGTGTCGGATGGCTCCTCGTGCGGCGTTCGAGTGGACTCGGCGGGCGACGCCGAAGAGCCACATGCGTGCCCGCTCGGGGTCGGCGGGCAATTGCTCGATGCGTCGCCACGCGACGATGAAGGTCTCACTGAGAAGGTCAGCGGCATCAGCGGGAACGGCGACTCGTCGGCCGAAGTAGCTGAGTAGGTCAGCTGCGTTCGCGGCGTGAAGGCTTTCGAGTGCTGCATCCTGGTCGGACCGGCGTCGTCGCGCGATCACTCGTCGGTTCCGAGGGACTCGCTGTCGCACTGGCCCGCCATCTCGATGGAGGTGCTGGTCGTGAAGTAACCGGCCTCCTCGAGCACCTCCCGGATCTCGTCGCCCATGAGGGAGCTGGCGATCACCCCGGGGGTCGCGTCGGGGATGTCTGCCGGCCGGCCGGCGGCTTCCGCCGCGACGTTCGCTTCATCGATCCCCGCCTGATTCGATGCCAGGGCCGCCTCGATGTCCTCCGGAGTGACACGGGCGATCACCGGATCCCAGTCGTGCTGCGCGAGGAACTCGCGGGCCCTCTCGGTCAGCTCGTCGGTCTCCTCAATAGAGAGCCCGCCGCCGTACTCCGGTTGGATCCGGGCGACGACCGCGCACGTTCCGATGTCGGCACCCTCAGCGAGCTCGAACGTGCGCTGCACAGCGACGTCAGGAGTCCATCCCACCCACTGCAGCAGCGACGGCCCCGCGACGGCGGCCGTGGTCCCGACTCCGACCAACCCGATCGCCAGAACCGTCACTCCGACTCCGGAGCGGAACCACGCGCGTCGCGGCGGACGGCTCTCGGCCACTGCCCGGGCAATGCCACGCGCGGCTTCGGCGGCCGCCGGATCCTCGCCCAGCGCCAGCGGCGCAGCTCGTCGCACCAGATCGTCCATGCCGGTTCCCCCTCGGTGATTGCTCGTCACTGTCGACGTGTCCGGCCGAGGCTCGTTCTTAACGTCGGCCGCGAAGATTCACGAGCCGACTAGGGCTGGTTGAAGGATTCTCTGGCGTCGGTGATGGTGCTTCCGTCGCGGAGGGTGAGCGTGACTGTGAAGGTGGGCTCCGGTCCGCCGCGGCCAGTCTCGCCTCCCTCGGTGAGGCCGGTTCCCGGCCACCACGCTGCCCAGTGGCCGTCTGCAATCGTGGCGATGACGCTCGTGCCGTCGCCGGTGCGGATGGTGAGCCCGGTCACGTCCGAGCCGACGTCGCCGCGGGTGAAGACGGCGGGCGGGAGGTTCTCGCCCGCGAACTGACTGATGCCTCCCTGCGTGTATTCCTCAGCGAGCGGCGCGAAGCCGCCCTCGCTTCCAGTGGAACTGACGAGTGCCCTTCCCGCAGTGCTCGTCCCTACCGGAATCTCGATGAGGCACGCTCGCTGACTGGGCGTCGTGTAGGAGACCATCACCCAGTTGCCGCGCCGCTCCCCGATCGCCGGCTGACCGAGCTGCTCCGCGTCACCTGACGCACAGGCCTCGCCGGCGGTGGCCAGGTCGGAGGCGCTGGCAATGTCCGATGTGGAGGTCCAGGAGGCGTACGCGCGGGAGTCGACACCGGACGGCAGGACGGCGAGAGCGACTCCTAGCGCTGCCGCCCCGACCCCGGCGGGAAGGACGAATTGCCATCCCCGAGGGCGCCGAGCGGCGGGCTCTCGAGCGGTCACCGGGTCGCTGTGGAGGATCATCTGGAGCCGCGCAGCGGCGGCCTCGCGAGCCGGGCCGTCGAGCTCGTACTGAGCGGCCGGGTCGAGGTCTTTCGTGGCGAGGAGTTCGGGCGTGGTCATGATGCCTCCAAGGCGGGCGAGTCGGCGTGGTGCTGGCGTGAGGGGGGATCGAGTAACGCCCGCAGCGCGGTGCGTGCTCGGTGAAGTCGGAGTCGGAAGGCGACAGCGGTGATGCCGAGCACTCCGGCCGCGGAGGGAGAGTCGAGCCCTTCCCAGGCCGTCAGCGCGATCGCTTCCTGGTGCTGCGGTGTGAGCTGCTGCCAGGACTGGTAGAGGTCGAGCCGGGTCGCGATCGCGTCCTCCGGCGACCGCGCGGCCGCGTCGGTGTGAGCGGCGACCCGGATCGCGAGGGCGGCGGTGCGGTGCTGACTGCGGAGGTCGTTGAGGAGGCAGTTGCGGGCGATGGTGAACAGCCACGCACGCGTGGGCTCGTCTTCCGATGGCGCGGTGTCGTGTCGGCGCCAGGCGATCAGGAATGCCTCGTGCGCGAGGTCTGCGGCGCGCTCGGGGTCAGTGCGACGCCTCAGGAACCGGACGACGCTGACGTACTCGCGCTCGTACAGCTCGGAGAAGCTCGCCTCGCGGTCGGACTGTGGTGGGCTCATACCTGGGACATGTCGCCAGCCGAGCTGCTGTTACAGGTGATCGAGTACCTGTTGATCAGCAACACGGAACCGACGGCTCGCCCACAGGGTGATGAGCCACGCCACCGAGCCCAAGATCGGCAGGAGCACGACCACGACGGTCCACCCGACGCGCGCAGCGTTGGTGAGGGTCTTCGTCGTGATGAGAGTCACGATCGAGACGATGGGAAGAGCGACGCTGAGGATCGAGAAGACGATCCATGCGACGTCGTAGTAGGTGGGAACCAGGATCACCGCGTCCTCAGTCAGAGCGATCTCCTTTGCTGTCGAGCCAAGGCGACGCTGGTCGAACGGTCGCGGATCCAGCCTCTAGGCCATCGAAGCATCGCGCAAGACCGACCTTCTGCGGTCCGTCTCGCATGGGAATCGCTTAGCCGTCAGGGCGAGGAAAGGGACCCGTCACCGGTACCCGCGAAATATCGCCAACCGAAATCGACAGTCAGGGCGAAAGAGGCATCCGTTGCGCGCACATCCGCTGGAGTCGACTCGGTGATCGACCCTTCGTAGGACTGACGGTTGAAGCCCTGAGGGAGCGGGAGGCCATCGACCTGCAATCGGGAGGCGGCGACGAGAGTCCACCGGACGGTAGCCGTCCCGTTGGCACCTCCACCGGGAAGCCCACGACCACCACCACCGGAGATGTCGCCGCTTTGCAGTAGGTCGACGCCGACCAGAGAATCAACGACTCTCACTCCTGTGCCGTGGATTCCGTTGGTCGCGAGGAATCTGTCGACGGCTTCGGCCGCTACGAGCTGATCGGCGCCGTCCACCGCGTAGACGATTCCTCCGTCGAGTCGGCAGACCGTCGTGATAACTGACCCTGACTCGCCGATCTGATCGGATCCTCCCTCTCCGAAGCACCAGTCCTCCGTCGCCCGTGCCACCTCTCGCACGCCAGGCACGGCGTCCACCGCCATCGCCTCGTCAAACAGCGGACGCGTGTCCTGCCGTGCTGCAGCGACAATGGGCGAGGTTGGTGACGGCCCAGGAATGTCAGCGGCACAACCGGAGAGCGGGATCACGGCGGCTGCAAGAGCGAGCAGACCCCGCCAGAGGAGTCGCCTTTCACGGCCAGAGTCGGGTCGCGCGTGCATGCGCCCAACGTACGACGCTCTGGCCGGTGCGCCCAGGCCGCGTACGCGACTACCCGCCGTCACGGAACCTGATTTCGGCCGTTCACGAGACCTAGAATGAGTGACAAGTTACGTGACGCCTTCGCTCGGCGCGCCATCCCATCAGCACCGTGTCACGTATTCGGCCGTATAAGTGACAGGGGTCCGTGATGCTCGTTGGGTACATGCGCGTCTCGAAGACCGATGGAACGCAGACCACAGATCCGCAGCGCGATGCGCTGCTCGCGGCCGGCGTCGAGGACGCGCAACTGTACTCCGACCTCGCGTCCGGCCGGAAGGATGATCGGCCGGGTCTGCTGTCATGCCTGAAGGCACTGCGCGAGGGGGACACGCTCGTGGTGTGGAAGCTGGACCGGCTCGGGCGCGACCTGCACCACCTGGTGAACACGGTCCATGACCTCACCGCGCGCGGCATCGGGTTGAAGGTGCTGACGGGTCAGGGGGCGGCGATCGACACGACCACCGCTGCCGGCAAGCTGGTCTTCGGGATCTTCGCTGCCCTCGCCGAGTTCGAGCGCGAGCTCATCTCCGAACGCACGATGGCGGGCCTCGCGTCCGCTCGAGCACGCGGTCGGGTCGGCGGGCGCCCGTTCACCATGACGCCCGCCAAGGTGCGACTCGCTATGGCGTCGATGGGCAAGCCGGAAACGAACATCGGTGCCCTCTGCAAAGAACTCGGCATCTCCCGCCAGACGCTCTACCGACACGTCTCGCCCACGGGTGAGGTGCGACCAGACGGCCTCCGCGTCCTCGGACGCAAGAGCACCTAGATACGCAGCTCTCCGACGCCGGCGTAGGCTCCGAAAGACGGCTCCGATGGTTGTGCAGACGACCTTGAAGATCTGTGCAGAGGACCTCGAGAACTGACATGTGCCGCGCGTCGGCGCGGGCGGCAGTGTCCCGTAAGACCCGCCCGATGAAATGCCCGGTGACGGGGCGGCTATCGGGACACTGGAACGGTGGATCAGAAGGCAATGCTGCGCACCCGAGCCGAGGCGCTCGACGAGCTCGACCAGCAGCTGCGTTCCGAGGCCGAAGCGACAGAGTTCGCAGGTCAAGAGTGTGAAACACGCAACCCCTCACCGTCCGGCCATTCCTCGGACTTTGTTCCGTACGTGATTGAGTACGAAGATTCAATGCCGGAGCGCGCAAATCAGAACACTCGCACGCTGATGTTCGGTGTGCTGCTCGGTCTTGCGGGAGGTTTTGCGGCCAGTCTTGTTGCTTGGGGAGATTCGCGCCGTCGCGACCGTCGCGAGGAGACACAAAAACAATAAGAGAGGTCAAAGCCCGGCAAGCGCCTATTGCGCGGCTGATCTCGGAGGACCAGCCCGCGCTTTAGTCGCTAGCCAGTTCGCCAATTAGGGTGCGACCTGTGAGGTGGGATGTACTTCACTTAGACGTGAGTATCCACAAACCGATGTATGTGATGTGAAGGGGTGGTTTGGGCGAGAGCCTGTCCGAATGAGCAGCGGCTGGTGCGCGTGCAGTGGTGGCTGCGAGGTTTGATCATGTGTGGCGTAGAGGTGCCGGTGCTGCCATTGCCGCGCCTCCCTCTTCGGGCGGCCGGTTGGAGGGCCGGCTATGACTAGCTGAACCTCAGCAAGCTGACATAATCTCGCTTATGAGAAGCGGCAGTGGGAAGCGCCCGGGGGAGCGCGCAAGCCCTATACCGCCTTCGACGGGCTTGCGTACCGTCGCTGACGACCCGCACCACTCCTCGAGGCACCGGACCGGTGCAGAACAGGTGACAGCACATGACTCGCGAGCAGAACATCGCCTCCCAGCAGGCCTTCGGTGAGGCGGTCAACGCCGGCGACTTCGCCGCGTTCGACGCACTCGTCGCGCCCGACTCGGTCGATCACGACCCGGCGCCCGGCCAGGCACCCGGTCCAGAGGGATACGCCGCGTTCTTCGGCGACCTGCGGACCGCGTTCCCCGACATGGCACTCGAGGTCGAGAAGCTCGTCGCGGACGACGACAGCGTCGCGTTCGCCTACACGCTGACCGGCACGCAGACCGGTGTGTTCCAGGGCCACGCGCCGACGGGCAAGTCCGTGAAGATCCGCGGCATGCAGATCAGCACCTTCGTCGACGGCAAACTCGCCGAGCGCTGGGGAAGCAGCGACGAGCTCGGCATCCTCACGCAGCTCGGCCTCGCACCCGGCGCCTAGCCGGCGGGACTCCGACGGGTTCCGAAGCTCGTGTGCAACCACACCTCGGAGCCCGTCGAGCGGGGTGTGTGCGAACAAACTGACATAACGTCGATTATCGGAGGTCGCGCGGCGGAGCGGTTTGCTCTAGCGAAACCGGTTGCTCCAACTGCACGCCGGTCGCTTCGACCGCAGCCTCGTTTTGTGCCCACGGGTGATTTGGCGCCCGCGCAGGTCAGCGCAGGTTGCTGCTCGGGGCGAAGGGCCGTCGACTAGTTGTCGTTGATGGGATGGACCGACGCACGATCGTGTGTTGTGCAACTTCTGATCACCGCGGAAAAATTTTGCAGTTACAACTGAAACGCCGTAACGTGGACCTGCGCAGATCAGTTGAGACGCGTGATGGAGGATGAAGGACATGTCTAGAACGCTTGCGATCACGGCACCAGCAAACACCCGGGCCGTGCGAAATGAAGCCGCTGCGGTCGTTCGCGACGCGTGCGATGAGCAGATCACAACTTTCTCCGTGCAGGTCGGCGACCGCACGATTCCTCTCCAGGAGAACGTGTCGAGCTTCCTCCGGTTCATACTCGAGCAGGCCGCGGAAGGCGCATCGTTCTCGATCGCGTCACGGCCCGAGGAGCTCACATCGACGGTCGCTGCCGATCTCGTCGGAGTATCTCGCCCCACGCTCATGAAGATGGCGCGGGAGGGACTCGTCCCGTCGATCAGAGTTGGCACTCACACTCGTTTCAAGTCGGCGGACATCGAAGAGTTCCTTCGCGCGCGAAGCGAAGCGAGAGCAGCAGCGTTTAAGGAGCTGCGTCAGATCGACGACGAGCTGGAGCTTCACGCCGCCCAGTAAGCTCGCGCCATGACCCAGCGCATCTTCGTTGACGCGAACATTCTCATGTCGCGCACGCTGATGGACTGGTTGTTCATGCTTCGCGCGGAGACCGGTCGGATGTTCTCGATCGTGACGAGTGAGGACGTCCTGGCGGAGGTTGAGTACTCGTTGCGACGCCTGCACCCCGAGGCGCCCGGCCGGCTGATCGTTCAAAAGCGGGCGAAGATCGTCGAATGTGTCGATGAGGTCCTTGGTGACTTCGACGCCACCGTTCCGTACAACGGCACCGATCCTCACGATCGCCACGTCCACGCTGCTGCGCTCGCGGCCGGCGCGGATATCTTGCTGACCAACGACGGCGGATTCTCGGACAGCGAGGACGAGCTCTACGAGGTCTACCGCGCGGATGACTTCTTCATCCTCATCGATGACGGAGCGCCCTCACACGTGCAGCGTGTGACGGACAAGCAGCGGATTTACTGGCGAGACAGGGATGGCAGACCCCTCGCTGACGCTCTCCGCGGGGCCGAGTGCCCGCAGTTCGCGGAAAGGGTCACCGGGCACCTCCGTACGCTCTCGGGAATCCGCCGCGACGATCTCGCCCCCGTTCTCCTCACTGCAGAGTGAACGCAGCGAGGCCCAGCACGCGGGAGTCGTGCTGGGCCTCGCTGAGTTCAAGCGCGGACCATTGGACGTCTCAGCCCGTGGCCCGAGCCGCGGGTGTCACCGGACCAAGCGGTGCAGGAACTGAATGGCGTGCTCGACGCGCGTCTTGATCACCTGAAGCTGCGGCAGATCGAATCGTCCCGCTCCCCCGTGCGTTGCGGCGTTGAAGTCGGTGAAGAGCGAGATGACACTGTCGATGTCGTCTTCCACGAACTGAGCGAGCGCGGCGACGTAGTTTCCGGTGCGAGCGAGGAAGAACTGGATCTTCGCGCGGCGGGACACGCCTCCGTTCGGGGTTCGTACGTACTCAGGGTTTGCCTGCTTCACAGCAGAGTCGGGCGCTTCTCGATCGAGAATGCTCGCGAGGATCTCGCGGGCGCTCGTGCAGAAGTGCCGGGCTGCGTCCGGGTTCTGCGGGCTCAAGGCGAACAGTGCGCCGTTCCACCGGTCCTGCAACTCCGGGTCGATGCTCGCGAGTTCGTTGGTGAGCGACGTCACCCGAAGCTCCGGTTCTTGATCCTCGTCATCGGTTGACGGAGCCAACAGTGCATTGAGGGTTGCGACGCTGTTGGCGGCTTCGCCCTCTGCCAGGTCGAGGAAGTTGCGCGAGTCTGACCAGGCGCCTTCGGTGGCTGCCGACTCCACGTCGGCGAAGGATCGCTGCAACGTCGACACCGATCGGGTGTAGGTGACATAGCGCGTCGACGAGTGCGTCTGGGACCGCAGCTTGCTGAGTTCCCGCTCGAGCCGCTGGCGGTTGGCGCGGACACGCGAGTTGTGGGCGGACGCCTCGCGGTTGTACGTGCTGACCGCTTGGCGCACCTTGTTGTTGTAGTTGCGGACTTCCCGGTTGTAGTTACTGATGGCCTGCCGCTGCTTCTGCTCGGCCTGGCGAACCATGCTGCGAAGCTGGGAGGGAGTGACTCTGCGCACCATCACTACCACCGCACCTTCTCGGCCGTGAAGGTGATCCTGGTCCCGGAGCTGATCGCCTCCGCGTACTGGCTCAGCTCCGGATCGGTGAGGTCACCGCCGTCCTGGCGGAAGATGCGCTGAAGCGCGGGCTTGATCTCGCTGACCGGTCGACCGGCATAGCGGCCGTGCAGAGCCGCGAGCGCGCGGCTCCGCTTGCGGGCGACATCGTCGAGGGTCGACTGGACCTGCTGCTGCAATTCGCGGCGAAGCGCTGCTTCGTTGAACGTGAATGACATGGTGATGTGTGAGCTCCCTGCCCGAACGGGCGTTGGGGAAGCGTGCCGTGCATCGAGACGTCGACGAGGGTCCGTGGCTCCGGGAGGAGCCACGGACCTTAGGGGCTAGCCCTTTCCGAGGGTCGAGCCGGCCTTCGACTTGGCGGCCTTGCCGGACGAGTCGGACGCGAGGGTCCTTCCCGCCTTCGACAGGGCAGCCTTCGAGGGCTTGGCCGACCGTGACGACTTCGACATCACGTGCTCCACTTCTCTATATGAGGGAGGCAGCGTCGCGTCAACGGGCCGGAGCCCGCTTCACGCAGAGGCCATGGAACCTCTAAGGTCAAGGAGTCCTTCCACAGACACCCTCGGCCCCGATCTGCCTATGAGCACCGAATCTGCTCAGGAGCAGATCGGGGCTGTTTACATTCACAACTGTAACTCAGTGGTCCGCTCTGCGCCTCTGTCGCAGCGGAAATGTGGTAAACACCTCCTGGTTTATCCACAGGATCTTGAGCCGCCAGGGGGCCGTCAGGGGCCGAAACGGACTGCTTTTCGAGCTGGGTCACGCTTCGGTCACGAATTACACGGCTGAAAGTCAAAGCTGAATGCTTGCTGAGGAAGTTATCCACAGGCAGCCTGCGCAGGACGTCCTCGACCGGTCGCCCGTGAGGAGATCCCGTTCGATCTCTGCCGCTAAGCCGCGCTTTGCGCGGCACGGGGCCCGAATGCGTGCTCACCGCGCCAGCTTCTCACCGACCCATGACACAGGGCCTTTCCGGGCTGAGTGCCATCCCGAATGGGGATCGATCGGCGGGACGCTGAGCGTCCAATTCCGCCACGACATGCATCACGAGACGGCATGGGCCGAGAACTGACATAAGGTCAATTTTGATGAAAAGGGCGCTTGTTTCCGGTGGTTGGGGTCAGCGTAAGGCGCCGTCTCGCGCTGCCACCACTTCGGTGTAGAGCGGAGGCTGGTTGTCGTCCTCGAACATGCCGACCGGTGGCGGCGTGTAGGGCAGCGGATCACCGCCGTCGTTCTCGTCGCGAGAGTCCGCGAACGGCCCATCCATCGACAGGAGCACGTTCATGTGCGGGTCGCAGTGGTTGACCCACCAGGTGCTCGGCCCGTCCGTCTCGTCTCGTCGTGCGGCCTCCCACGCCCGCCACAGGGCTTCGATGCGCTGCACTGCCTCCTTGCTCTCCCACCAGGCCGCTTTCCAGCGCATGCCGCCCCCGGAGCCGTAGGCGATCACCCGGCGCCGGTAGGTGCTGATGAGCTGCTTGCGCACGAACTCATCCGCGGACCCGTAGTGCGTCGTCACTGCCTCCTCGTCTTGCGCCGGAGCGTGCTCCGAGGCGGGTGCGGAGTCCTCACCGCCGAACGGGTCGAAGTCGTCTGCGGTCATGCTTCCTCCATAGCGGCGGTAGTGACGAGGGGCGGCGTGGTCGGTGCGGGCTTGCCCGCTTTGTGGTTCGCGATGGAGGCGTTGATCGACTCCACCAGCGCCTTGGGTCCGTCGAGCCACGGGACGGTGCGCAGGATCGCGGCACGGTTACCGGAGGGCATCATCACCGCGCGCCCGATCTTGCGGCCCTTCCGCGGTGTGGGGAGGTTCGCCAGCTCCGCGACGTCGAGGATCAGTTCGCGCTTCAACGCGCTCGTGGTCGAGCGCACACCCTTGTTCATGCTCGCGGAGGTCGTCTCCCGGTCGTAGGTGCCGATCAGGTCGGACACCATGCGCAGGACCCTGAACCGACCCCTTGACAGCACGGTGCTCGGAGCTGAGTGACGCGATGCGCTCACACGCACCGCTCGAGCAAAGGCTCGCTCCCTCCTCCCTCCGCCGTCACACCCAACTAGGAGGTACCACAGGGGCTCGCGGGTATGTAAACGCCCAGCCCCATGCCCGTCGGCCACCCTTCCCGGCCACAGGGCCACGCCGCCGGGCCTGCGAAGCCCCGCGTTACCTCTTCTAGCGTTCCATAGCGGAACGCAATAAAGTCACTGCCTCGAAGGTAAGTTTCGGCTGGCTGGTATGAATTGCTTGCCCGACCCATTTGATGCCATTCTCATCAGCCTTGATAGACGCGGTTCCAACGGGTTCCGAAAGCTCTTGGGCTGTATCCATACCATGAAGTAGTGCGGCTTCCACTCCTTCGGACGTGAGAAGCTGTTCATGCCACCCGAAAACGTTGGAGGGTCCTCTTCGATATCTATAGAGGATGAAGGCGTCATTAGGTTCCTGTGCCCAGCAGTGAATAAGTTCGATATCACCAGCACGATCTTGCTTTAGGAAGACACGCACTCCTCGCAGGAAGGCGTCGGCTGTATGTTCCGCCTGTGTCATTGCCCAACTCCTCCTAATCGACAGTAGCAGAGGAGAAGAGTAGATTTCTTCTCCTCTGCTACTGACCGAACTTACTCCGTGAACATGATCTCCGGCAGGGGCGCGTAGTCGAACGCGACCTCGGTCACGTCGCTTGCGATCTCTGCCTTCAGCTCCTCGATCTCCGGCGACGCGAGGATCTCGGCCTGCTTCGCTTGTTGGTCCGCCGTGAGCCCTTCCTCCGCAGGCGTGCTCGACCGGCTAAACGGGTTGTCGACACCTGGGTAGTCAATCGAGTACGTCACCCAGTCGGCGCAGCGAGCTTCGCCGCCCTGCTTGCAGTAGAGGGTCTGCATGCCCATCTTTCCGCCGACGGGCCATCCGTAGTACAGGTCGTACGACCGGGGATTGTAGATGCCCAGCAACTCGACCTGCTCGCGGAGCACGCACCTGCCGTCGACGCAGTCGTAGTTGCCCGCGTAGGCCTTGAGATTGTAATTGCCGTTCCCCTGCAGCGTGCTGTTCGTGGAAGCCATCACCTTCTTCATTGCGTTGGTGCTCCAGATGTTGTGCTTGTGGAAAACCTTGTCGAGGCCCCACCCGCGCTCGATGTCTGCATCGTAGAAGCCGCGCCGGATCGGGAAACTCCCATGCGTACTGCTCGACACCGTCGCGAAGGTGTCTGTACTGGGGTAGCCGGCGGGCGGTTGTGCTGCCATCACCGGTCCCGTAGAGACCAGTCCGATTCCGGTGGCTGCGATGCCCGCAATAAGCAGGCTTGCAGCGAAGGAACGGAAACGCTTCATGCGATCCACCTTTAGCTTCTTGTCTCTACTCTCATTGGCACTTCTGAATTCCCTCAATGGCATATCGAACGGCCTTTCATCTGTAGCGTTTTTTCAGATGCGGATTGATCTCCGCGTTTGAAGAAGGCTTGCAGCGAAGTCAGGAACGGTCAAGAGCGGAGCTTCAAGTGGCGGGATAAGTGGCGCGTTCGTGAGCGAGGAGTCTTACTCGGATCTTCGTGAATTCGGCTCTACTTCTTTCTCTCCTCCGCTTTCGCTTGCTTCAGCGCCCTCGGTTGGCGTGGCCGGAAGGGTGGCGGCCAGCGCGCTGGTGAGATCACTTCGGGGGCCGCCCGCAATGCGACTCTCGTTGGCAGCACACTCCGATCGACCATATGAGTATGTGTCACGTTCCAGGCGTGTGGTGAGAGGATGAAAGGTATGACAGGAGCGAAAAATCGCAGCACACCAGTGAAACCACTCCAAGATCGAGCTCATCGAACGCGAGCCGCGATCGTCGCGGCGGCACGCGAAGTCGTCATCGAGGTGGGTAGAGATCGGGCGACAACCGCCAAGGTGGCGGCTCGCGCCAGCGTCGGCATCGGCACTCTCTACCGGTATTTCGTCGATTTCGCGGATGTGCTCGAGGCTGTTTATGCAGAGGATCCGATCTACGATAGACATCAAGCGGTACTGAGAGCTGCGCACAAGGCGACCGACTCGGAGCGCGCCGAGACCGTCGCGGTGGAAGCTCTTCAAGAACTCATAAAGGAACTCAGGGCTGAGTCGCTTCTCGAAGCCGAGCTGCGTCTTTACACCTGATCTCGGGATCGTGCGAGCAACCCGCGGTGTCCGCTCGCATCGCAGAAGGCCTTCGTTTGTTCAGCGAGCGCACGCATCGGATGCCTCGCCACGAGGGACCATCAGCGCTCGCCGCCCGACCGCTCCCCGAACTCCACGAGCTTCGCGAACAGGTCCTCGATCAGCCAGCGGGTGTCGAACGCCTCGCAGACCCGGATCGTGTGCGGTCCTGCGTCGGGCAGGAGCTCGCCGTCCGCGGAGAACCGCGGTGCGCGGCGCTCCCGCCAGCGTCCGCCGGCGGGGTTCATCACGGCGCCGATGGCCGGGCTGTCGCCCAGCGACCGGAAGTCGAGCGGCCCGTACGGGATGGTGTCGTTGAACGCGATCAGCTGGTCCACCAGGTAGTCGCCGAGGGGGCTGGTTCCGCGCAGGCGCGTCCGCAGCTCGGCGTGCCCGACTCCGACTCCGGAGTAGACGGGCATCGGGATCTGCCAGAGGGCGATGCCCGACTCGAGGACGCGGTTCGCGGCGTCGACGTCGTTGATCAGGTTGAACTCGGGGCTGTAGGCGCGGATCTCGTCGTAGGGCGGGCCGCCGACCCAGACGACCACGATGTCGCGGGAGGCGATCGACGGCTCGAGCAGCAGGGCGGCGGCGACGTCGGTCAGCGGCCCGAGCACGGCGATCCACAGGCGGCCCTCGTCGCGCAGCGCCTCGGCCACGATCAGGCGGGCGCCGTCCGACGCCTCGGCGGGCAGGGCCGACTCGGCGCCGTCGACGACGGTCACCGTCGATCCCGCCAACTCCACGATGCGGTCGATCTCGGCGCGCGACTCCGGCATGCTCCCCGGCCGGCCGAAGTGCGCGGCGACGAGGCCGCGGACGTCGAGGGTCTCGGTCAGCAGCGCCTGGACGATCGCGAACTGGTCGTCGGCCTCGTTCGCCGCGTCGGTGCTGACGATCAGGCGGTGCGGGGGAGGCGGGGTCATGCGGACTCGCGCTGCACGAGGGTCGTCGCGAGGATCGGCTGCCGGTCGACCGGGCGGCCCTGCACGACGGCGACGACGGTCTCGGCGGCGACGCGGCCCATGTCCTCCAGGGGCTGCCGGATGGTCGTGAGGGTCGGATCCGAGGTGGTCGCGATGACGACGTCGTCGAAGCCGATGACGGAGACGTCGGCGGGGACGCGGCGGCCGGACGCCTGGAGCACGCGGATCGCGCCGTTGGCCATCAGGTCGGAGGAGGCGAAGACGCCGTCGAGGTCGGGGTGGCGCTGCAGGAGGCGGGCCATCGCGGCGGAACCGCTCTCGAGGGTGAAGGCGCCGTGCACGATCGGGCTGGAGTCGAGACCGAGCTCGGTCAGCTCGTCGCGCCAGCCGCGGATGCGGTCGCGGGCGGGCTCCATGTCGTGCGGGCCGGCGATGATGCCCAGGCGCCGGCGGCCGGAGTCGGCGAGCGCGCGGGCGGCGAGGCGGCCGCCTCCGTAGTTGTCGGAGTCGATGACGATCGCGTCCTCGGGCAGGGCGACGCGAGGGCGGCCGACCCAGGCGATCGGCACGGGGGAGTCGGCCAGCGCCTGGGCGAGGTGGGTGATCTCGTGCTGGAGGATCACGATCGCGCCGTCGACGGCCCGCGAGCGGAGGAAGCGGGGGATGCGGTCGCTGTCGTCGTGGTCGGCGGGCAGCAGCACGGGCTGCACCTCGCCGGCGTAGAGGCCCTTCGCGGCGCCCTTCAGCACCGAGGTGAAGAACGTCCCGGTGAGGCTGTCGAGCTCGTTGAAGGCGACGATCAGGGCGATGGCCCCGGCCCGCCCGCCGCGGAGCATCCGGGCGGCGCTGTTCGCCTCGTAGCCGAGGGACTTCGCGGCGCGCTCGACCGCGGCGGTCATCCGGACGTCGACATTGGTGCCGCCTGCGAGCACCCGGGCGGCGGTGGCGCGCGAGACGCCCGCGGCCTGGGCGACGTCCACCAGCGTGGGTCGAGTCATGCTGCTTCCTTCTGCGAGGGGAGGTTCCGGCTTCCGCGCCTCCCCGCGGAGCACGGTGGGGAGAACGTCGGAGTGAAGACTCGCACGGGGCGGCGGGCGGCCGTCCGGAACTGCTCGATTTGCGAAACTTCCCTTTGATACTAGGCGGAGATCGTTATCTCGCGGAGACCGGTTCTCGCTTGCGTCGTGCTCGCGGGCGGGTTAGGTTGGCCGCCAAGAGATCGTTCTCTGAGGCCCGCCCTCACCGAAACCCTGCGAATCCCCAACGAAGAGGAATTGTCGTGAAAAGAAGCCTGACGGCCGTAGCCGCCGCAGCAGCAGTAGTCGCGCTCACCCTGACCGGGTGCTCGTCCGGAGGGGGAGGAGGCGCCTCGGACGACCCGAACGCCGAAGCCACCTTCTGGTCCTTCACCGGCATCAACGCCAAGGACAGCGTCGACGAGTACCTCGCGAAGATGCCCGACGCGAAGATCAAGCTCTCCGAGGTCGGCAGCACGACCGAGACCGCCACCGCCCTCACCGCGGCCCTCGCCGGCGGCAAGGTGCCCGACCTGGTCATGATCCAGAACGACGACCTGCCCCAGTTCGTCGCCAACAGCTCGAACTTCCTCGACCTGCGCACCCTCGGCGGCGACGACGTCGCCTCGACCTACCTCCCGTGGGCCGCCTCCGCCGCGACCGCCGACGACGGCTCCGTCGTGGGCGTCCCGACCGACGTCGGCGGACTGGGCTTCGCCTACCGCGCCGACCTCTTCGAGCAGGCCGGCCTGCCGACCGAGCCCGACCAGGTCGCCGAGCTCTGGAAGGACTGGCCGTCCTTCATCGAGACCGGCAAGAAGTACACCGAGGCGACCGGCAAGCCGTTCGTCGACAACATCGAGACCAGCGTCTTCTTCTCGACCGTCAACCAGGTCTCGGAGAAGTACTACTCGCCCGACGGCGAGCTGGTCTACGACACCAACCCGCAGGTGAAGGACGCGTTCCAGGTCGCCGTGGACACCAAGGACGCCGGCATCAGCGCCGGCATCGCCGCCTGGTCCTCGGGCTGGGCTCCGGGCCGCGCGAACGGCGCCTTCGCCGTGACGATCGCCCCCTCGTGGATCCTCGCCGGCATCAAGACCGACGCCCCCGACACCGCCGGCAACTGGCGCGTCACCAGCGTCCCCGGCATCGGCGGCAACTGGGGCGGCAGCGTCATCGCCATCCCCGCCCGCGCCGAGCACCCCGAGGCCGCCTGGCAGTACATCAAGACGATGATGTCGGCCGAGGGCCAGACCGACCACTTCAAGGCCTCGGGCACGCTGCCCGCCGCCACCGAGGCGGTCGCCAGCGAAGAGGTCCAGTCGTACACCGACCCGTTCTTCGGCGACTCGAAGATCGGCGAGGTCATGGCGACCTCCGTCGAGCAGTTCCCGTCCTTCTACAACGGACCGGACACCACCCCGATCAACGGGGCGCTCCTCAACACCCTCGTCGAGCTGGAGGCCGGCAACGTGACCTCCGACAAGGCGTGGTCGACCGCACTCGACACGGCCAAGCAGGCCATCGGCGGCTGATCGCCCCACCCACCCGAGCGGCCCGGCGCCTCGCGCGCCGGGCCCCTCCCCCCTTTCTCGACGGAGGTACTCCCGTGTCAACGGTGACAGCAGCACCACCCCGCAAGCAGCGCAAGCAGCCCAGCGCGCCGGTCCAGAAGGCCGCGCGGATCCGCAACTCCCTCTCGGAGCGGATCGCCCCCTACGCGTACGTCGCGCCCTTCTTCATCATCTTCATCGTCTTCGGGCTCTTCCCGCTCCTGTTCACGTTCTACGTCTCGCTCTTCGACTGGAACCCGATCGGCGAGCAGACCTTCGTCGGCATCGCGAACTTCCAGCAGCTCTTCGCCGACTCCCGGTTCTGGAACGCGCTGGTCAACACCTTCGGCATCTTCATCATCTCGACGGTGCCCCAGCTGCTGTTCGCCCTCTTCCTCGCGCACCTGCTGAACCACGCCCGCCTCCGCTGGGCGAACTTCTTCCGCATGGCTCTGCTGGTGCCGTACATCACCTCCGTCGCGGCGACCGCGATCGTGTTCGCGCAGATCTTCGACAAGAACTTCGGCCTGATCAACTGGTTCCTCGGCATCTTCGGACTGCCGTCGATCAACTTCCTCGCCACGAACTACGGCTCCTGGATCGTCATCTCGACGATGGTCTTCTGGCGCTGGTTCGGCTACAACACGCTCCTCTACCTGGCGGGCCTGCAGTCGCTGCCCCGCGAGATGTTCGAGGCGGCCTCCGTCGACGGCGCGTCCAGCTGGCAGCAGTTCCGCCACCTGACGATCCCGGCGCTGCGCCCGATCATCGTCTTCACCGTGATCATGTCGACCATCGGCGGTCTGCAGATCTTCACGGAGGCGCTCCTGGTGGCTCCCGAATCGGGCCTCACCTGCGGCGCCGGCCGGCAGTGCCAGACGCTGGCGCTCTTCCTCTACGAGCAGGGCTTCGGCCAGTTCAAGTTCGGCTACGGATCCGCCATCGGCGTCGTGCTGTTCGTGATCGTGGTCCTCGTCTCCCTCCTCAACTTCTACCTCTCCACCCGCACCCGGAAGGAGGCCGTCTGATGTCGGATGTGATCGACCAGGCCGTCCCGCAGACGCTGGCCCCCACGGTCCAGAAGGCACAGCTGCCGAAGCGGCACGGGAAGGGCGGCGGAGTCGGCTGGCCGACCTACGTCTTCCTCGTGATCGCGGTGCTCGTCTCGATCTTCCCGCTCTACTACATGTTCGTCGTCGCGTCGGTCGGAGCGACCGCCGTCACGTCGATCCCGCCGCGCCTGTACCCGGGCACGAACTTCATGGCGATCGCCGAGAAGGTGTTCGACACCGTCCCGTTCATCGCCTCGATGCTGAACAGCCTCATCGTGTCGCTGAGCATCGCCGTCATCTCGGCGATCCTCTGCGCGATGGCCGGCTTCGCCTTCGCGAAGCTGCAGTTCCCCGGCCGCAACGTGCTGTTCCTCATCGTGCTGCTGACCATGACGGTGCCGGCGCAGCTGAGCATCATCCCGCAGTACCTGATCGTCTCGGCGCTCGACTGGGTCGACACCCTCCAGGCGATCATCGTGCCGGGCCTGGCCAGCGCCTTCGGCATCTTCTGGATGCGGCAGCACATGTCCACGACGGTCAGCGACGAGCTGATCCAGGCGGCCCGCATCGACGGCGCCAACTCGTGGCAGCTGTTCTGGCGCATCGCCTTCCCGGTGGTCCGCCCCGCGGCGTTCGTCCTCGGACTGATCACCTTCACCGCGGTCTGGAACGACTTCATGTGGCCGTTCATCGTCCTCAAGTCGCCGGAGCTGTTCACGGTGCAGATCGCGCTGAAGCAGCTGCAGGCCAACCGCTCGATCGACGTCGCCCTGGCGATGGGCGGATCGTTCATGGCCACTCTCCCGCTGCTGATCGCGTTCTTCTTCGTCGGCCGCCGGATGGTGTCCGGGATCATGGACGGGGCGTTCAAGGGCTGATGCACGACGCTTCCCCAGCACTGCCCGGGACGGACGCCGCGCGTCCTCCCGGGCGGGACTGGCGGGACCGCGCTCTGCCTCCGGCCGAGCGCGCCCGCCTCCTGACCCAGGAACTCACCCTCGAGGAGAAGGCGGCGCAGCTCGGCTCCGTCTGGCTCACCGACTCCGCCGACGACTTCGCCCCGAAGCTCGACGACGGGCCCGCCGCGGGCGACGACCTCTTCACCGGCGGCCTCGGCCAGCTGACCCGCGTGTTCGGCACCGAGCCGGTCACCGTCCCGGAGGGCGTCCGCCGGCTCCGCGAGCTGCAGGAGCGCGTGGTCGCCGGCAGCCGCCTCGGCATCCCGGCCATCGCGCACGAGGAGTGCCTCACCGGCCTGGCCGCGTACGGCGCGACCGCGTTCCCCACTCCGCTCGCCTGGGCGGCCACTTTCCACGAGGAGCTCGTGGGCGAGATGGCGGAGGCGATCGGCTCGGACATGCGCGCCCTCGGCATCCACCAGGGCCTCGCCCCGGTCGTCGACGTCGTGAAGGACTACCGCTGGGGCCGCGTCGAGGAGACCCTCGGCGAGGACCCGTACCTCGTCTCGCAGCTCGGCGCCGCCTACGTGGCGGGGCTGGAGGGGACCGGTATCGTCGCGACGCTGAAGCACTTCGCCGGGTACGCCGCCTCCCGCGGCGCCCGCAACCACGGACCCGTGAGCATGGGGCCGCGCGAGCTCGCCGACACGGTGCTGCCTCCGTTCGAGGCCGCCCTGCGGCACGGCGGTGCCCGCAGCGTGATGACCTCGTACACCGACATCGACGGGGTGCCCAGCAGCGCCAGCCGGCACCTGCTGACGACGCTGCTCCGCGACCGCTGGGGCTTCGAGGGCACGGTCGTCGCCGACTACTGGGCGGTGCCGTTCCTCCAGGCCATGCACCACGTCGCGGTCGACGCGGCCGACGCGGGGCGCCTGGCGCTGCACGCGGGGGTCGACGTCGAGCTGCCGCAGACGGCGGCCTACGGCGAGCTGCCGCGCCTGATCCGCGAGGGCGTCGTCGACGAGGCCGACCTCGACCGCTCCGTGGCCAGGCACCTGCGCCACAAGTTCGAGGCGGGCCTGCTCGACGGCGGCCCGCTGGTACCCGAGGGGGCCGAGGAGGTCGACCTCGACAGCGCCCGCAACCGCGCGATCTCGTCGCGGATCGCGGAGGAGTCGGTCGTGCTGCTGCGCGACGAGGACGTCGCGGGGCTGCTGTCCTCCGGCTCGCTCGCCGTCGTGGGACCGGCCGCGGACCAGTTCCGCAGCCTGGTCGGCTGCTACGCGTTCCCCAACCACGTGCTCTCCAAGCACCCCGGGCACGACCTCGGCCTGTCGATCCCGACGGTGCTGACGGCGCTGCAGGAGGAGTTCGGCGCGTCGCGCGTGCGCTTCGCGGAGGGCGGCTCGATCACCTCCGCGTCGACCGACGGCGTGCAGGAGGCGGTGGACCTCGTCCGCGGCTCCGACGCGGCGGTCGTCGTGGTCGGCGACATCGCCGGGCTCTTCGGCGACGGCACCTCGGGCGAGGGCTGCGACGCGGCCGACCTCCGCCTCCCCGGAGCGCAGGAGCCGCTGGTGACGGCCGTGCTCGAGACCGGCGTGCCCACCGTGGTGGTCGTCCTCTCGGGCCGGCCCTACGCGCTCGGGGCGTTCGGAGCGGCGCGCGGACTCGTGCAGGCGTTCTTCCCGGGAGCGGACGGGGCGGCTGCGGTCGCCGGCGTGCTCTCGGGCCGCGTGGCTCCGACCGGGCGGCTGCCCGTGCAGATCCCGCGGCTCCCGTCCGCGTCGACCACGTACCTGCAGCCGTCGCTCGGGCTCTCGAACCCCGGGATCACGGCGCTGGACGCGACTCCGCTCTACCCGTTCGGCTACGGGCTGACCCGCGGCGCGGTGACGTATACGGAGCTGGCGACGGCGGCGGAGCTGCCGGTCGGCGGATCGCTCGACGTGGCGGTGTCGCTCCGGAACGACGGCGCCGACACGGTCGAGGTGGTGCAGCTCTACGCGGGCTACCCGACCTCGGCGGTGGTGCGGCCGGTCGCGCAGCTCATCGGCTTCGCGCGCGTGCCGATCGCGGCGGGCGAGACGATGACGGTGCACTTCCACGTCGACGCGGCCCGGCTCGCGGTGACGGGGGAGGACGGCCGGCTCGCCGTGGACCCGGGGCCGCTGCGGCTGACGGCCGGCGCCTCGGCGGCGGACGCGGCGGTGACGGCGGAGGTGTCGATCACGGGGGAGCGGCGGCTGCTCGCCGAGCGGGCGCTGCGGACCCCCTGGTCGGTGGCGCGAGGCTGAGCGGTCGGCGCCTCAGGGGGGAGGGGCCGGCCGCTCGCGGGGGCGGGCCGGCGGTGCCGGCTCGCGACCCCGCGGAAGTCGCGGTACTCGCGCGCGAGTCCTGCGACTTCCGCGGGGTCGGCGGCCGGGAGCGCGACGGCCGCGTAGCACCGCAGTCGCCAAGCGCAAGGGGCCCGCGCGAGCCGGGGGCCCGGCCTAGCGTGGAAGGAGCGGCGCCGCCGGTGGCGGCCCGTGGAGAAGACCGATGCAGAGGAGAGTCATGCCCGCCCTGACCGACACGTTCACGCTGTCCAACGGAGTCGCCATCCCGAAGATCGGGTTCGGCACCTGGCAGATCCCCGACGGCCCCGAGGCCTACGACGCGACGACCGCCGCGCTCGAGGCCGGCTACCGCCACATCGACACCGCCCGCGCCTACGGCAACGAGGCGAGCGTCGCCCGGGCCCTGCGCGACAGCGGCGTCCCGCGCGACGAGGTGTTCATCACCACCAAGCTCCCGGCCGAGGTGAAGGACTACGAGGGCGCGAAGGCGAGCTTCGAGACCACCATGGCGGCGCTCGAGCTCGACCACGTCGACCTGTACCTCATCCACGCCCCGTGGCCCTGGCAGGACATGGGCTCCGACCACCGCGAGGGCAACATCGCGGCGTGGAAGGCGATGGAGGAGATCCTCGAGGACGGTCGCTCGCGCGCCATCGGCGTCTCGAACTTCCAGGTCGCCGATCTGGAGTCGCTGATCGCGGCGACCGACGTGGTGCCGCACGCCAACCAGATCCGCTGGTTCGTCGGCAACACCCAGGACGAGACGACCGCGTACTGCAAGGAGCACGGCATCCTCGTGGAGGGCTACTCGCCGCTCGCGACGGGCGGCCTGCTCGACAACTCCGACATCGGCGAGATCGCCGCGAAGTACGACAAGTCGGTGGCGCAGCTCTGCATCCGCTACCTGCTCGAGAAGGACGTGCTGCCGCTGCCGAAGTCGACGACGCCCTCGCGCATCGTCGAGAACGCCGACGTCGACTTCGAGATCTCGTCCGAGGACCTCGCGCACCTCGACTCGCTCGTCGACACGGAGTCCTGACCCGCGGGCGCCTGCTCCTGACGGTCCGGAGGCCGTCGCACTCGAGCTCGAGTGCGGCGGCCTCCGTCGTCTCGGCGCATCCTGCGCCGCCTCCGCTCGCGAGTGCGCAGAAGTCGTCGCAGTGGGCGTCGAGTGCGACAACTACTGGCTTCTCGCCGGACTCCTCCGATCGCGGTTCCGCGAGTGCGCAGGAGTTGTCGCAGTCGGTCTCGAGTGCGACAACTCCTGGAGTCTCGGGGTGCTCGGCACAGGAGCGACGGGGGTCCGGCGTCCCGAGGCCGGTCGCGAGTGCGCAGGAGTTGTCGCAGTCGACGTCGAGTGCGACAACTACTGGCTTCTCGTCGGGCTCATCCGGACCGCGGTTCCGCGAGTGCGCAGGAGTTGTCGCAGTCGGTCTCGAGTGCGACGACACCTGGCTTCTCGCCGAGCCGAGCCGAGCCGAGCCGAGCCGAGCCGAGCCGAGCCGGCCAGGCGCAGCAGGCGGCAGCCGTGCGGCTCGAGCTCGAGCTCGACGGCGCCGCCGACGATCGGCAGCTCGGCGCCGCTCCACACGTCGACGGCCGAGGCTGCGCCGGAGCAGCCCAGGTCGGTCAGGTGCGCGGAGTAGGACCGCGCCGACGAGCCCAGCCAGAACACTCCGCGCCACTGCTCGTCGCCGCGCCACGCCGACCACACCACCAGGTCGCCGTCGCGGACGATCTCGCGGCTGCCGTCGCTGCCGAGCAGCGCGAGGACGTCGTCGTTCGTCAGCAACGCCAGAGTGTCGGCGGGCGTGTCCGGGAGGTGCCCGCCCATCATCAGCGGCGAGCGGAGCAGGCACCACAGCGTCACGAGCGTCCGCTGCTCCGCGGGCGTGAACCGCGAGAGCCGGTCCTCGCCCACGTGCGCGCGCACGCCGATCCGCCCCAGCGGCAGCATGTCGGCGTCGGCCCAGGCGCCGGGACGCTGGTGCGGAGCCCAGCGCGCCGCCCGCTGGAACTGCTCGTGCAGGTGGGCCCAGTCGTCCCAGAAGTCGTCCGAGATCCGCCACATCTGCGCGGTCGACCGCAGCAGCTCGAGGTTCTCGAGCGAGAGCTGCTTGCCGGGGGAGAGGCTCAGCACCATCGGACGGCCGGTCGCGTCGATCGCGCGGGAGAGTGCGGCGATCTCCTCCGCCTGGATCGGCGGGTAGAGCACGTCGTCGAGCTTCACGAAGTCGACGCCCCACGAGGCCAGCTGCGCCATCACGGAGTCGTAGTACTGCTGCGCGCCGGGCGCGCTCATGTCGACGCCGTAGTTGTCCGGGTTCCACGGGCAGACGTTCCCGCGGTCGGCGATGTCGGCGCAGGTCGCCTCTGCCCCGAGCACCGGCAGGCCGAGCTCGGCCGCTCGGCGGGGGACGCCGCGCATCAGGTGCACCCCGAAGCGGAGGCCGAGGGCGTGCACGCGCGCGGCCAGCGCCGTGAACCCGCCCGTCGCCGCGGAGGGGAAGCGTCCGACGGCGGGCTGCGGGCGGCCCCAGTCGTCGAGCACCGGCTCCGACACCTCCTGGTAGTCGCTCGTGCCGGGATCGGGCTCGTACCACTGGATGTCGACGACGACCGTGTCCCAGCCGTGCGGCAGGAGGTGCTCGGCGAGGTACTCGGCGTTCGCGAGCACCTCCTCCTCCGTCACCGAGGCGCCGAAGCAGTCCCAGCTGTTCCAGCCCATCGGCGGGCGGCGGGCGGCCTCCGTGCGCGCGGCGATCACGACAGCTCCAGCGTCACGGTCGCGAAGGAGTGCGGGGGCAGCGTGACCCGCAGGCCTGTGGCCGTGGTCTCGATGCCCTCGAGGGCGACGGGGCTCACCTCGTCGGCGGCGCCGGGCCGGTTGTGCGCGTCGGGGCGGTCGGCGGTGAGGAGGCGGCCGGTCGCGCCGGTCACGGTCCCACCGCGGAAGTCGAGGGAGACCTCGAGCGGCTCCTCCAGGTCGACGTTGGTCAGCGAGACCAGGACGCGGCCGTCCTTCGTGGAGGCGGAGGCGGAGGCGACGGGTATCTCGCGGCCGTCGACCGCGTGCGTCGGGCCGGCGACCGTGGTCGGCAGAACCGTCGCGTCGTGGTGCCCCTTGTTCATCTCGAACACGTGGTACGTCGGCGTGCGGACCATCTCGCCGCCGTCCGGGTCGGTCAGCAGCATCGCCTGCAGCACGTTCACCGTCTGCGCGATGTTCGCCATCGTCAGGCGGTCGGCGAAGCCGTGGAAGACGTCGAAGTGCCAGGCCGCGACCATCGCGTCGCGGATCGTGTTCTGCTGGAAGAGGAAGCCCGGGTGGGTCCCCGGCTCCACGTCCCACCAGGTGCCCCACTCGTCGAGCACCATCCCGTACTTCTTCTCGGGGTCGTGGACGTCCATCACCGCGGCGTGCGAGCGGAGCAGCTCCTCGATCCCCTGCGCGGCCACGATCGTGCTCCAGTAGGTGTCGGCGTCGAAGTCGGTCGCGCTGCCCTTCGCGTGCCAGCTGCCGCCGATCGTGTAGTAGTGCACCGAGACCGACTCCCACGGCACGGAGGAGAAGGGGTGCCCCTCGATCTCGGGGATCACCTCCATCAGCGTCTGCGTCCAGTGGGTGTCGGCGCCGTCGGCTCCGGCCGCCACGCGGTAGAGCGGAGTGTCGTTGCCGCTCTGCACGAAGGTCCCGAACTGCCGCGCCAGGTCGGCGTAGGCGCCGGCGCGCATGTTGCCGCCGCAGCCCCAGGTCTCGTTGCCGAGCCCCCAGAAGCGGACGGTCCACGGCTCCTCCCGGCCGTGGGAGCGGCGCAGGTCGGCCATCGGCGACTTGCCCGCGCCGGTGAGGTACTCGGCCCAGTCCGCCATCTCCTGCACGGTCCCGGAGCCGATGTTGCCCGAGATGTAGGCGTCGGCGCCGAGCAGCTCGCAGAGCGCCATGAACTCGTGGGTGCCGAAGGAGTTGTCCTCCGCGACTCCGCCCCACTGCGTGTTGATCAGGCCGGGACGCTCCTCGCGCGGGCCGATGCCGTTGGTCCAGTGGTAGCGGTCGGCGAAGCAGCCGCCGGGCCAGCGGAGGTTGGGGATGTCGAGGGCGCGGAGGGCCTCGACGACGTCCAGGCGGATCCCGCCCTCGTTCGGGACGGGCGAGTCCTCGCCGACCCAGAAGCCGTCGTAGATGCACCGGCCGAGGTGCTCGGCGAAGTGGCCGTAGAGGTGGCGGCTGATGGTGGCGCCGGGGCGGTCGAGGTCGACGGTGACGGTGCTGTTCACGGAGTGCTCCAGGGTGGTGGCGGACGGGTCGGCGGCGGTGCCGGCGGTGTCGAGGACGCCGCGGTCGGCGGCGGTGCTCACGCGGTCTCGCGGACGAGCCGCAGGACGATCGCGCGGTCGGCGTGGAAGGTCGGCAGGTCCAGGCCCGCCTCGCCCAGCAGGCTCCCCGAGTAGGCGGGGGCCGGGGCGTCGGAGTCCAGCGGAACCGTCGACTCCAGCCAGTGCGGGCTCTGCCAGGGCGGGCCGAGCGAGCCGGGGCGCGCGGTCTCGATCCGGTAGCGCGCCCGCGGATCCAGGCCCGGGAGGCGGACGCGGCGGCGCGAGTCCGCGGTCAGCGCAGGCGTGACCAGCGTGTACAGCGCCTCCGAGCCGTCCGGCGCGACGACGCCGCGCAGCGACGGCGCGTCGGGGTCGGAGTCGTCGCCTCCGACGACCCGGCCGGTCGCGATCAGGCCGCGGTGCTCGCGGTACGCCGCGATCCAGCCCGCCAGCACGGGCTCCTCCTCCGCGTCCAGCTCGCGGAGGTCCCACTCGATCCCGAAGTGGCCGAGGAAGGCGATCGCGCAGCGGGTGTGCAGGTCGCTGGTGCGACCGGTGACGGAGTTGACCGGCGAGGCGACGTGCGAGCCGAGCATCTCCGGCGGCACGAGCAGCCCGGTCCAGCGCAGCATCCGCGAGCGGTCCAGCGGGTCCTGGTTGTCGGAGGTGTGCACGCGGTCGGTGCGCTCGAGGATCCCCAGGTCGACCCGGCCGCCGCCGGAGGCGCAGCTCTCGATCTCGAGCTCCGGGTGCCGGGCGCGCAGCTCGTCGATCAGCCGGTACAGCGCGAGCGTCTGCTCGTGCACCGCGGCCGTCCCGGTGGCGGGGTGGCCCGCGTCGATCAGGTCGCGGTTGTGGTCCCACTTGAGGTACGCGACGCCGAGGTCGGCGACCAGGCCGTCGAGCACGCCGAGGATGTGCGCGAACGCGTCGGGGTTCGTCAGGTCGAGCACCTGCTGGAAGCGGAACCGCGGCGGCAGCTCCTCGCGGGCCCGCAGGATCCAGTCGGGGTGCGCGCGGGCGAGGTCGGAGTCCTCGTTGATCATCTCGGGCTCGACCCAGAGGCCGAACTCCATGCCCAGGCCGCGGACGTGCTCGGCGAGGGGGAGGAGGCCGTCGGGCCAGGCGACGGGGTCGGGCGTCCAGTCGCCGAGGCCGGCGCGGTCGTCGCTGCGGCCGAGGAACCAGCCGTCGTCGAGCACGTAGCGCTCGACCCCGAGGGCGGCGGCGCGGTCGGCCAGCTCGGTGAGGACGGCGAGGTCCTGGTCGAAGTAGACCGCCTCCCAGACGTTGAGCGTCACCGGGCGCGGCCGGCGCGAGGAGCGGGAGACCCCGCGGAGGTGGGCGTGGAAGCGGGCGGCCGCGGCGTCGAGGCCGTGGCCGAAGCTGCCGGAGATCCAGGGGGAGGAGTAGCTCTCGCCGCTCGCGAGGCGCACCTCGCCGGGCAGGAGCAGCTCGCCGCCCCGGAAGGCGAGCCAGCCGTCGCCGCGCTCCACCGCGTGCTCGTGGTTGCCGCCGATGCCGACGTGGCAGAGCCAGACCCGGCCGTCGGCGGAGTCGAAGCCGGGGTTGCCGACCGCGACGACCGTCGTCGCGTCCAGGCCGGTGCGGCCGCGCCGCGAGGAGCGGGAGTGGGTGCCGGTGACGACGGGGTGGCGCTGGGGGATCTTCTCGGTGCCCCAGCGGCCGGAGAAGTCCAGGATCTCGCGGGCCTCGGTCGGGATCCGGAGGGCGGGGTCGACGCCGATCACCTCGAGGTGCCCGGCGCCGTCGTTGCGGACCGAGACGCGGGTCCTGAGCAGTCCGGCAGGGGAGAGAACGATCTCTAGGACCACCCCGATCCGGGCCTGTGCGTCGTGCGCCTCGACGGTCACGGCGGCGCTGCCGGCCTGCGCGACCGCGCCCTCCGCGAGGGCCTCCCCGTCCACCGAGACGGTGTCCACGGTCAGTCTCGGCGACCAGCCGGCGCCCTCCCGGTGCACCCGGAGACCCGGCAGGCCGGCCCAGCCGAAGGTGTGCTCGGGCAGGATCCCGGGCTCGTAGGGGACGTCGGAGGAGCCCTCGATCCCCGTCCGCACGGGAGTTCTTGCGAAAGCTGCGAGATCGTCGTCGCTCGCGTCGAGTCGCGGACCCCAGTGCAGCAGCACGGGCAGGTCGCCTCCCGACTGAGTGAGGAGGGCGGACACGTCATCGGCGACGAGATGGATCACTCTCGGGGATTGCATGTCCCCATTCCTATCGTCGATCCTGGTCTGAGTACAGCGAGAGATCGATCTCGACCCTCGGTCGGATGGACCACCGCGCGGATCGACCCGCGCCGATCGACCACCGCTCGCGCCGCTCATCCCCACCACCCACCGCCTCGACGAGGAGCACCCATGCCGCTGACCCACCCGGCCCCGCACGAGACCCGCCTGGAGCGCGGGGTGCTCGACGCGCGGCGGCGGCTCAACCGCGACTACCTCCTCTCGCTCACCGACGAGGGGCTGCTGCAGAACTTCCTGACCGAGGCCGGGATCGGCGACCAGGGCTGGCACCTGCACCCCTCGCAGGACTCGCGCGAGGCCCGCGGCCTCGACCGGCACTGGGGCTGGGAGACGCCGGGCTCGCAGCTGCGCGGGCACTTCCTCGGCCACTGGCTCTCCGCCGCGGCCCGCGAGGTCGCGGTCACCGGCGACCCGCTGCTGCGCGTCCGGATCGACTCCGTGCTCGACGGACTCGAGCGCTGCCAGGAGGAGAACGGCGGCGGCTGGATCTGGGCGATCCCGCGCGGCTACCTCGACCGCCTCGCGACCGGCCGCCCCATCTGGGCGCCGCAGTACGCGATGCACAAGCTGCTGATGGGCCTCGTCGACCTGCACCTCGACCTCGGCGACGAGCGGGCGCTGCGGATGGCGCGGGCCGCCACGGTCCCGCTGCTGGAGTGGGTCCGCGGATTCGACGACGCCGCGTTCCAGGAGATCCTCGAGGTCGAGACCGGCGGCATGCTCGAGGTCTGGGCCGACCTCCTCGCGATCACCGGCGACCCCGTCTACACCGAGCTGCTCGGCCGCTACGACCGCCGCTCCTTCTTCGAGGGCCTGCTCGAGGGCCGCGACGTGCTGACCAACATGCACGCCAACACCACGATCCCCGAGGTGCTCGGTGCCGCCCGCGCCTACGAGGTCACCGGCGACGAGCGCTGGCGGAGGATCGTCGAGGCCTACTGGGAGCAGGCGGTCACCCTCCGCGGCACCTTCTGCACGGGCGGTCAGACCTCCGGCGAGATCTGGACGCCGCCCTACGCGTTCGCCGCTCGCCGCGGCGAGAAGACGCAGGAGCACTGCGTCGTCTACAACATGATCCGGCTGGCCGACGTGCTGCTGCGCTGGACCGGCGACCTCGCCTACGCCGACTACATCGAGCGGAACCTCTGGAACGGCCTCCTCGCCCAGCAGAACCCGCGGACCGGGATGGTCGCCTACTTCCTGCCGCTCGAGGGCGGCGCCCGCAAGGACTGGGGCAGCCCGACCGAGGACTTCTGGTGCTGCCACGGCACGCTGGTGCAGGCGCACACGCGCCACTCCGGGCTCGTCTTCTACCGCGGCGGCGACGCCGAGCTGACGATCGCGCAGCACGTCGACGCGAGCCTGCGCCTGCCGTCCGCCGCCGGCGACGCGGCGGTGCGGGTCGAGGTGCTCGACACCGCCGGCTACGTCGGCCCGGACGCCAACGCGGGTGCCGCGGGCGACGTGCACCGCCCCACCGCCTCGCGGATCCGGGTCGAGATCGTCTCGGAGGAGGGAGTCGCGCTGCACGTGCGGCTGCGGGTGCCGGAGTGGACCGTCGGCGAGCCGGGGGTCGCGGGCGACGCCGAGCGCGTACGGGCGGGCGACGGCGCGCTCCTGATCGAGCACCCCGGCGGCCGCACGAGCGTCGACCTCGCCTTCGGCACCGAGATCCGCGCCGTGCCGATCCCGGACGAGCCGGGCACGGTCGCCTTCGTCGAGGGCCCGATCGTGCTGGCCGGCCTCGTCGACCGCGAGATCGCGCTGCGGGGGCGCCTCGAGGACGCCCCCGCCCTGCTCGCCCCCGACAACGAGCGGCAGTGGACCCAGTGGCTGCGCGGCTACCGCGCCGTCGGCCAGCCCGCCGCCGTCCGCTTCCGGCCTCTGCACGAGGTCGTCGACGAACCCTTCTCGCTCTACTTCCCGGTCTCGGCCGGGAGCTGATGGACAGGATCCCCTCCGTGACCTGCGCTCCGCGCTCATGACCGCCTCCACCGCCTCCCCCGCCGTCCGGGCGATGCCCCGCGGCCGCCTCCTGCTGCCGATCTTCGCGATGCTCGTCGGCTTCGGGCCGCTCACCATCGACCTGGTGCTGCCGTTCCTGCCGACGCTGCAGGACGATCTCGGCGTCTCGGTGGCGACCGCCCAGCTGGTCGTCACCGGCGCCACCTTCGGTTTCGCGGCCGGCCAGCTCGTCTCCGGACCGCTCAGCGACGCGGTCGGCCGCAAGTGGCCGCTCGGCGTCTCGGCGGCGCTGCACATCGCGGCGAGCCTCGTCGCGGCGATGACCTCCGACACTGCCGTGCTGCTCTCGGCCCGCTTCGTCCAGGGCGCCGCCTGCACCGCCGCGGGCGTCGTCGTCACCGCCATCGTCCGCGACCTCTACAGCGGCAAGCGGCTCGTCACGATGCTCGCGAACCTCGCCGTGATCGTCTCGGTCTTCCCGATCCTGGTGCCCTCCGTCGGCGCGCAGCTGACCAAGGTGATCGACTGGCGCGGCTCCTTCCTCGCGGTCGCCGCCTGGGGAGCGCTCGCGACCGTGATCGCGCTCCTGGTGCTGCCCGAGACGCTGCCCCGCGAGCGGCGGCACCAGGGCGGGCTCGGCCCGTCGCTGCGCAACTCCTTCGGGATGCTCCGCCGGCCGCGCGTGCTGGCGCTCGCCGCCGCCTCGGCCGCGGGCTGGTCGGTCGGCTTCGCGTATCTCGCGACCGCTCCCTTCCTCTACACGAACGTCTACGCGGTCGGGCCCGACCTGTACGGGCTGCTGTTCCTGGTCACCTCGCTCGTGACGATCGCGGTCGGGCAGACGACGGGACGGGTGATCGTGCCCCGGTTCGGACCCCGGTTCGCGATGTCCGCCTCGGCGATCGTCACGGCGCTCGGCGCCGTCGTGGTCGCGGTGCTCGCGCTCACCGGCACGCAGCCGCTGCTCGTCGTCGTCGGCGCGCTGACGTTCGCGCTGGCCGGCCGCTCGCTCGGCTTCGCCCCGGTGCAGTACCTCTCGCTGCAGGGCCCGTCGAGCGAGGCGGGCAGCGTCACGGCGATCCTCGGCACGGTCAGCTTCACGGCGGCCGGACTGGTGATGCCGGTGATGGGCGCGTGGGCCGAGATCTCGCTGATCCCGTTCGCGATCCTGCTGCTGCTCGCGGGGCTGGTCGAGGGCGGCGTCGCACTGCTGTTCCGGCCGGGCTCGCGGCGCTTCGATCCGGGGGCGCAGCGGCTCGAGGACGAGCCGGCCGGGGCCGCCCGACCGGCCGGCCCCCGCGCGCACGACGAGAAGAGCTGAGATGACCCTCCGGGAAGGGACCACCGTGGAACTGCGCTCCGGCGACTACACACTCCGCGTCGAGGCGGGCGGCCTCGAGGTGCTCGCGGGCGAGCGCGTCCTCTACGCGAACGACCGGCCGCTGCGCGTCACGGTCAAGACCGTCGCCGCGATCAGCGAGTACTCCGGCGCGCCCTACGACGCCGTCTCGCTGTCGGAGGGGGCGATCACCGCGAGCGGGACGATCACCGTCCGCTCCGGGTCGGCCTTCGCCGTCACCGATGTCTGGCGCGTCGCGGGCGACGGCTTCTCCGTGCACCGCGACGTCGAGGTGCTGACGGCCGGCGGCGACCTCGGCTTCTCCACCGCCGTCTCGCTCGGGCTGACCGGGTCCGACGACCTCCGCGACTACGAGTGCTTCGCCCCCGGCGCCTGGTACCGCGACAACGCCTTCGGGCCCGCCGACGCGATGGGCCGCGACCCCGGCAGCGAGTACTTCTGGCGCACCGAGACGCACTACGCGCTGCCTCTGTTCGCCGCGCAGAGCCTCGCGACCGGCGAGACCGTGGCGCTCTCGCGCTGGGCGGCCGACGCGACGCTGCCGCGCCTGGACGTGGTCCGCTCGGAGAACTTCACCGACCCGGAGTGCACCGTCGGCTCGATCGGCCTGAGCCGCCCGCAGGGCACGACGCTGAACTACCTCTACTACGGCTTCGGCGTGCGGACCCCGCTCGACGTGCCGCCCGCGGGCCTGTCGATCGACTACGTCCACCCGGGCGCCGACGGCGAGCGCACGATCGACAACCCCTACTCCGGCCTCGACTACGACGCCGCCCCGAAGGCCCTGCAGCGGGTGAACCACCCGGTCGAAGTCGGCTTCCGCCAGCGCTACGCCGTCGCGGTCGACCTCGGCCGGTACGACGACTTCGCGACGATGATGCGCGCCACCTGGCGCAGCACCTACGCCCGGATCCGCGACGACCTGTTCGAGGTCGACAACGAGCGGCACTTCCACCACGGCATGGCGATCCTCCAGCGCCTCACCCGCCGCTACGGCGACTCCTGGGGCCTGCCGTTCGCCTGCCAGCTGCCGGACCTCGACGTCTCGAGCGTCTCATTCCAGTTCGGCTTCGTCGGGCAGCAGCCCGGCATCGGATACCAGCTGCTGCGCTACGGCGACCGCGAGGGCGTGCCGGAGGCGTTCGAGCAGGGCGTCGGCATCGTCGACTTCTGGGCGCGGACCGCGCTGCCCGAGTCGGGCCCGCCGCGGATGTGCTTCAACCCCTCGCTCGGCGGCTTCGAGCCGTACCCGCACTACCTGCGGATGCTCGCCGACGGCGTCGAGGCGATCCTCGACGCCTACCTGCACCTGCGGGACCTCGGTGACGAGCGCCCGCTCTGGCTCGAGTTCTGCCGGCGGACCGCCGACTGGCTGCTCGAGGTGCAGGACGCCGACGGCAGCTTCCACCGCGCCTACAACGCCGACGGCTCGGTGCGGATGGACTCGCGCTCGAACACCCCGAGCGTGATCCGCTTCCTCGTGCAGCTGCACCTCGTGACGGGGGAGGGGCGCTACCGCGCGTCCGCCGTGCGCGCCGGCGAGTGGTCGTTCGCGAACATCCACCGCACGCTGGAGTACCGCGGCGGCACCTGCGACAACGCCGACATCCAGGACAAGGAGGCGGGCATCTACGGACTGTTCGGCTTCCTCGCGCTCTACGACCTGACGGAGGAGCCGCGCTGGCTGGAGGGCGCCGTCCGCGCCGCCGACTACACGGAGACCTGGACCTACGCGTGGTCCTTCCCGGTCCGCGCGCCCTGGGCGCATCCCTTCAACCGGTACTCGATCAGCGGACAGAGCATCATCACCCTCGGCGGCGGCGCCGACGTCTACATGGCGGCCTGCTCGTACAGCTACTACCGACTGCACCTGATCACGGCCGACGAGCACTACCTCGATTTCGCCGAGTTCCTGCACCGCAACATCCGCCAGTCGACCGACGTCGACGGCAGCATCGGCTACGCGATGCCCGGCCTCGGCCACGAGAGCGGCGACTTCGCGACCCAGACCCTGCGCAGCCACCACCACTGGCTGCCCTGGTGCACCTTCGTCGAGGTCGACCCGGCCTCGCGCCTGCGCGACACCTTCGGCGTCTACGAGATCGCCGACGCGCAGCGCCTGCCCGCCGCCGAGCGGGCGAACCGCAACCGCGTCTACGACCGGTACGGGCGGCGGGACGCCTGACGGCGGGCGGGGTCCGGCGGCAGCTCTCGCGGCACCTCCGGCACGCGGAACCGCCTCCGGCTCGCCGGATCCGGCTGTTTCCGCGTGCCGAGGCGCGTTCCACGGGCCGGAGTCACGCCGGCGGACCTCCGGCTCGCGGTTCTACGTCCGGCTCGCTGCATTCGGCGGTTTCCGCGTGCCGCAGATTCATTGAGCTCGGCGCCCGCTCGGATGCGCACTTCAAGCCCTCCGGTCGCGCACTGCTGGCAGGCTTCCTGCTCGCGGCGGCTCTGGGCGGCCGCCCGATCACGGACGTCCATGCGTGGACCAGTGGCAGCTTCAAGAGGTCAGAGGAGACGGATGAAGATTGGCGAAGTGGCGCGGCGCGCGGTCGTCGGGGTGAGTCGAGCGCCCGCAAAAAGTTGTAAATCTCATCTCATCATCCGTGCCCTGATCAAACTCCATCGCAATTGCAGGAACCGAGTCGCCCAGCGAGCACGCGTAGCTCACCTCAGGTGAGATCTCCGGAGACTCACCCGCCGACTTTGATCGGCAGTCGCCCCTCGGAGGCGAGCAGGGCGGAAACTGGTTCCGACCGTGAAGCCGAAGGCAGAGTGCACACGCGCTTCCGATCGCTCTCGTTGGAGCTGTGAGACTGAGGTTATGCGGATCCCGATCGTGTATTGGTACTTCCCCCTTCCCGAGCCCCTGGCGTGGCCCCAGAACGATGTGATTCCGCTCCCCGTTCCAGATGGTGGTGTGGCTGTCAGCGCGTCGATCCGAGTGATTAGCGAGCGCTGGCCCAGCGTGCTGGAGTCGAGGATCGGTCGGCTCTTCGAGTCCGTGCGCGCCCTCCAGCCGCCGCCCGCTGGGCAGGGCCATCCGTCGATGTCCATACCCGTAGAACCGATCGATGAAATCACGACCGTAGTGGAGATGCTCGTCGAGCTCGAGGACGGGAGTGATCCGACTTTCGGGGTTGTGTCGGACGCATTCGACATCGGGATCAGGGGCGTTCGAGCGCTGCAGCAAGCGTACGTAGTCGCAACGCAACATCCGATTGACCTTGTGTCCCGCCAGCTCCTGCCATCGATTTTGCCCATGACGACGCGACTCATCACAGCGTCCGACGACGGTTGGCCAGGCGGTCCGGGAATCTTCCTACCGAACGATATCGGCATCGGAGCTCTTGCGGAACCGACGCCGCTAACAGAGCGGCAGAGTGCTGCGTTTCGCTACGCGTATTTGCACCCGGACCTCGCCTACGCCGGCTATACCGACCTGCGACGCGAGGCCGCTGCCGCCATGCGCCTGCGGGGTGATGTCCGATCGTCGGTGATTCACGCGGCGACTGCTGCCGAAGTTCTGATCGACACAACCGTGCTACATCTTCTGTGGGAGGTAGGTCGTACTCCCGAAGAGGCGGCTCCGGTCTTGAACCCCCCGATCGCCGCGAGAGTGAGGTCGCAGTTCCCGCCGCTGCTCGGAGGAGTGTGGGCGTGCAGGGACATCACCACGGCACCCGGCGCGTGGTTGGTGAACACCGCGAATCTGAGGAACAGGGTGGTGCACTCCTACTTCGAGCCGTCCGTCGAGCAGGCGAATGCGGCCTATTCGGCCACGATCGAGCTGGAGCAATACATCTGCGATCTCCTCTGCAAGCCCCGAGGACGTCAACGATTCCCCCGAACCGCACTCGCCCTCGCGGGAAATCCTGGGCTCCTTCGACGAGGAGTGGAGCAGGGCGAGATCGAACTGATGCGCAGTCCCGAGCAGGAGCCCGGCTGGGTAGTGGCATTTGCAGCGTGGCGAGAGGAGGTCATGACTGTTCGGCAAGACCCGTTCAACGCGACAGGCTGAGCCGAGGCTACCTAAGCGAGTTCCACAAGCGAACGGGACCAGACGGCGTGCCGCCTTCATGAGTAGGGGTAGGTTCGGCACGTGAAGCTCTGGTCATCCCTTGACGGGCAACCCGCCGTGCAAATCGAAATCGATGATGCCCCCGAGGCGGTTTTTATCGACGCCGTCGTCTCATCGCACCGCGCCAAGGTCAGGCGACTCCTGTGGTCGGACTCTATGGACATCATCGAGTGGCATCACGCGCTCGAGCTTCACGGGTTCGGGCCCGAGGACGGCTGGTTGCCGCACGGCACCTCTGTCTATGGTGCTGTCACTGTCGGTGATATCCGATCCCTGCTCAGCGGACTGCCAATCGGGGAGGCCGAAAGGCTCGAAGTTGCTCTGAACGGAAATCGTGGAGGCGACGGGTACTTCGGGGTAGTTCTCACGGCGGGCGCTGTCGCAACCCTCTTGCTCGACTGGGCGGGAGCCATCGAGACTCTTCGTCTCGCCGAGCTCTTCCGAGCGCTCGGCCGGTTGAATCACGGCGTTCCGATGGAAGACGTAGAGGCTTTCCGCCGGACGGGGGCGCTCGGTGATGAGTTCCGCTGGTGGCTCCGGCAGGACTCGTATCGACATATGGATTCGATGGTCGGCCTCACCGGGCTGTCCTACGCGGAGGTCCGAAACGCGCTTGAATCCGCAGGCTTCCACTACGTAGAGCCCTCCGGAGTTCACTGGAGACGCGAAGATGAGGACGAAGACTCTAGTGGCTGACGGACGCTGGTCTCTTGCGATTCGATTTGGCGACTGACATGACGTCAGTTATTGGATACTGCTGACAGCATGTGGAGGCCCGACAACAGCCGTCAGCTACCGAGGTCAAGCACCAATTGCCCGCACCGCACACGCGATCAGTGCCATGGCTACGGCATCTTCAGAATGCGCACCAGCACGTGGCGCGAGCCTAGTGATCATGGCGAGGGCAGCACGAACGGGGGCTCGCCTATGCAAGATCGTCCGACAAATACCACTACCAACTACTCAGCCACGGCCCCGTCGCCGACGAAGGCCGAAATCAAGTCGTCCCGCGAATTCGGGCATTTATTCTATTCTGCCAACGGAGCACCGAACAGAAGCGCATCGCGAGAGGCGTCTAATCTTGCCCTCCAAATCGACGCCTTAGCAGGTTCAATGTGAGACGCGTAGGCTAATAGCCCTAAAATGTGATGTGACATACCCAAAACATCGCGGAAGCCGCAATGGATACTATGTGCATTCGCGCCAAATCGCTCAACCCCAGAGACATGAAACTCGATGCGTGTACGCAGGTGACGCTGTAGACGCAGACTTTCTCCATCAACTGTTAAACCGAGAAGATTTAACCCGTTGGCCCGTGTGCTGAACCGGGTCTTTGATTCGTTAATATGAAAGCCGGTTTTGCCAACCATACGCGCAACTTCACGCAGAACATCGAGGCCCTGACTCCGGCTTAGAACGCGTGCACTGGAAAAGGCCAAATCGTCGGAGTAACGCGTGTATGTTAGTTCAAGCGCGGCCGCGATGCTAGAAAGAGCTGTGTCCAATGGTTTAGCCACCAGATTCGAAATATATCCACTCGTGGACGCGCCCTGTGGCAAATAGCCGATTTTTTCGGATCTTTTATAAGGATACGATGATTTGGTAGGGATTTGATGCACGGTGCGAAGGTATTTTTTTGGAAGCCAAGGCTGACCAACATGGGGTTGGCGCGTGACTATTCTCGAGACCTCGAACGCAACTAGCGGCTCGTATAGTGACGACGCCACGCCAAAAACATGTCTCTCGTCGATTTGATGAAAGAAATCACTGAGATCGACTTTGAGCATCCACTCCGCGTGCAGATGACGAGACGCGCAGTCTTTGATGGAAATACCGTGGCGATAGGAAAAGCAATCACTGTGCACAGTAACTTTTGAGAAGACGTCAGTTAGCAGCCATTTCTGAACTTTCGCCAGCTCCGGGTGTGGAACCGCGATCGATCGCCGCCTCCCACTAGCTCGCTTTCGGATGTTAAACAGGTCATAACCATCAACCTGACGATCAACAACCGCGTGAAGATAATTCCCACTTGTTCCGGAGAGGGCGGCAAGATGGTTGAGCGTCAAAATGGGTTCAACCCCACGCGCTCGCTGTTCCGAAGTTAGCTTTATTGCTCGTTCAACAACCGCACCGTCCAGACCGCTCGGCGCATTCTTTCGATAGAGGTGAGGAGAAAGATTCAACGGTTACCTTCAGTTGTCCGCCCCGGAGGGGCGAGCGGCTCAACGGAGAAGACCGCGACTTTGTTTGAGTCGCTCGGAAGTCTCCGTAAGCGCCAGTTTTCTCCGCGCCCACCCCTCCGGGGCGAGCGTCGTCCGATGGACGCATCGTGCTTTGCAGCCTTCCGGCAGCGCCGCGCGTGGGGCTCGCGACCATGGTCGCGAGCGTTCTCTAACCCGAATCCTTCCCCTCACCTTAGCTGTCGAGGATAGTACATGACCGGCGTCACCCGGCGCGGTGCGCCGTCCTCCTCCTCAAGCTGAGGCTCCAGAGCGGGGAACCACGGTGGTGCTTTCTTAGCGAGCCGCCTTAAGAAGTCCTGCCCCTTGCGTGTCACCGTCAGGTCCATGTTGATCAGCCCCAGGCGTTGTGCAGTGGAGCGAACCTGAGCCAACCTCAGTTGAGTCATATTCGTGACTCGTCTCAGGTCTAGGTTATGACGATACCCACGCCGCGCAGCGACTAGGAAAAGTGCCAGGGGTTGGACGAGCTGAATCTGATCAACAACGCCGATTGCACGCGCCTCTGCGAGATAAAGTGGCTTTGGCTTTTTTTTCGTCACGCCTTTCTCAATGATTCTCGTTCGATTGTCTGGAGGGTAATAATCTCCGAGCCTTCGCTCGTCACCGCTCTCCATCCCAAAACCGCGATCCGCGGGCAACAACGGCGTCCACTTTTTTCGCCCATCACCAGCTTTTCTTTGAAGCAAGATTCTCGGGACCCCATTTCCGATGGTGTGCGCAAAAAAGGTAAGCGACTGCGCTTGCCGGTAGCCATAGGCCTGGTCTAGATCATCTGCATACTTCTGGCATAAGTTTTCGACTGCCTCGAGCTCGTTGTCGGACCAGTCGGCCGAATCAAAGTCATGTCCGGCCGTGTGCCAGAAGACTTCTTTCACGAAAGGCATGAGGTTGATCCACGACCAAGCGCCTTGATTCACCGTATGGACGGCGATATAGATCGAAATGTGACGGCTTGAATTCCAACTCTTGATAGTTGGTGAGTCATAGAAGTGCTGAACAAACTTATAGAGTTCATATCCACTGACAGCCTGATCCGCCACAAATAGAATGTTGTCGATCTTACGCTCACGAAGGTCGTTCAGCGAAAGGTCAAGCTGGAACTGCGTCCTACCTTTTGTTTTAAAGAGGATGTTTTGGACAATTAATTCACTTCCATCACGCTTCCAGTTTTCGGTGGAAACAAAGGTAGAGCCTGTCGCTGAAGGCAATTGTAGAACGGTGTAAGCTGCCGTCCTGCCCTTCAGTTTCTTGCGGGCGGCGACTAAAAGTTCCTTCGTCTCGGCGCGAAATGTCGAACTCGATATGATGTGGATACTGTCCAAAAGTAGCTTCGCCGCTGGCTTATCCCCGCTGTCGAAGTTGGACAACCAAGCTTTGGCACGGGCCGTATCTCGAAGACGCGTGGGCGGCTCAGGCTGGGTCATCAATTTCCTTTCAGGTCTGTTTGGGAGTCAACCATCAGTGTGTCCAGGTTTCCCATCATCGACGATTGTAATCGATGCCTTTTTGTAAGCGATCTTTTTGGCCGGCTTGTCATAACGCCAGTCGAACAATGCGCAGGTCGCGGAAACTGCGCAAAGGCGTCAAGTCGACATGACCTCGCCACGAGTGCGTCCAACGCTTACGACTATTCCCGCCTTGGACCTTCATGCTGCGTCGAGCGCTAGACGCACGTCGCGGTCGCGCAACATTGCGAACGTCGTGCAATAGGGCACTCCGAGCGCCTGACAAGCGTTCGGGAGCGGCCCAGCGCAGGACCTCCGGGCTTATCGGGATGCGGACACTCATAACGCCCCTCCGATCAGCAGCGCGTTTGCCTCATCGTAAACGGAACCTGTGACAAGTCGAATGAGCCGAGTCAGCGGCTGAGGTCTCCGCGATCAGCGCCCTGTCCCTGGCCACGGCCACGGCGAGTCTGCGGAACGGTACTCATTGGCGCCTTCGACGTGACGGCGGCGCTGGGCGGGGTGGCGTGTGCGCGGTCGGCGCTCATGCGCGCCTCGATGACGTGTGGTGGAACTTCCTTGGCTTCCATCGCCTGGATGGTCGACTGACGCCGCTCAGCGCTGTCGTAGGCGACGTCGCCGGCCTCCCGTGCTGTTGAGGCGCGAGGATCGGTCGCCGGGGATGCGGAGTTGGCCGCTGTATCGGTGCTCTGAGCAGAGTCCTGGCGTTCGGCGGGGGCGTCGTTGCGGCAGAGCTGCGCCTGGGCGCGTGCGTCGGCGGCGAGCTCGCGCAGCTCGTCGGGAGTCGCGTCGGCGGCGCCGCCGGCGGCGGCGTCGCGGTCGTAGTCATTGGCGCGCGCTTCCAGCTCGGCTGCCATGTTCGCCGGACCATTGTCGACGTCGGCCACGCCAGCGGTTTCTCGAGCGGCGGCGTCGCTGCGGGCGTCGTTGACGCGGTCGAGTCGATCAGCTTCCGCGATGAGCTGCTGCGCCTCCGTCACCTCGGCGCCGGCACGGGCGCGCTCCGGGGCGACCGTGTCCTTCCACTCCTCGACCAGCGCCGCTCGCGCAGCGGCGACGTCGGCGGGGTCGGGGGTGCTGACCTGGCTGGCGTCGTTCCAGTCGATCGATGTCTGCACCCGGTAGTCCTGGAACCCGGCCGGGTCGGTGTCGCGCTTCCACTCCTCGGCCGCGGACAGCTCTACGGTGGCGACGTCGCCGGCCAGCGCGGCGCAGTAGTCGGTGAGCAGGGCGCGCTCTGCGTTCACGTCCGGCTCCACCCGGTCGCCGACCTGCATGGTGAAGCGGTCGTCGTCGTGGCGGTGGTAGTGCTCGGGCGCAGACGTGCTGGTCCATTCCTTCGCCAGGTCCAACTCCGACTTCCCCCGGCCGGCGGCGTCGCGGAGCACGGCGGTGTCGACGCCGTAGCGGTCGAGTACCTCGCGCTGCACGATGGCAGCGGCCCGTTCTGCGATCGGGTTGTGACCTTTCCACGCCTGCGCGGTCTCCGCGATGTCCTGGACGCTCGCGCGTTCCCACCAGTCGGGCCGGTCCACGACCTGCAAGCTCGCTCGTGCAGCGCCGCGTTCGGCGTCGAACCGGGCCGACAGCTGGCGCGCCTGAGCCAGACCGCTTGAACGGCGTGCCGGAGACCTCGGCCGTCTCGTGAAGATCTCCGGCGGTCCTCCGACCCGGGGTTCCACGTCCGGCTCGCAGGATCCGTCGGTTTCCGCGTGCCGAGGCACATCCCGCGTGCCAGGAGTCTTCCCGGCGGAACTTCCGGCTCGCGGAGTCGGGTCCGGCTCGCCGGATCCGCCCGGTTCAGCGTGCCCAGGCGCGTTCCGCGCCGGAGGTCGCCCCCGCACCCTCAGTCGCGCCACTCCACGTCCACGCGCACCGCCTCCGCACCGAGCTCCAGCCCGCCCGACACCTCGCGCCCGTCGACCCGCAGCACCGCGTCGCGCAGCGTGCGCACCCGTGTCCCGCCCGCCGGTGCCAGCCACTCCGCGCTCGGCACCCGCCGCACCCACAGCGACGCCCGTCCCGGCGACCACTCCAGCCGGTCCACGACCACCCCGCCGCGCGCGCGCAGCCCCGTCACGGCACCCCGCGCCCACGCGGACGGCAGTGCCGGCAGCACCGTCAGCGTCTCGTCATCCGATCCCAGCAGCATCGCCGCCACGAGCCCCGGCAGTCCGCCGCTGGCGTCGAGGTTGAAGATCCTCCCCGCGTCGTGCCGGGTCGTCAGCGTCGGTGACCAGTGCTCGACCGCGAGCCACTCCGCGCAGGTCAGCGCCGCCTCCGCGTCACCCAGCGCCGCCGCCGCGACGCCCACCTGCACCAGCCCGAACGCCATCTCCATCCGCCCGGGAGGAGCGGTCGGCGCCTCGGCCCGCCACGCGATCTTCGCCGCCACCGTCGCCGCCGCGGCGGCCCGCAGCCGCACCGCGGAGGCGCCGGGGCCCTCGAAGGCCGCGTCGCCCGCGTACCAGAGCGGGTACAGCTGCGACGCGTGCCGGTGCGCGATCTCCTCCGCGAACCGCGGGTCGATCCACTCCGCCAGCGTGCCGTCCTCGGCGACCCGGTACTCCGGCAGCTCCGCCACCACCCGCGCCCAGCGCTCGTCGAGCGAGTCGTCGCCGCGGGCCCGGCCGAGCAGCGCCGTCGCCCGCGCGGCGTCCCGCAGCACGGCGACGTCGATCGTCGCATCGACCGCTATCGGCGAGCGCGCACCACCCGGTGTGTTCTCGGGGGAGTAGGAGGGGACGATCCGGCGCACCCCGTCGACCACGGTCGTCCCGGTCTCGGCGAAGCGCAGCACGCCCTCGGCCAGCTCCCACAGCCGGTCGTCGACGATGCCGCGGTCTCCCGTGGCCGCGACGGCGTCGGCGGCGAGGCGCAGCACCCAGCCGCCGCAGCCCGTCCAGAAGAGGTGCGGGTAGCTCGCCGCGAAGTGGTCGGCGCGGCCGTGGGTCGACATCCGCGACGGCAGGAGCATCCCCTCGGACCCGTAGACGAGGCGCGCGTTGTCGCGGTAGTCGTCGAGGTGCGGCAGCACCAGCTCCAGGATCGACAGCGCCAGCTCGGGCGTGCCGGTCGGGATCATCCCCGCCATCGCGCCGTTCTGCACGTTGCCGTTCAGCGTGTAGTCGGCCGACCAGGCCGGCCGCCAGGTGCCCTGCCAGACGCCCTGCAGCGTCGGCGGCAGCTCGCCGGTCGACGCGACGATGTTCGCGCGGCCGCTGAGGTACGCGAGCTCGACGACGCGGCGGCGCGCGCCCTCGTCGCCGGCGCGGGCCTCCTCCCAGAGGTCCTCGGTGAGCACCGCGGAGGAGGCTCCGGCGAGATCGAGGGAGGAGGCGCCGACCAGCCGGCCGTGCCCGTGGCGCTGGGCCTCGCGCAGCTCCTCCCACGAGGTGTCGCCGCTCGTCGGCTCGCCGCCCGCACGCTCCCGGCCCGTCGGCTCGCCGCCCGCCAGCGACAGATCGACGCGGAGGAGCGCGCCCGCCCCGGCCGCGACCGGCACCGTCGAGCGGGTCACGACGCCCTCCACGTCCCACGGCGCCCCGGTCGCCGCGGTGACCGTCGCGCGGATCCGCTCGCCCCCGGTCTCGGCACTTCCGGTCCCGGCGACGGCCAGCAGTCGTCCGACCGCTCCGCCCTCGACCGTCGCCTCGACCACGGCCGACGCGTCCGGCGCGCCCGTGTCGAACGAGGTCGCGTCCCCGGCGCCCAGCCCGAGCTCGACCGTGCTCTCGCCGTCGCGCTCCGACTCCACCCGCAGCCGGACGCTCTCGCCCCCGTGCGGAGCGATCAGTCGCACCGCGTGCCGCCCGCCGTCGAGGTCGGTCCACTCGACCGCGACCTCGCCCAGCAGCGGGTCGAGCAGGCGCCGGCTCGACGCGACCCCGCCGGCCGTGCGGATCGACAGCGTCGCGCACAGCCCGAGCGGATCGGTCCAGATCAGGCCGCCGTCGTAGCCGCTCGCCCGCGCCCCGCGCTCGAGCAGGTCGCTCGCCGCGTCGGCGTCCCCGGCCAGCAGGGCACTCCGCAGCTCGTCCCGCACCGGGGCGAGGTCCGGGGCGGCGGGCCGCGCATTGACGGGGAGGAAGTAGCGCTCGTGCGCCAGCGAGACGGTGAGCGCGTCGGCCGGGCCGTGCACCACGGCGCCGACGCGGCCGCTGCCGACGATCAGGCCCTCCTCCCAGGTCGGGGCCGCAGTGGCGGTGACGAGGGTGGGCGTGCGCGACAGTGCGCCGGCGATCGGGGCGATGATCGGTTCCTTTCGGGCTCGCGGGAGTGCCTGATATGTTGCGTGAACCCTCAAATTACCTCTCCCGGTGCGACGGCGCGCGGGAGTCGAGAGTTAGGAATCCGCGATGACGCGACCGATCACCCTCTTCACCGGCCAGTGGGCGGACCTCCCCTTCGAGGAGGTGGCGCGCCTCGCGGGGGAGTGGGGCTACGACGGCCTCGAGATCGCCTGCTGGGGCGACCACATCGACGTGGCGCGCTGGGACGACGCGGAGTACGTGCAGAGCCGGAAGGACATCCTCGAGCGCAACGGCCTCCAGGTCTTCGCGATCTCGAACCACCTCACCGGCCAGGCGGTCTGCGACGACCCGATCGACGAGCGCCACCGCGACATCCTCAGCGACCGCGTCTGGGGCGACGGCGACCCCGAGGGCGTCCGGCAGCGCGCCGCCCAGGACCTCAAGGACACCGCCCGCTTCGCCGCCGCGCTCGGCGTGACGCAGGTCAACGGCTTCTCCGGCTCGTCGATCTGGAAGGGCGTGGCCATGTTCCCGCCCGCCTCCGACGAGTGGATCGCCGCCGGCTACCAGGACTTCGCCGACCGCTGGAACCCGATCCTCGACGTCTTCGAGGAGGTCGGCGTCCGCTACGCGCTCGAGGTGCACCCGAGCGAGATCGCCTACGACTACTGGACCGCCAAGCGCACCCTCGAGGCGATCGGCCACCGCGCCTCGTTCGGCTTCAACTTCGACCCGTCGCACTTCGTCTGGCAGCAGCTCGACAGCGTCGCGTTCGTGCTCGACTTCGCCGACCACATCTTCCACGTGCACGTGAAGGAGTCGGTCACCAACCTCGACGGCCGCAACGGCGTCCTCGGCTCGCACCTGCCGTGGGCGAACCCGCGCCGCGGGTGGACCTTCGTCTCGACCGGGCACGGCGCCGTCCCGTGGGAGCCGGTGTTCCGCGCGCTCAACGCGATCGGCTACACCGGCCCGACCAGCGTCGAGTGGGAGGACGCCGGCATGGACCGCCTCGACGGCGCCCCCGAGGCCCTGGCCTTCGTGCGGAAGCTCAACGCGATCACGCCGCCGGCCGACGCCTTCGACGCGGCGTTCTCGACCTCGCGCGACTGACCGCGCGGGCGACCGCCTGCATCCCGGAGGCCGGAAGGACCGACTGCCCGCGAGGGCCGTCCGGGCCTCCCGGCCTCCGTCGTGCTGCGAGCGCGTCCGCAACCGGGGCCGGGACGCTGCAGCGGGCGCCGAACGGGCCGGAGAGGGCGATCCGCCCTCGATCGCTGACGCGATCCAGGCCGGTCTCGGCGGCGGGCCCCCGCCCCGACCCGGCGGCGTGCCGGGAACGACGGACGGCCGACCCCCCGCAGGGAGCCGGCCGTCCGGCCTCGCAGGATCTACAGGCCCTGGGAGAGGCGGTAGTACGCCGCGTTCGAGCGGATGTCGGACTCGAAGCCGCGGAGGGTGGTCGACTCGTCGATCACCAGGAGCTCGACGCCGGCGATGCGGGCGAAGTCCTCCCACGCCTCCAGGCCGATCTGCGTCGTCATCACCGTGTGGTGCGCGGCACCGGCGGTGATCCAGGCGGCGGCGCTGGTGCCGAAGTCGGGGGCCGGCTGCCAGACGGCGCGGCCGACCGGCAGGTGCGGCAGCGTCTGCGGCGGCTCGACGTTCTGGACCTTGTTCGCGACCAGGCGGAAGCGCTCGCGGACGTCGCTCAGGGCGACCACCACGGCGGGGCCGGCGTCGGCGGTGAAGACCAGGCGCACCGGGTCCTCGCGGCCGCCGATGCCCAGCGGGTGGATCTCGAGCGAGGCGCGCTTCGACGACAGGGACGGCGACACCTCGAGCATGTGCGCGCCGAGGATGAGCTCCTCGCCGGGCGTCATGTCGTAGGTGTAGTCCTCCATCAGGCTGGTGCCGCCGGGGAGGCCGGCGCCCATGACTGCGGCGATGCGGATGAGGACGGCCGTCTTCCAGTCGCCCTCGCCGCCGAAGCCGTAGCCGTCGGCCATGAGGCGCTGCACGGCGAGTCCGGGGAGCTGGCGGAGCCCGCCGAGGTCCTCGAAGCTGTCGGTGAACGCCTCGAAGCCGCCCTCCTCCAGGAACGAGCGCAGGCCGATCTCGACCGCGGCGCCGTAGCGGAGCGACTCGTGGCGCTCGCCGCCGGGGAGCAGCTCGGGGACCACGTCGTAGCTCTCGACGTACTCCGCGACGAGGGCGTCGATCTGCTCGGAGGTGGCGGCGTCGACGCGCTCGACGAGCTCGTTCACTCCCCAGGTGTTGACGCTGACGCCGAGGCGGATCTCGGCCTCGGTCTTGTCGCCCTCGGTGACGGCGACGTTGCGCATGTTGTCGCCGAAGCGGGCGACCTTCATGCTCTGCGAGGCGGACCAGCCGGCGGCCGCGCGCGACCAGGTGCCGATGGCCTCGGTGACGCGGGCGTCGCTCGCGTGGCCGACGACCGTCTTCCGAGGCACGCTCATCCGGCTGAGGATGTAGCCGTGCTCGCGGTCGCCGTGCGCGGCCTGGTTGAGGTTCATGAAGTCGAAGTCGATGTCCTGCCACGGCAGGGCGACGTTCGCCTGGGTGTGGAAGTGCAGCAGCGGCTTGGCGAGCGCGTCGAAGCCGTGGATCCAGATCTTCGAGGGGCTGAAGGTGTGCATCCAGGTGATGACGCCCACGACGGAGTCGTCGGAGTTCGCCTCGATCATGGTGCGGCGGATGGCGTCGGAGCTCTTCAGCACCGGCTTCCACTCGACGGTCACGGGGATCGCGCTCGCCTCGTTGAGCTGCGCGACGACGGCCTGCGACTGCTCGGCGACCTGGCGGAGGGTGTCCTCGCCGTAGAGGTCCTGGCTGCCGGTCAGGAACCAGACGGTGCGGGTGGCGAGGTCGGGGATGATGCTCTGGTACACGCTCATGCGATGGCTCCGGTGGGGTTCTGTCCGTAGACGTTCTGGTAGCGGTCGAACAGGGCGTCGATCGACTCCTGCGGGATGGGGACGAGCTCGCCGCCCTGGCGCGCGAGGTGCACGGTGCGGGCGACGTCCTCGGCCATGACGGCCGCCTTGACGGCGTCCTTCGCGTCCTTGCCGATGGTGAAGACGCCGTGGTTCTGCATCAGGACCGCGCGCGAGCGGTGCCCGCTGAGGGTCGCGACGATGCCGCGGCCGATGGAGTCGTCGCCGATGATCGCGAACGGGCCGATGGGGATCTCCCCGCCGAACTCGTCGGCCATCGCGGTGATGACGCAGGGGATCGACTCGGCGCGGGCCGCCCATGCGGTCGCGTAGGTGGAGTGCGTGTGCACGACTCCGCCGACCTCGGGCATCTCGCGGTACACGTAGGCGTGCGCCGCGGTGTCGCTGGAGGGGCTGCGGTCGCTGCCGGGGGTGCCGGGGACGACGTTCCCGTCGAGGTCGCAGAGGATCATGTTCTCGGGCGCGAGGTCGTCGTAGGAGACGCCGCTGGGCTTGATCACGAAGAGGTCGGCGCCGGGCACGCGGCCCGAGATGTTGCCGCCGGTCCAGATGACGAGGCCGTAGCGGACGAGCTCGGAGTGCAGCCGCGCGACGTCCTCGCGGACGCGGGCGATCGCCTCCTCGACGGCGGGGGTCTGGGTGGTCATGCGGTGGCTCCCTGGTTCTGCGGGTCGGTGAGGGTCTCGACGGCGGTCTGCTCGACGGCGAGGCCGGCGCGGTAGCGCTCGAGGTAGGCGGAGAAGCCGGCGACGTCGTCCGCGTCGGGGGCGACGGTCTCGAAGCCGGAGTCGCCGAAGACCTGATCGGTGAGGTACGCGTCGAGCGCGACTCCGCTCTGCAGGCGGTAGGCGGCGAGCACCGCCATGCCCCACGGGCCGCCCTCGGAGGCGGTCGCGGCGACCGAGACGGGGGCGTCGAGCGCGCCGGCGAGGAAGCGCTGGGCGACCCCGGCGGTGCGGAACATGCCTCCGTGCGCGAACATCTCGTCGATCCGCACGCCCTCGCCTGCGAGGACGCGCATGCCCAGCGCCAGGGTGCCGAACACGCCGTAGAGCTGCGCGCGCATGAAGTTGGCGAGCGTGAGGCGCGAGTCGGGGGTGCGAACGACGAGCGGGCGGCCCTCGACCAGGCCGGCGATCGGCTCGCCCGCGAGGTGGTTGTAGGCGAGCAGTCCGCCCGCGTCCGCCTCGCCCTCGAGCGCCTCGGCGAAGAGGGTGCCGTAGACGGCGTCGCTGTCCGAGGGTCCGCCGGATGCGGCGGCGAACCGCGAGAACAGGCCGACCCAGCCGGCGAGCTCGCTGGCTCCGTTGTTGCAGTGGACCATCGCGACGAGGTCGCCGGCGGGGGTCGCGACGAGGTCGAGCTCGTGGTGGACGCTCTCCAAGGGGCCCTCGAGGACGACCATGGCGAAGATGCTGGTGCCGGCGCTGACGTTGCCGGTGCGCGGGGCGACGGAGTTGGTCGCCACCATGCCGGTGCCGGCGTCGCCCTCGGGCGGGCAGGCCGGGGCGCCGGGCCGGAGGGAGCCGGTGGGGTCGAGCAGGAGCGCGCCCTCGGCGGTGAGCGAGCCGGCGTCGGCGCCCGCGGGGAGCACGGCGGGCAGCAGCTCGCGCAGCGGCTTCACGGCGCCGGCCGCGCGCGCGTCGTAGAGGTCGACGACGCGCTGGTCGTAGTCGCGGGTCGCCGGGTCGGTCGGGACCATGCCGGAGGCGTCGCCGACTCCGAGGACCTTCTCGCCGGTGAGGCGCCAGTGCACGTAGCCGGCGAGGGTGGTGAGGAAGTCGATCCGCTCGACGTGCGGCTCGGAGTCGAGGACCGCCTGGTGCAGGTGCGCGAGCGACCAGCGCAGGGGGATGTTGGCGCCGAACAGCTCGGTGAGCTCGGCCGACGCGGGCCCGGTGCTGGTGTTGCGCCAGGTGCGGAAGGGGACGAGCAGCCCGCCGTCCGCATCGAAGGGGAGGTAGCCGTGCATCATCGCCGAGACGCCGAGCGCCCCGACGGAGGAGAGCTGCACGCCGTGGCGCGACGAGGCGTCGGCGACGAGGTCCGCGTAGGCGGCCTGGAGGCCCGCGTGGACGGCGTCGAGGGAGTAGGTCCAGCGGCGGTCGACGAACTGGTTCTCCCACTCGTGGCTGCCGACGGCGAGGACCACGGACGGGTCGGCCGCGTCGACCAGGCACGCCTTGATCCGGGTGGAGCCGAGCTCGATGCCGAGGGCGGTGGCGCCGCTCGTGATCACGTCGGCGGGGGTGGGCCTGCGCTGGTCCATCATGCTCCTCGCTCGGGCGATGTGACCGTTCACAAAGCCCCGGGTCAGCGTAGGCGAAACGGCTCGGGGTCGGCAAGCGAGGGGCCGCCCGACGGGGTCCGACTGCTCCTCCTCCGCCGCAAGCCCCTTCCGCCGGGGCCGCCCGCTTGGTCGCATGAGGCATGCGTGAGATCAGACTCGTCAGACTCGTCACCCGCCTCGAGAACGCCGCCGCCCTCGATCCGCTCGTCGGCCGGGTGAAGCGGGCCGTGAACGCGGTGGTCCGGCCGCAGCCGGTGCGGGACGTGCTGCACGGGGTCCCGGTCGGCCACCCCGTCCATCCGCTGCTCGTCCTCGTGCCCACCGGCGCCTGGGTGTCGGCGGCGGTGCTCGACCTGCTGCCGGGGAACCAGCGCGCGGCGAGGACCCTCGTCGGCGTCGGCGTGATCAGCGTCCTGCCGACCGCCGCTTCCGGCTTCACCGACTGGTCGGAGCTGCACGAGCAGCAGACCCGCGTCGGGCTGGTGCACTCGGCGGCCAACGTGGTCGCGACGGGCCTCTACGCCGCGTCGTGGGTGCAGCGCCGCCGCGGGCGCACCACGAGCGGGAAGGTGCTCGGGATGCTCGGGCTCGCCGTCGTGTCAGGCGGCGGCTACCTGGGCGGCCACCTCAGCTACCGCCAGGCGGCGGGGGCGAACCACGCGGAGGACGTGCCGCACCGCTTCCCCTCCGGCTGGCAGGAGCTCGGCGCCCTGGCGGACCTGCCGGAGCGCACGCCGGTGAGGAGGGAGGTCGCGGGCCTCCCCCTGCTCGCCTTCCGGCGGGGCGAGCGGATCGACGTGCTCTCGAACGTCTGCAGCCACCTCTCGGGCCCGCTCGACGAGGGCGAGGTCTCGGCGGACGGCTCGGGGGAGGCGTGCGTCGCCTGCCCGTGGCACGGCAGCGCCTTCTCGCTCGAGACCGGCGAGGTGCTGCGGGGGCCGGCCACCTCGCCGCAGCCGCGGTTCGAGACGCGGGTGCGCGAGGGGCGCGTGGAGGTGCTGCTGCCGCACGCGGGGTGAGGCGGGGGCCGGTGCTTCTCAGGCCTGAGCCGTCGACGCCCGCTCCACCAGCACTGGCGGCACCGGGCGGTCGACGGCGGGCTCCTCGCCGCGCAGCTCCGCGAGCACGACGCCGATCGTGCGGCGGCCGACCTCCGCGAAGTCCTGGCGGATGGTGGTCAGCGGCGGCTGGTAGTGCGCCGCCTCGGGCACGTCGTCGAAGCCGACGACGCTGAGGTCCTCGGGCACGCGCAGTCCCCGCTCGGTGCAGGCGTGCAGGAGTCCGAGGGCCATCTGGTCGTTGCCGGCGAACACCGCGGTCGGCAGAAGCGCGGCTCCGAGGAGGCGGAGGCCGGCGCGGTAGCCGGACTCGGCGCTCCAGTCGCCCTCCACGACGGCGACGGGGTCGAGGCCGGCCGCGCTCATCCCGGCGCCGAAGCCCTCGAGCCGCGCCTGCGCCTCCACCCAGTGCTGCGGACCGGCGAGGTGCGCGATGCGGGTGTGGCCGAGGCCGACGAGGTGCCAGGTGGCCAGTCGCGCACCGGCCGCCTGGTCGACGAGGAGCAGGGAGTCGGCGCCGCGGTCCGTCGCGCCGAGCGTCACCGAGGGGACGCCGATCGCGAGGCTCTCGATCGCCTCCAGCGCGCGCTCCTGCGGGGCGAGGACCACGATCGCCTCCACCGACTCCCGCTGCAGGTGGGCGAGGCCGTCGGCCAGCGACTCCGCGTCCGGCGCCGCGTTCACGACCGGGACCCGGTAGCCCGCGTCGCGCGCCGCCTGCTCGATCGCGGCCATCGCGGTGGCGGTGCCGTAGAAGCTGTGGCTCTCGGCGGCGAGGATCCCGATCAGGCCGGAGCGGCTCGTCGCCAGGGCGCGGGCGGCGGCGCTGGGGCGGAAGCCGAGGTCCTCGATCGCGGCGAGCACGCGCTCCCGGGTGCGCGGCCGCAGCTGGGGGCTGTCGTTGAGCACCCGCGAGACCGTCTGGTACGACACTCCGGCCCGCACCGCGACGTCGCGGATGGTCGGCGCGCGGTCGAGGGGCATGGCCACACCGTAGCGGTGCGTGCGGCCCCGCCCCCTCCCGCGAGACGCCTCCCGGGTGCGCGTCCGTCAGCGGGTCGCGTACCGGAGTGGCGTGCCGCGGGCGCGGGTCAGGGGCCGCCGAGCCAGTGGTCGATGCGGTGGTGGTCGGGGGTGAAGCCGTGGTCGACGCCCCAGAGGACGGCCTGCGTGCGGCTGGTCGCGCCGATCTTGCCGTAGACGCTGCGGATGTAGGACTTCACCGTGTTGGGGCTGAGGTAGGTGAGCGCGGCGACGTCGGCGTTGCTCTTGCCCTGCGTGATGAGCGCGAGGATCTCCGACTCCCGGTCGGTGATGCCCTCGTGGCGGCCCGGCCAGTCGAGGCCCGGTGCGCTGCTCGCCCGCCGCGGAGGATCGCTGACGACGACCTCGCCCGCGGCCACCCGCTCGAGCGCGGCCACCAGCTCCCGCGCCGGCAGGGTCTTGGAGAGGTAGCCGTGGACGCCCTGCTCGAGGGCGTCCGCGATGAGCGTCGGCGCGAAGTTCCAGGTGTAGACGACCACGTGCTCGGCCCGCTCGTTGCGCACCAGCTCCGCGATCTCGTGGTGGTCCGACTCCGGCTGGGCGAACGAGTCGTAGAGGACGACGTCGATCCGGTCGGAGAGGGAGGCGTTCGCGTCGATCTCGGCGACGACCACCCGATCGCGGTAGTGGTCGAACATGTGCGCGAGGCCCGTGAGGACGACGTCGTAGTCGTCGACGAGCGCGACGGTGAGGGGCGCACGGCGGGTCATGGTCGGACGCTACCGCACGGCTCGTCGGGGCGAGCACACCCCCAGGGGTGTACCGCCGCCTCCTCCGGGGTGGTTGCGTAGCCACCGGTCCCGCAACCGCGGAACCGACCAGCGGGCCCCCGCCCGCACAACGGAAGGACGACCGCCATGCTCGGTCTCATCATCAGCCTCATCGTCGTCGGACTCATCGCAGGAGCGCTGGCCCGGCTCATCGTCCCCGGGAAGCAGAGCATCAGCATCGGCATGACCATCGTGCTCGGCATCGTCGGCTCGTTCGTCGGCGGCTTCCTCGGGTTCCTGATCTTCCAGCACGACCCGATGGACGGCTTCTTCCAGCCCGCCGGCATCATCGGCTCGGTCATCGGAGCGATCATCGTCCTGCTCGTCTACACCCGCTTCGCCGGCCGCTCCGCCGCGCGACGCTGACCCGCAGCGCGCGGCGACAGCGAGGTCGCTGCCGACCCGCCCTCCGCGGGCGTGCAGGCACCACGCTGACCGGCGGCCCCGGCCCGGCTCCCTCCACGGGCCGGGCCGTCGTACTGTGCGCGGGGTGCCCGGGCGTCGTCCGCGGTCTCCGACGCTGCGTCCGCGGGTGCCGACGCTCCGTCCGCGGAGCCCGCGCCGCGTCCTCCGACCTCCGCGTATCAGCGGAGGAGTCCGTGGCTGCCGCGTCGGTGGCTGCCGAGGCCGTCGCCGCAGAGTTCGCAGCCGCGCAGTCCGTCGCCGCCCAGCCGCTGCGCACCGGGGTGCGCGATGCTCGGGCGATGCCGCTCGTCGTCCCCGATGCCCTCGTCCCGCTCGCGCTCCGGCTCGCCCGTGCGAACCGCACCTTCGTCAGCGCGGAGGGAGCCCGTCGCCGCATCCGGGAGCGCGCGCTCCGTCCCGCCTCCTACGGCCCGCCGCCCCGCCTCCGGCCCGGCGTGCGCGTCGACGTGGAGCAGGTCGGCTCCTGGCCGGTCTACACGATCCGCCCGCGGGTGATCCGCGGCGGCGTCGTCTACGTCCACGGCGGCGGCTGGGTGAACGAGATCGCGCCCCAGCACTGGTGGCTCGCCGCCCGCATCGCCGACGAGGCCTCCGTCGCGGTGACCCTCCCGATCTACCCGCTCGTGCCCTTCGGCACGGCGCTCGAGGCGCGTGACGGTGTCCGCGCCCTGGCACTGCGGAGTCTTGAGCGGCACGGGGCGACCTGCCTCGCCGGCGACTCGGCGGGCGGCCAGATCGCCCTCTCGACGGCCCTCGCCCTGCGCGACGAGGGGGTGGTCCTGCCGCGCACGACCCTCGTCTCGCCCGCGCTCGACCTCTCCTGGAGCAACCCGCGGATCCCCGAGGTGCAGCCGACCGATCCCTGGCTCGGCACCCCGGGCGGTCGCGTCCTCGCGGAGAGCTGGCGCGGCGCCCTCGACCTGCTCGATCCCGTGGTCAGCCCGCTGTTCGGCGACCTGGCGGGCCTCGGCCCCCTCACCGTCTTCACCGGCACGCGGGACGTCCTCAATCCGGACGCCCACGTGCTGGCCGAGCGGGCGGCGGCCGCCGCGGTCCCGTTCGAGCTCCACGAGGCCGACGGGCAGGTCCACGTGTACCCGCTCGTGCCCACGCGGGCCGGCCGCGAGGCGCAGCACGACCTTGTCGAGGGGCTCCGCGCGGCGGTCTGACCACCGGCCGGCCCAGGCGTCCGGCAGGCTCCTCTCAGTCCGTCTTCCGGACGGCGGACGGCGCCTCCGCCCGCTCGTCCACGACGTCGAGGCGAGCCAGCGCGTTCGCCGTCCCCCGGCGGTCCCGTGTCGCGACCAGGCCGATCATCGCGGCCGCCGCGAGGACGAAGGCGAGCAGCGACCAGAACCCGCCCTCGACGGCGAGCAGGGTCGACCAGCCGCCCGATCCCGCCGCCCAGCGCACGAGCCGCTGCCAGAGGAGCGGTCGCGGCTCGGGACGCAGGCGCACCACCGTCTCGCCGAGGGTCCGTCCGGACCGCAGCACGATCACCAGCTGGAGCAGCGGAGCGACGAACGGCAGGGCGCCGAGAACCACGTCCCCGGGGCTCGAGCGCGTGTCCACCCCCGCGAGCACGAGGCCGACCCCGGTGATCGAGACGAGAGCGCCCGTGATGAGGCTCAGCGCGAGAACGTCGCAGAACATGCCGAACGCGCGGCGGCGGATCGTGACCGGGCGGGCCAGCTCCGGCACCGCGCCCTCGGCCCGGTGGGTGAAGAGGAGGAGGACGGGGGAGAGGAGGGTGCCGAGCAGGGCGCCGGCCGTGTTGGCCAGCAGGTCGTCGACGTCGAAGAGCCGGTAGGCGCACGGGTAGAGGAACCAGTCGCCGGTGAGCTGCGTGACCTCGATGAGGAGCGAGACGGCGAAGCCGGCGACGGTGCCGCCGATCAGCCCGGCGACGAGGCGCCCGCGCAGAGCGAGGTGGCGGACGAGCATCCCGAGGGGGACGAAGAAGACCACGTTCAGGAGCACCTGCGCGGACGCGGGGTTCGTCAGCAGCGCGCGGGGCCCGTCGATCCCGCCCTCCTTCGCGATGTCGCCGACGAAGGCGAACAGGCGCAGCTGCGGACCCGATCCGGTGCGGCAGGCGGCGGCGACCGTCGCCTCGTCGGGCAGGGGGAGGAGCGTGTAGGTGACGAGGGCGAGCGCGTAGACCACGGCGGCGAAGGCCAGCACCGCGTTGCCGATCCCGAGGACGCCGCGCCGCCGGTACTGCAGGGCGGCCCAGGGCACGAGGCCCACGAGGGCGACGGCGGAGCCGAACAGGAGGGCGAGCACGGCGGAGGTCATGCGTCGACAGTAGGAGAGCGGAGGCCCTTCTCGACCGCCCGGCGCATCAGGGGCCTCTGACAGCGCGGTTCGTCCCTCCCCAGCGCGGGATGCGGGCGCTCCTCCACGGATCCGAGCGATCCCCGCCCGCCGCCTCCACGCCCTGCTAGCGTTTCCTGGGTCGCGTCCAAGAAACGCGTGCACCCCCGACCCCTCCACGAAAGACGTCATGCCGCTGCGCTCCCGCCTCCTCGCCCTCCCCGCCGCCGTCGCGGCCGCCGCGCTCCTGCTCAGCGGCTGCACCGCCGAGACGCCGGACGCCTCCAGCACCCCCGTCGACGGCGGGACGCTGACCTACGCGTCCGGCGACGCCGAGCCCACCTGCCTCGACCCGCACGTCGGCGGCAACTACCCGCAGGCGCTCCTCGCGACGCAGGTGCTGGAGTCGCTCGTCTCGCGCGACGCCGACGGCACCATCACGCCGTGGCTGGCCGAGTCGTGGACCGTCTCGGACGACGCGCTCAGCTACGACTTCACCCTGCGCGAGGGCGCGACCTTCACCGACGGCACCGCCCTCGACGCGGAGGCGGTCGCCGCGAACATCGCGCACCTGCAGGACCCGGCGACCAAGTCCTCCACCGGCTACCTCGCCGTGGCGAAGGTCGCCTCCGTCACCGCGGTCTCGCCGACCGTCGCCCGCTTCACCCTGACCGCGCCGGACAGCGCGCTGCTCGAGTCGCTCGCGCAGCCGTGGACCGCGATCGAGTCGCCCGCCGGCATCGCCCGCGGCGAGGAGGCCAACTGCGAGGCGCCCGTCGGCACCGGCCCCTTCACCGTCTCGGAGTGGGTCAAGCAGGACCACGTGACCCTCACCCGCAACGAGGCCTACGACGCGTCGACCGGCCCGACCGGGGACGGCCACGAGGGCCCCGCGCACCTGGCGAGCATCACCTGGCGCTTCATCCCCGACTCCGCCACCCGCTACGCGGCGCTGCAGTCGGGCGAGGTCGACGTGCTCGACAACGCCCAGCCCGACACCCTGAAGGCCGCAACCGGAGCCACCGACCTCGTCGAGCTCGACGCGCCCCGGCCCGGCTCGGTCAACCGCCTCGAGCTCAACGCCGGGCAGGCGCCGTTCGACGACGAGTCCGTCCGCGAGGCGTTCGTCCGCGGCGTCGGCGTGAACGACGCGATCGACTCCCTCTTCTTCGGCACCGCCGAGCGCTCCTACTCCCCGCTGTCCAGCCGCGAGGCGACCGCGTACTCCGACCCGTCGCTCTTCGAGGACGCCGGGTCCGACTCCGAGACGGCCGCCGCCGAGGACCTGCTCGAGAAGGCCGGCTGGGTGGACTCGGACGGCGACGGCATCCGCGAGAAGGACGGCACGCCGCTGACGCTGCGCTTCCCCGTCAGCACCAACCAGTCGATCCCGGCCGAGCAGTCGCTGTTCGAGCAGATCCAGGCCTCGGCGAAGACCCTCGGCTTCGACGTGCGGATCAGCCTGCTCGACCTGTCGAGCTGGTACACCGCGCTCGCGTCGAACGAGTACGAGCTGGTGAGCGCCCCGTACACGAAGGTCGGACCCGACGTGCTGCGGATCCTCTACTCCTCTTCGGGCATCACTCCCGCGCCGAGCGGCTACTTCGCCAACCACGCGCAGATCGCCGACCCCGCGCTCGACTCGCTGCTCGAGCAGGCGAGCGCCACGACCGACGAGGACGCCCGCGCCGACCTGTACGAGCAGGCGCAGCGGATCGTCCTCGAGGGCTACTGGATCCTGCCGCTCTACGACCAGCAGAACCACTACCTGCACCGGTCGGCCGTCCAGGGCCTCGTCGCCCTCGACACCGTGTCGACCCCCTGGTTCGCCGACGCCTGGGTCTGAACCGGCCCCGGAGAGCCGCCTGCACCGATCGATGAGCGGACGCATGCCGGTCGAGTAGTCGCCGCGGCGGCGCATCGAGACCCCGCGATCGGGATGGGCGGATCTCGAGACGCCCGCTCCGCGGGCTGCTCGATCAGCAGGGGTCCGTCCTCCATGCTGGTCGAGTAGCCGCCGTCTGTCGCGCGTCGAGTCCCCGTGCTCCGGAGGGAGCGGGCCTCGACGACGCCCCGCCCCCTCCATCGCCCCGACCAGAGAGGACGCCCGCCCGCATGATCCGCCGCGCGCTCCTCCGCCTCGGCGGCGCCCTCGTGGTGCTGTGGGCCGTCGCGACCGCCGTCTTCGTCCTCATCCGCCTCGTCCCCGGCGATCCGGCGCAGGCGATCCTCGGCGGTCCGGGCTCGCAGGCGTCGCCCGAGGCGCTCGCCGCGGTGCGGGAGCAGTACGGCCTCGACCAGCCGCTCCTCGTGCAGTACCTGGTGCAGCTCGGCAGGCTCGCGCGCGGCGACCTCGGCACCTCCTACTCCCTGCGCACTCCCGTCGCGCAGATCCTCGGGGAGCAGCTGCCCGGCACCCTCCTGCTCGCCGTGCTCGCGCTCACCGCCGCATGGATCCTGGCGCTGGCGACCGCCCTCTGGTCGACCCGGGGCGGACGCCTCGCCGCCGCGGTCGGGTCCGGCCTCGAGCTCACGGCGGCCGCGCTCCCGCACTTCTGGCTGGCGACCGTGCTGATCGCCGTCTTCGCGACCGCGCTGCGCTGGCTGCCCCCGGTCAGCACAGGGTCGCCCGCCGGGCTGGTGCTGCCGACGCTCACCCTCGCGATCCCGCTGGCGGGCTTCCTCGGCCAGGTGATGCGCCGCTCCCTCCTCGACGCGCTGGAGTCGCCGTTCGTGCTCGCCGCTCGGGCGCGCGGCGAGGGCGAGCTCGGCGTCCGCGCCCGCCACGCGCTGCGCCACGCGGTGCTGCCAGGGGTCTCGCTCTCGGGTTGGGCGTTCGGCTACCTGATCGGCGGGGCCGTGGTGGTCGAGACGATCTTCGCGAGGCCGGGGCTCGGCCGGACTCTGCTCGCGGCGGTGACCGTCCGTGACGTGCCGGTGGTGACGGGTGTCGTGCTGGTCACGGCGCTGGCGTACATCGTCGTGACGCTCGCCACCGATCTGCTGACCCGCGTGATCGACCCGCGGCTGGCCCGGCGGGAGGCGGTCGCGTGAGCGAGCTCGAGCTGCGCGCCGCCCGCCCGCTCCGCCGGGGTGCCTCCCGCCTCCGCGCCGGCGAGGTGCTGGCCGTGGTCTTCGTCGTGCTGCTCCTGCTCGCCGCCGTCGCGCCCGGGCTGCTCGCCCCCTCCGATCCGCTCGCCGTCGCCCCGCGCGACGCCTTCACCCCACCGGGTGCCGCGCACCTGCTCGGCACCGACGAGTCCGGTCGCGACGTCCTCAGCCGCCTCATCGCAGGGGCGGGCGCGTCCCTCCTGATCGGCGCCAGCGCCACCGTGATCGGCCTCGTCCTCGGCGCGGTGCTCGGGGTGGTCGCGGCGTTCGGCGGCCGCGTCGTCGACGGCGTGATCGGCCGCGTGCTCGAGGTGCTCTTCGCCTTCCCCGCGCTCCTGCTCGCGCTGCTCGTGATCGTGGTCACGGGTCCCGGAGTCGTCCCCGCCACCATCGCGGTCGGCCTCTCGACCGCGCCGGGGTACGCCCGCATCCTGCGCACGCAGCTGCTCGGCATCCGCGACTCCGGCTACGTCGAGGCGGCGCGCGTGCTGGGGCACGGACCCGTCCGCATCCTCGTCCGGCACGTCCTCCCCAACACCTTCGGGCCGCTCGCCGTGCTGGCGACCCTCGGCGTCGGCCAGGCGATCGTCTGGGCCTCGGCCCTCAGCTACCTGGGCCTGGGCGCCGAGCCGCCCGCGCCGGAGTGGGGCGCGATGCTCTCGGCGGGCCGCACCTACCTCGCGAGCGCGTGGTGGCTGACCGTGTTCCCGGGGCTGGCGATCGTGCTGACCACGATCGCGACGACGGTCCTCGGCGGGCGTCTGCGGGGTGCGCGGTGAGCGCGGTCGTCGTCGAGGGGCTCCGGGTCGCCTTCGACGGAGTCGAGGTGGTGCACGGGGTCTCGTTCCGCGTGGAGCCGGGGGAGTGCGTCGCGATCGTCGGCGAGTCCGGGTCGGGCAAGAGCGTCACCGCGCGAGCGCTGCTGGGGCTGAGCGGAGGCGCCGTGACCGGGAGCGTCCGCGTCGGCGGGACCGAGGTGGTCGGAGCGGGCGAGCGGGAGCTGCGGCGGCTGCGCGGCGGATCCGTCGGCTTCGTCCCGCAGGACGCGCTGCTCTCGCTCGACCCGCTGCGCCCGATCGGCCGCGAGATCGGCGACGTGCTCCGCCTCCACGGCCGCCTCCCCGCGGCCGAGCGCGCGCAGCGGACGGTCGAGGCCCTGGCGAGCGTCGGCATGCCGGAGCCGGCCGAGCGGATGCGGGAGCGCTCCGGCGACCTCTCCGGCGGGCTCCGCCAGCGCGCCCTCCTCGCGGCGGCCGTGGCACTCGATCCGCCGCTGCTCGTCGCCGACGAGCCGACCACCGCGCTCGACGTCACCGTCCAGGCCCGCGTGCTCGAGCTCTTCGCCGAGCAGAAGGCGCGCGGCCGGGCGCTCGTCCTGGTCTCGCACGACCTCGCGGTGGTGGCGGGCCTCGCGGACCGCATCCTCGTGCTCGCCGACGGCCGCGTGGTGGAGGAGGGGACCGCGGCCGAGGTGCTGCGCGCGCCCCGCAGCCCCGAGGCCCGCGCGCTCGTGGCCGCTGTCCCCGCCGGGCGCCCGCGCGGCTCCCGGCTCACCGACCCGACCGCACCGGCGACCCCGCCCGAGACCCCCGGCGAGGTCGTGGTCGCGGCCCGCGGACTCGCCGCCCGCTTCCCGCTGCCCGGCGGAGGAGTGCGGGTCGCGGTCGACGACGTCGACCTCCGGCTGCGGCGCGGCGAGACCGTGGGGCTCGTCGGCGAGTCCGGGTCGGGCAAGAGCACGGTGGCCCGGCTCGTGCTGGCGCTGCGGCGTCCGGACGCGGGCGCCGTCGAGCTGTTCGGCGAGCCGTGGTCGGCAGCGACCGAGCGCTCCCGCCGTCCCCGCCGCCCGCGGATCGGCGCCGTCTACCAGGACAGCCTCTCCTCGTTCGACCCGCGCTGGAGCGTCGGCCGCCTCCTCCGCGACGCCGGCGCAGCCTCCGTGCCCGCGCTGCTCGAGAGCGTGGGGCTCGACCCCGCCCTGGAGCGGCGCTCGCCGCGGACCCTCTCCGGCGGTCAGCGCCAGCGCGTCTCGATCGCCCGGGCGCTGGCGACGCGCCCCGACGTGCTGATCTGCGACGAGCCCGTCTCGGCCCTCGACGTGTCGGTGCAGGCGCAGATCCTCGACCTGCTCGACGACCTGCAGCGACGTCACGGCCTCGCCCTCCTCCTCATCTCGCACGACCTCGGCGTGATCGCGCACATGAGCGATCGCATCGCGGTGATGCGCGAGGGCCGGATCGTCGAGGCGGGGCCGGCCGCGTCGCTCCTCGCCGCACCGCAGGAGGAGTACACGCGCCGCCTGCTCGCCGCCGCCCCTCGCCTCGAGCGCTGAGCCGTCCGCGGCGCCGCGCCCGCCCGCACCGCCGAGGCGCCGCGCTGCCCGCCGGGACACCGCCTCAGCAGTGGTGTCCCTCGAGCGCAGCGGTGTCTCGAAGCGCCCCCCGCGCAAGCCCGCGCCGCGAATCCGCCGCACCTCCACCACGTGTCGGACCTGCGGCGTAGCGTTGCCGAGGTGATGCGCCCGACGACCCAGACCCTCGGCCAGCTCCGTGCCTCCGGGCACGTGCAGAAGAGCCTCCGCACCGAGATCCGCGACAACCTGCTCGACGCCCTGCGCGAGGGCCGCGACCCCTGGCCGGGCCTGCACGGCTTCGCCGAGACGGTCATCCCGCAGGTCGAGCGCGCCGTCATCGCCGGCCACGACATCGTCCTGCTGGGCGAGCGAGGCCAGGGCAAGACCCGCCTCCTGCGCACCCTCGTCGGCCTGCTCGACGAGTGGACGCCCGTCATCGAGGGGTCCGAGCTCGGCGAGCACCCCTACGAGCCGATCACCACGGAGAGCCGCCGCCGCGCGGAGGAGCTCGGCGAGGACCTGCCCGTCGCGTGGAAGCCCCGCGAGGAGCGCTACGTCGAGAAGCTGGCCACCCCCGACACCAGCGTCGCCGACCTCATCGGCGACGTCGACCCGATGAAGGTGGCCGAGGGCCGCAGCCTGGGCGACCCGGAGACCATCCACTTCGGCCTCATCCCGCGCAGCCACCGCGGCATCGTCGCGATCAACGAGCTGCCGGACCTGGCCGAGCGGATCCAGGTCGCCATGCTCAACGTGATGGAGGAGCGCGACATCCAGATCCGCGGCTACGTCCTCCGCCTCCCCCTCGACGTCCTCGTCGTCGCGAGCGCGAACCCGGAGGACTACACGAACCGCGGCCGGATCATCACGCCGCTGAAGGACCGCTTCGGCGCCGAGATCCGCACCCACTACCCGACGGCTCTCGTCGACGAGGTCGCCGTCATCCGGCAGGAGGCGGACCTCGTCGCGACCGTGCCCGATGCGCTCATCGAGATCCTCGCCCGCTTCACGCGGGCCCTGCGCGAGTCGAGCTCCGTCGATCAGCGCAGCGGTGTCAGCGCCCGCTTCGCCATCGCCGGCGCCGAGACCATCGCCGCCGCCGCCCTGCACCGCGCCACCCGCCGCGGCGAGGAGGAGGCGGTCGCCCGCCCCATCGACCTCGAGACCGCCGTCGACGTGCTCGGCGGCAAGATCGAGTTCGAGTCGGGGGAGGAGGGCCGCGAGGACGAGATCCTCGACCACCTGCTCCGTCAGGCCACCGCCGAGACCGTCCGCGCCCACCTGCGCGGCGTCGACCTCGGGCCGCTCGTCGAGGCGGTCGAGAACGGCGCGATGATCACGACCGGCGAGCAGGTGACCGCCCGCGAGTTCCTGGCCGGCCTTCCGCTGCTGGGCGAGGCCCGCGTGTACGACGAGGTCGCCGAGCGCCTCGACGCCGTGGGGGAGGGGCGCCGCGCCGGAGCGGTCGAGCTCGCCCTCGAGGGCCTCTACCTCTCGCGCAAGCTGAGCAAGGAGACGGGCGGGGGCGAGGCCGTCTATGGCTGATGCTCCGCGCGGCAACCGGCGGCTGAAGCGCGACGCGCGCTACGCGAAGTACGACGGGGGACCCGATCCGCTCGCTCCTCCGGTCGACCTGAAGGAGGCCCTCGACGCGATCGGCGAGGACGTGATGGGCGGCACCTCGCCCGAGCGCGCCCTGCGCGAGTTCCTCCGCCGGGGCACCCGCGACCGCGAGGGCCTGGACGACCTGGCCGCCCGCGTCGCCGAGCGGCGTCGCGAGCTCACGCAGAGGAACAACCTCGACGGCACGCTCCGCGAGATCCGCGAGCTCCTCGACAGGGCCGTCCTCGCCGAGCGCAAGCAGCTCGCCCGCGACACGCAGATGGACGACGGCGACCGCGCGCTCGCAGAGATCCAGCTCGACAGCCTCCCGCCCTCGCCGGCCGCGGCCGTCTCGGAGCTCCGCGACTACCGCTGGCAGAGCCCCGAGGCGCGCGCCGACTTCGAGCGGATCCGCGAGCTCCTGGGCCGCGAGATGCTCGATCAGCGCTTCGAGGGGATGAAGCAGGCCCTCGAGAACGCGAGCGACGAGGACCGCGCCGCGATCGACGCGATGCTCCGCGACCTGAACGAGCTGCTCGAGGCGCACGCGCGCGGGGAGGACACCCCCGAGCAGTTCGACGCCTTCATGGAGCAGCACGGCGAGTACTTCCACGAGGGCCCGGAGTCGGTGGACGAGCTGATCGACGCGCTCGCCGCCCGCGCGGCCGCGGCCCAGCGGATGCGCAACTCGATGACCGCCGAGCAGCGCGCCGAGCTCGACGCCCTAGCCCAGGAGGCCTTCGGCACGCCGGAGCTCATGCAGTCCCTCGGCCGCCTCGACGAGACCCTGCGGGGGCTCCGTCCCGGCGAGGACTGGGGCGGCTCCGAGCGGATGGACGGCGAGCAGGGGCTCGGCCTCGGCGACGGGACGGGCGTGTTCCAGGAGCTGGCCGACCTCGACGCCCTCGCCGACCAGCTCGCGCAGACGGACCGCTCCTCCCTCGACGACCTCGACCTCGACCTGCTGGCGAAGCGCCTCGGCGAGGACGCCTCCGTCGACGCGCAGACGCTGAAGCGCCTGGAGCGGGCCCTGCGCGACTCCGGGACTTTGCGCCGCGGCTCCGACGGCCGCCTCGCCCTCAGCCCGAAGGCCATGCGCCAGCTCGGCAAAGCGCTCCTGCGCGACATCGCCGAGACCGTCTCCGGCCGTCAGGGCGCCCGCGACGTCCGGCGCGCGGGCGCGGCGGGCGAGCGCTCCGGAGCGACGCGCTCGTGGGAGTTCGGCGACACCGAGGCCTGGGACATCCCCCGCACGGTGACCAACGCCCTCACCCGCAGCGCCGGCGAGGGCCGACCGGTCGGCTCGGGGGTGCGCATCCTGATCGACGACGTCGAGGTGCAGGAGACGGAGGCGCGCACGCAGGCCTGTGTCGCGCTCCTCGTCGACACCTCGTTCTCGATGGCGATGGACGGCCGCTGGGTGCCGATGAAGCGCACCGCGCTCGCCCTGCACACCCTGATCAGCAGCCGGTTCCGCGGAGACGCGCTGCAGCTCGTCGCCTTCGGCCGACGCGCCGAGGTGATGGACGTCGAGCAGCTGGTGGGCCTGGACGCGGAGTGGGACAAGGGCACGAACCTGCACCACGCGCTGCTGCTGGCCAACCGCCACTTCCGCAAGCACCCGAACGCGCAGCCGGTGCTGCTCATCGTCACCGACGGCGAGCCGACCGCGCACCTCGAGCCCGACGGCGGCGTCTTCTTCGACTACCCGCCGGACCCGCTGACGGTCGCCGTCTCGGTCCGCGAGCTCGACGCGTCGCTCCGCCTCGGCGCGCACACCACGTTCTTCCGCCTGGGCGACGACCCGGGCCTCGCGCGCTTCATCGACTCGCTCGCCCGCCGGGTCGGCGGCTCGGTGGTGAACCCGGAGGCGGAGGACCTGGGAGCGGCCGTCGTCTCCTCCTACCTCGGCGCTCGCGGCGCGGGTCCGGGAGGCGGCGGGACGCCCGGCGAGGAGCTGTTCGGCCGCGGCTGGAGCTTCTGAGCCGCTCACGATGCAGGAGGGATCCGCTCCCGCGCCTGAGGATCAGCGCGTCTCCGCCGCTCCGGAGGCGTTCGTCCCGAGTTCCGACCGCGCCCGGCTCAGAACAGCGGCCAGGGCACCGCGGGCATCCCGCCCCGCGGGCCCGGGAAGCGGCCGAAGGAGCCGAGCCGCTCGCAGCGCTTCGCGAACGCGGCGACCTCGTCCTCGGTGAGCAGCTCCGAGAGCGCCTCGCCGAGCGGTCCGTCGATCTGCGCGCGCAGGAGCGCCAGCGCCGTCAGCTCCTCCTCGAGCAGCGGTTCGCCGATCCAGCCCCAGAGGACCGTGCGCAGCTTGTGCTCGGAGTGGAAGGTGAGGCCGTGGTCGACGCCGTAGCGGTGGCCGTCGGGCAGCGCGAGCACGTGCCCGCCCTTCCGGTCCGCGTTGTTGGCGACCACGTCGAACACGGCCATCCGGCGCAGCGCCGTCGAGTCCTCGTGCACGAGGGAGATGTCCCGGTCCTCCTCGTCGCTGCCGTCGAGGACGTGCCGCCATCCGTCGGGCACGGCGTCGGCGGGCACCAGGTCGACCGCGTCCTGGTCCGGATCGATGTCCTGCCAGAGCTGGACCATGCCCGGCCCGAGCGGACCGTCGCGGAGCCACGTGCGCGGCACCACGTTCCAGCCGAGCGCCTCCGAGACGAGGTACGCGGCGACCTCGCGGCCCGCGAGCACGCTGTCCGGGAAGTCCCACAGCGGCTTCTCGCCCGAGATCGGCTTGTAGACGACGGACGTCTCGCCGAGCTGCGCGAGGAACGTCGCGTTCGAGGCGATCGTGATCCGGCCGGCCAGCTCCAGCTCGCCGTCGAGCCCGCCCGGGTCGCTCATGCGAGCGGGCAGTCGTGCCCGTCGGGATCCATCGGCTCGCCGCAGCGGGGGCAGAGCGGACGTCCGGCGCCGACGACCTCGAGGGTGCGCTTCGCGAAGGCGCGCGCCGTCCCGACCGGGATCTTCACCTGCAGCATCTCGGTGGGCTCGGGCTCCTCCTCGGAGTCGTCGTCCGCCTCGGTCAGCGGGTAGGCCTCGATCACGATCTGCGCGGTGGACGGGTCCCAGCCGAGGCTGAGCCCGCCGACGCGGAACTCGGGCTCCACGGGCTGGTCGAGCGGGTCGTTGTCGACGAGCTCCGGGGGAGTGCCGGCGGGGACGCTGACCGGGTTGCCCTGGGCGGTCATCAGCTGGTCGAGGATCTCGTCGATCTTCTCGGCGAGGAGGGCCGACTGCTGCTTCTCGAGGCCGACGCTGACCACGCGGGGCCCGGTCTTGGCCTGGAGGTAGAAGGAGCGCGAGCCGGGTGAGCCGACGGTCCCCACGACGACGCGATCGGGCCAGTCGAATCCGTGCACGATCGGAGGCATGCCCCCAGTCTACGAGCGCCCGCCTCCGCAGTGGCTGCGCGCGTCGGCCTCGGGCGGTCTGCCGATCGAGCGGCCCGCCCCTCCTGCTGACCGAGCCCCCCGCGGAGCGGGCGCATCGAGATCCACCGCCGCCGAGCACCCGCATCCCTGCCGCTCGATCGAGCCCTGAAGCGGCCCTCCCGAACCCGCGCCTACTCGTGCCCCGCCCCGCCACCCACGGCGGCGTCCGCCACGGGGGCCGCCTTCCGCAGCCAGCCCAGGTCCCCGGCGTCCGTGTTCATCGCGACGACCTCGGGCCGCCCCGCGCCGTAGCGGATGATCGACACCGACGCCGGTCCGACGCTGAGCCTCTGGAACAGGTCGAGGTGCATGCCGAGCGCGTCCGCGAGGATCGCCTTGATCGTGTCTCCGTGGCTGACCGCCGCCCACACCGCGCCGGCCCCGTGCTCCTCCGTGACCGCCGCGTCGTGCCGGCGGATCGCGGACACGGCCCGGGCCTGCATCGCGAGCATCCCCTCGCCGCCGGGGAACACCACCGCGGAGGGCTGGTTCTGCACCGTCGCCCAGAGCGGCTCCGTCGCGAGATCCCGCAGCGAGCGCCCCGACCAGTCGCCGTAGTCGCACTCGGTGATGCCCTTGTCGATCACCGTCGCCGGCGATCCCGTCTGCCGCTCGAGGACGAAGCGCGTGGTCTGCCGGCACCGCTCGAGCGGGCTCGACACCACGGTCGCGAGCTCGACCGCCGCCAGCCGCTCCCCGGTGCGCGCCGCCTGCGTGCGTCCGACGTCGTCGAGCCGCACTCCGGCGGTGCGTCCGGCGAGGATCCCCGCGGTGTTCGCGGTGGTGCGTCCGTGCCGGACGAGGAGGAGCGTGGGCATGGGGCCAGCGTAGGCGGCCGTGCTCCCGCCCCGCCCCGTCGGACCACCGGGGCCGCGCCGGCGCGTTCAGCGCGACTCCATCGCGGGACGGATGCCCCGGCCGCAGCGCCTGCCTAGGGTGGAGGAGCGGCCGCCCACCGCGGCCCGGAAGGGACACACATGGACGGGACGACGCCCCCCGGCATTCCCCAGGACGGCACGGACACCGAGAGCCCCGCCGCGCGCACCGCCGCCGACGGCACCGCTGCCGAGCACACCGACTCCGCGCTCACCGACTCCGCGCTCACCGACTCCGCGACCCCCGCGTGGGCCGCCCCCGAGGCCTCCGGCCGCCACGGCGAGGTCGCCCTGCGGATCCGCGGCCTCCGCAAGCGCTTCGGCGACAAGGAGGCCGTGAAGGACATCGACCTCGACGTCCCCGCCGGCTCCTTCTTCGGGCTCGTCGGCCCCAACGGCGCGGGCAAGACGACGACCCTCTCGATGGCCACGGCCCTGCTCCGCCCCGACAGCGGCGTCGTCACGATCCACGAGGTCGACGTCTGGAAGGACACCCTCGAGGCGAAGCGGCTGATCGGCGTCCTCGCCGACGGCGTCAAGCTGTTCGACCGCCTCACCGGTCTCCAGCTCGTCACCTACTACGGCCTGCTCTGCGGGCTCGAGCGCTCCGTCGTCGTCGAGCGGACCGACGACCTCCTCGCCCTGCTCGGCCTCGATCCGGCCGACCGCACGCTCGTCGTGGACTACTCCGCGGGCATGACCAAGAAGATCGCGCTCGCCTGCGCGCTCGTGCGCGCCCCGCGCCTCCTGGTGCTCGACGAGCCGTTCGAGTCGGTCGACCCGGTCTCGGCGGCGAACATCCGCGACATCCTCACCGGCTTCGTCGCGTCGGGCGGCACGGTCATCGTCTCGTCCCACTCCATGGACCTCGTCGAGCGGATGTGCGACCGCGTCGCCGTCATCGCCGACGGCCGCGTGCTCGCCTCCGGCACCCTCGAGGAGGTCCGCGCCGGCTCCAGCCTCGAGGAGCGCTTCGTCGAGCTGGTCGGCGGCCGCACCCACCAGGAGGGACCGGCATGGTTGCGCATCTCCTGAGGCTGCGGCTGCTCCTGCTCCGCAACTCGCTGACGCGGAACGTGTGGCAGCTGATCGGCGTGATCCTCGGCGGTCTCTACGCGATCGCGGTGCTCGGCCTGGTCGCGGCCGGCCTGGTCGCGCTCGGAGGCACGGACCCGGCGTTCGCGAACGTCGCGATCGTCCTCGGCGGCTCCGCTCTGATCCTCGGCTGGGTGCTCGGGCCGATCTTCCTGTCCGGCTCCGACCAGAGCCTCGACCTGCCCACCCTCGCGACCTTCCCGATCCCGCTGCGGACCCTCCTCCTCGGGCTCGCCGCCGCGGGCCTCGCGGGCATCCCCGGCGTGGTGACCACGCTCGGGGCGCTCGCCTCCGCCGCCGCCTGGTGGAGCCGTCCGATCGGCATCCTGCCCGGCCTCGTCGCCGCGGTGATCGGCGTCGCGACCTGCGTGGTCGCGTCCCGCCTGATCGGCGCGCTCACCACGGGCCTGGGCTCGAGCCGCCGCTACCGCGAGGTGATCGGCGGCGTCGTGCTCGTCGTCGTCATCCTGCTCGGACCGCTCTTCTTCGGCCTGACCAACGTGATCCGCGACGGCCTGGACGTCCTGCCCGTGATCGCGGGCGCCCTCGGCTGGTCGCCGCTCGGCGCGATCTGGGCCGTCCCCGGATCCGTCGTCGCGGGCGACTGGGTCGCGGCGATCGCGCGCCTGCTGATCGGGCTCGCGACGCTGGCCGTCCTCGTCTGGGCATGGGCCCGGGCGCTGCGGCACGCGCTCGCGGAGCCCGCCGCGTCCGGCGCGCACTCCGCCTCCGGATCCGCGGGCCTCGGCCTGTTCGGGCGCTTCCCCGGCACCCCGACCGGCGCCGTCGCCGCGCGTGCCCTCGGCTACTGGTGGCGCGACCCGCGCTACAGCCGCGGGCTCCTCGTCATCCCCGCCGTCGTCGTCCTCGCGGTCTTCTACTCCGCGATCGGCAGCGGGGGCGACACCTTCGTGCTGCTCTCGGCCGTGCTCGTCGGCCTGATCTTCGGCGTGACCCTCTGCGCCGACGTGTCGTACGACGGCACCGCCTGGGCGGCGCACGTCAGCTCCGGAGTGACGGGGTCGGCCGACCGCGCCGGTCGCGTCGTCGCCGCCGCGATCATCGGCGTCCCTGCGGTGGTCGCCGTGGCGGTGGGCACCGCGCTGTACGCGGGACGCGCCGACGCGATCCCGGCCGTGCTGGGCATGGCGCTGGCCCTCGTTCTCAGCGGGTTCGGAGTGTCGAGCGTCGCCTCGTCGCTCGTCGTCTACCCCGTGCCCGGGCCGGGGGACAGCCCGCTGAAGACGCCGCCGGGCTCCGGGATGATCTCGAGCGTCGTGATGCTGGGGAGCATGGCCGCGACCGGTCTGCTGGCGCTCCCGTCGATCGTCCTCGGCGCGATCTCGCTCATCGGCGGCGACCCGGCCTTCGGCCTGATCGGACTGGCGGCCGCCCTCGTGCTGGGCACCGTCTTCGCGCTGGTGGGCATCCGCGTCGGCGGTCGGATCGTCGACCGCCGAGCGCCGGAGCTGTTCGCCGCCCTCGTGACGATCGGCTGACGCGGGTGGCGGGGCGCGGGTGGGCGGTGCCCGCCCGCTCCCCGTCTCCGCCCCGCTCCCCGCCCCCGCGAGTGCGCGAAAGTTGTCGCACTCGAGCTCGAGTGCGACAACTCCTGCACACTCGCGGGAGCGCCGAGTGCCAAGCACTCAAGAGTCGTCGTAGTCGAGCGCGAGCACGATGACTTCTGCGCACTCGAGGGTCGCTCGAGTGGACGAGTGTCGAGTCTCCAAGAGTCGTCGCAGTCGAGGGCGAGTGCGACAACTCCTGCGTGCTTGCGAGTGCGACGACTCCTGCACACTCGCGGGAGCCGACGAGGACCGCGCGCGCCCGCGAGTGGCCGCGCGCCTGCGAAGGCCCGCACACAGGAGCCGCGGCAGAATGTGGACATGCGCAGCCTCGAAGTCCTCCTCGATCCGGAGTCGGAGGCTCGCGTCCGCAGCCAGTGGGAGGCGCTCGAGGCGGCCGGCATCCCGAGCCTCGCACTGCACACGTCCGCCAGCAACCGCCCGCACCTCACCCTGGTCGCCGGGCCCGAGCTGACCGCCCCGGAGCCGGGCGCGCTCGGTCCGCTGCCGGCGACGGCCGACCTCGGTGCCGTCCTCCTCTTCCCGCACGCCGGGCGCTTCGTCCTCGCCTGGGGAGTGGTCCGCTCGCCCGCCCTCGACGCTCTGCACGATCGGGCCACGCGCCTCGTGCCGGGTGGCGTCGACACCTCGCTCCCGGACGCCTGGACGCCGCACATCAGCGTCTCTCGCCGCCTCCGCGCCGAGCAGCTCGGCGACGCCGTCCCCCTCCTCGGCGAGCCGTTCACCGTCGGCCTCGCGGGCGTCCGCTTCTGGGACGGCGACACCCGCACCCTCACCGACCTCTGATCCGGGCGCCGCAGAAGACCCCCGACCTCCCCGCAGCCGCCTCCCCAGCTCCCTCCCTGCGGCCCTTCTCCACAGTTCCCCGGACCCCCGGGGCGGCGTCGGAGGCGGCGGGTAGAGTTCCCCGGGTGACAGAGCCCACCGCGACAGCCCTCCCCGCCCCGCCGCTCGCCGACCCCTCGGCGGAGTCCCGCGGCGGCGTCCGGAGCGACGCGGCGAGCGGCGCCCCGGGATCCGGATCCTCCGAGGCGCAGGCGATCCTCGAGAAGGTCTTCGGCTACGGCTCCTTCCGCGGCGAGCAGCAGGCCATCGTCGAGCAGGTCATCGGAGGCGGCGACGCCGTCGTCCTGATGCCCACCGGCGGCGGCAAGTCGCTCTGCTACCAGATCCCCGCCATCGTGCGCCCCGGCACCGGCGTGGTCGTGTCCCCGCTCATCGCGCTGATGCAGGACCAGGTCGACGCCCTCCGCGCGAACGGCGTCCGCGCCGAGTTCCTCAACTCCACCCAGGACGCGGGCGAGCGCAGCCGCGTCGAGCGCGCCTACCTCGACGGCGAGCTCGACCTGCTCTACGTCGCCCCGGAGCGCCTGGGCAACGAGGGCATGAAGCAGTTCCTCGCCCGCGGCCGGATCGCCCTCTTCGCGATCGACGAGGCCCACTGCGTCAGCCAGTGGGGCCACGACTTCCGCCCCGACTACCTCGCACTGGGCGAGCTCGCCGAGCGCTGGCCCGACGTCCCGCGCATCGCCCTCACCGCGACCGCCACCGAGGCGACGCACCGCGAGATCACCTCGCGCCTGCACCTCGGCGCCGCCCGCCACTTCGTCTCGAGCTTCGACCGCCCGAACATCCAGTACCGGATCGTCAACAAGGTCGAGCCGCGCAAGCAGCTGATCGACTTCCTGCGGCGCGAGCACGCGCACGACGCGGGCATCGTCTACGCCCTCTCCCGCAAGAGCGTCGAGGCGACGGCCGAGGCGCTGCGCTCGGCGGGCTTCGACGCCGTCGCGTACCACGCGGGCCTCGACTCGCGGGTGCGCGCCGCCGCCCAGTCGCGGTTCCTCCGCGAGGAGGGCGTCATCGTCTGCGCGACCATCGCCTTCGGCATGGGGATCGACAAGCCGGACGTGCGGTTCGTCGCGCACATCGACCTGCCCAAGTCGGTCGAGGGCTACTACCAGGAGACGGGTCGCGCCGGCCGCGACGGACTGCCGTCCACCGCCTGGCTCGCCTACGGCCTGCAGGACGTGGTGCAGCAGCGCCGGATGATCGACGAGTCGCCGGGAGACCTGGCGCACCGTCGGCGGATGTCCGCGCACCTGGACGCGATGCTCGCGCTCTCCGAGACGGTCCAGTGCCGCCGGGTGAACCTGCTCGCCTACTTCGGCCAGGAGAGCACCGCCTGCGGCAACTGCGACACCTGCCTCGAGCCGCCCGCCTCCTGGGACGGCACCGTCGCGGCGCAGAAGTTCCTGTCGACGGTCGTCCGCCTCAAGCGGGAGCGCAACCAGCAGTTCGGCGCCGGACACATCATCGACGTCCTCCGCGGCAAGACCACGCCGCGCACCACTCAGCACCAGCACGACGGCCTGGCCACCTGGGGCATCGGCGCCGAGCTCAGCGACACCCAGTGGCGCGGAGTCGCCCGCCAGCTCCTCGCGCAGGGCCTGCTCGGCGTGAACGACGACGGCTTCGGCACTCTCGTGCTCACGCCCGCGTCCGGCTCCGTCCTCAGCGGCGAGCGGAAGGTCGAGCTGCGGCAGGAGCCGGAGAAGCCGGCCCGCTCCAGCGGATCCTCCCGCTCCGGGCGGTCCACCGTCGCCGAGCTGTCGGGCGAGGCTCAGCCGCTGTTCGAGCGGCTCCGGGAGTGGCGCGCCGCGCAGGCCCGCGCGCAGGCGGTCCCGGCCTACATCGTCTTCAACGACGCGACCCTCCGCGAGATCGCGACCGCCGAGCCGGCGACGATGGACGCGCTCAGCATCATCGGCGGCGTCGGCCAGAAGAAGCTGCTCACCTACGGCGAGGCCGTTCTCGCCGTCGTCGCGGGGGAGAGCCCCGAGATCGCCGTCCCGGAACCCGGTGAGGAGGCTCCCGCTCCCCGCCGCGCGCCGGCCGCCCGTGGCGGGTCGTCCCGCTCGCAAGGGGCGAAGCCCTCGTTCGGCCGCGAGTCGTCCGGTCCGCCGGTGTCCGCCGCTCAGCCGCCGGAGGACGACTGGGTGCCGCCGGACGAGCCCGACTGGGAGCCCGGCTGGGACAGCTACTGATCCGTCGCTGAGGCGCGCGGTTCACCACCCGCGACGGAGGCGGGCGCCGGCGCGGGCGATCGTGTTCCGGGCTCCGCGTCGACGATCGTGCCCACCTCGTCACCGACGCGAGCGTCCTCGGTCCGAGGCGTCGGCGAGCGCCCTCAGCCGCCCGCGCCCGTCGACGCCATCCACCCGCCGAGCAGCGTGCAGCAGAACGACACCGCGAGGCCCGCCACCGGCACCCAGAACGCGATGCGCCGCCGCACCAGCAGCACGATCGAGACGGCCAGCGCCGCGAGGAACGGCACCCACACTCCTCCTGCGGCGAGGACCACCCCGCCCTCGATCAGGCCGATGTCGCAGGCGTTCGATCCGCCGCACGAGTCGCTGGCCATCGCGAAGAACAGCCCGAAGAACGACAGCAGCAGCGTCACCGCGGAGGCCACGAGGATCAGCACGATCGTCAGCACCAGGTCCCAGACGCGGACCGGGCGCCGATGCGGCACCCCGGATCCCGGCGCGGCCGGAGGCGCGGGAGGCGCGGCCGCGACGTCCACGGGCGGCGCACCCGGAGTCCCGAGAGACGCGGGCGAGCCGACCACGGGCGGCCCGGCCGCCGGGTGTCGGGCGGGCGGAGGGGGAGGCAGCGGCGGCTCGCTCATGCCGAGAGACTAGCGAGGCGGCCTCCGGTGCGGCGTCCCTCCTCCGCAGAAGCAGCCCGTAGGGACAGCCCGTTCAGCACACGGACGAGCCGCCCCCTCCTCCGCTCCCGTCGGCAGGGACAGCCCGTCCAGCGCACAGACGAGGCGCCCCGCCTCCGCCTGGTCGGTTCCGACAACGCGCTTCCGCCTCCGCCCGGCGCCGTTTGTGCCCGGGCGACGGAACGTTTCCGCCGCGCCGCCGCGCGACCTACCGTGCGAGGACCGCCTCCGCTGCCGCGCCCGTCGGCGCACGACGCACCGGGAGCGGCCCGAACCGCAGACGGTCGAAGGGACACGAACACCATGGTCAGCACCGCTCCCCACCCCCGCTCCGCCGCCGACGCCGCCGACCGGGCGGCCACCGGACGCACGCGGGCCCGGCGCTCCCGCTCGGGCTCCATCGCGCCCACGCCGCCGGTGGACTCCCTCGGCTCCGAGGTCGACGCGCGCCTGGACGAGGACGGCGCCCCCGCCGTCGACGTCGCCGCCCTCGGCGAGACCCTGCTCGGCGCCTGGCGCGAGCAGCGCCTCGCCAGCCGCGCCCTGACCGCCCGCCCCGAGCTGCACCGCACCGACGGCCTCCCGATGAAGGAGCACCGCCTCCGCGTCTCGGAGCAGATGCGCGTGCTCGCGGCCGAGGGCGGCGTGCACCGCGCGTTCCCGGTCGACCTCGGCGGCGAGGCCGACCACGGTGGCAACATCGCCGGCTTCGAGGAGCTGGTCACCGCCGACCCCTCGCTGCAGATCAAGTCCGGCGTGCAGTGGGGGCTCTTCGGCGCCGCGGTCCTGCACCTGGGCACGCGCCCGCACCACGAGAAGTGGCTGCCGGGGATCATGAGCCTCGAGATCCCGGGCGCCTTCGCGATGACCGAGACCGGGCACGGCTCCGACGTCGCGTCGATCGCCACGACCGCCACCTACGAGGACGGCGTGTTCGTGCTGCGGACGCCGTTCCGCGCGGCCTGGAAGGACTACCTCGGCAACGCGGCGGTGGACGGGCGCGCGGCGGTCGTCTTCGCGCAGCTGGTCACCCAAGGGGTGAACCACGGCGTCCACGCCTTCTTCGTCCCGATCCGCGACGAGCAGGGCGCGTTCCTGCCCGGCATCGGCGGGGAGGACGACGGCCTCAAGGGCGGTCTGAACGGGATCGACAACGGCCGCCTCCACTTCGACGGGGTCCGCGTCCCGCGCGAGAACCTGCTGAACCGCTACGGCGACGTCGCCGCCGACGGCACCTACTCCTCGCCGATCGCGAGCCCGGGCCGCCGCTTCTTCACCATGCTCGGCACCCTGGTGCAGGGCCGCGTCTCGCTCGACGGAGCCTCGGTCGCCGCGGCGAAGATCGCGCTGACGGTCGCCGTCACCTACGGCGACCAGCGCCGCCAGTTCACCGGCGGCGGCGAGCGGGAGGAGGTGCTGCTCGACTACCAGCGGCACCAGCGCCGCCTCCTGCCGCGCCTGGCCACCACCTACGCCGCCGCCTTCGCGCACGAGAAGCTGCTGACGGCGTTCGACGAGGTCTTCTCCGGCGCGAACGACACCGAGCAGTCGCGGCAGGACCTCGAGACCCTCGCCGCGGGGCTGAAGGCGCTCTCGACCTGGCACGCTCTCGACACGCTGCAGGAGGCGCGCGAGGCCTGCGGAGGCGCGGGCTTCCTCGCGGAGAACCGGCTCACGCAGCTGCGCGCCGACCTCGACGTGTACGCGACCTTCGAGGGCGACAACACCGTGCTCCTCCAGCTGGTCGCCAAGCGCCTGCTGACCGACGTCGGACGCCGCTTCAAGGGCGCCCAGCCCGCGGAGCTCGCGCGGTACGCCGCCTCGCAGGTCGCGGGGGCGACCGTCGACAACTCGGGTCTGCGCCGTCTGGCCCAGGTCGTCGCCGATCGCGGATCGACGGCCCGCTCGGTCGGCCAGCTGCGGGAGGACCAGCGCGAGCTGCTCACCGGCCGCGTCGAGAGCATGGTCGCGGGGATCGCCTCACGGCTGCGCCCGGCGTCGAAGCTGCCCTCCGACGAGGCGGCCCGCCTGTTCAACGCGCACCAGAGCGAGCTCATCGAGGCGGCGCGCGCCCACGCCGAGCTGCTGCAGTGGGAGGCGTTCACGGAGGCGCTCGCCGGCGTCGAGGACGCGGGCACGCGCACCGTCCTCACCTGGCTCCGCGACCTGTTCGGCCTGGGCCTGATCGAGAAGCACCTCGACTGGTACCTCATCCACGGGCGCCTGTCGTCGCAGCGAGCGGTCGCGGTGACGTCCTACATCGACCGGCTGCTCGCCCGCATCCGCCCGCACGCCGCCGACCTGGTCGCGTCGTTCGGCTACGGGCCCGAGCACGTGCGCGCGGCGATCGCGACCGGCGCCGAGGCGGAGCGCCAGGAGGAGGCGCACGCCTGGTACGAGGCCGCCCGCGCCTCCGGCACCCTCCCCACTCCGGAGAAGCGCCGCTGAGCCCCTCCTCGAGATGCCGCTCCGGTACGCGACACGTCGCGCGAGGCGTACCGGAGTGGCATCCCGTGGCGACAGGACGGGGAGGGGCGCGTCAGGACGCGAGGAACGCCAGCGCCTGGTCGCGCTCGGCGCGCAGCTCGAGCACGGACTCGTCGATCCGCGCGCGGGAGTGCGCGTCGATCTCGAGCCCCTCGACGATCCGCCACTCGCCGTCGACGGAGCGGACCGGGAACGAGGAGATCAGCCCCTCCTCCACCCCGTAGGAGCCGTCCGACTCGACAGCGGCCGAGGTCCACGACGTGCCGTCGACCCAGTCGCGCACGTGGTCGATCGCGGCGGAGGCGGCGGACGCGGCCGAGGAGGCTCCGCGGACCTCGATGATCTCGGCGCCGCGCTTGGCGACCCGCGGCTCGAACTCCGTGTGCAGCCACTCGGCGTCGACCAGCTCGGGCACCGGCCGTCCGCCGACGGTGGCGTGCGTCGCGTCGGGGTACTGCGAGGCGGAGTGGTTGCCCCAGATCGCGACGCCCTCGATCGCGTCGACGGGGGCGTCGAGCTTCGCGGCGAGCTGCGCGACCGCCCGGTTGTGGTCGAGGCGCGTCATCGCGGTGAAGCGGCCGGCGGGGATGTCCGGGGCGCTGCGCCGCGCGATCCAGGCGTTGGTGTTGGCCGGGTTGCCGACGACCAGCACGCGGATGTCGGAGGCGGCGTGCGCGTTCAGCGCGGCGCCCTGGGGCCCGAAGATGCCCGCGTTCGCGGCGAGCAGGTCGGCGCGCTCCATGCCCGCGCTGCGCGGCCGGGCGCCCACGAGGAGGGCGACGCTCGCGCCGTCGAACGCGGCGGCCGGGTCGTCCGTCGCCTCGATCCCGCGGAGGAGGGGGAAGGCGCCGTCCTGCAGCTCGAGCGCCGTGCCCGCGGCCGCGCGGAGGCCGGAGGGGATCTCGAGCAGGTTCAGGCGGACGGGGACGTCCGGCCCGAGGAGCTGACCCGAGGCGATGCGGAACAGGAGCGCGTAGCCGATGGCGCCTCCCGCTCCCGTGACCGTGACCGTGACCGGAGTGCGCTGCTGGTTCATGCGCCGAGCGTATTCCCGCCGGCTGGGGGAGGGGGAGGAGTCAGCCGGACGGCGGGCCCTCGGCGGGAGGCGCCGTCGACCCGCGGAGCACGAGCTTGTTGCGCAGCCGCACGTGCTGCTCGGCCACGCTCCCGCCGTCGATCAGCGTCAGGAGCGCCCGGGCGGCCGCGCGCCCCACGCGGTGCAGCGGCTGCCTCACCGTCGTGAGCGCGGGGACCACCCGGGAGGCGTCGGGCACGTCGTCGTAGCCCACGACCGACAGCTGCCCCGGCACCGAGAGGCCCAGCGCCCGGGCCGCCTCGATCACGGCGATGGCGGAGGCGTCGTTCGCGGCGAGGACCGCCGTCGGGCGGTCGGGCAGCAGCAGCAGCTCGTGGGCGGCGGCGAGGGAGGGGTCGTGCCGGTAGTAGCCGACCCGCACGAGCGCGGGGTCGTAGGGGAGGCCGGCGTCCGCGAGTGCCCGCTGGTAGCCCGCGCCGCGCCGGTGCGACGACTCCAGGTCGGGGCGGCCCGCGACGAAGCCGATGCGGCGATGGCCGAGCCCGATCAGGTGGCTCGTCGCCAGCTGCGCTCCGCCGAAGTCGTCGGTCGCCACCGAATGCAGCTCGGTCTGCGCGGTCAGCGGATCCACGACGACGAGCGGCAGGTCCGACGAGGGGATCACGCCGGAGGGAGTCACCAGGATCGCTCCCGCTACGTGCGCCTCGGTGAGGCGCCGCAGGGACTCCTGCTCCCAGCCCGCCCGGCCCCGGCGGCTCGCCCCGCTGCCGGCGAGGAGGTCGAACCGGGTCCCCCGGAGCGCCGTCGCCACTCCCTGCAGCACCTCCGTGCCGAACGGCTCGAAGTCGCCCAGGAGCACGCCGATGACGCCCGAGCGCTCCGCGCACTCCGTCGTCACGACCTCCTGCTCGGCCTCCGCCGTCGCCGCCCCTGCGGACATCCTCGTCCCCTCCCGCCGTCCCCGCCCGGCCGCGGCGGAACGCGGTGATCGCCTCGCTGCGCTGCTCCGGACGGTTGAGAACACGTCCTTGCAATCGGGAATGTTCCCGGTAACATTGCCCGCAAGACTAGCTGAGGGAAAGCTCAGCAGTCGAGAGAGACGAGTGTCGGGCAGCCTTTCTCCCCTCAGTGCTGAGGGGGTCGAGAGCTGGAGCTCGCGTGGCCACGCTGTGGAAGCCGCCGCGCACGAGCCGTCCGCCGCTCTCCGCGCGTCCTGCGCTCCAGGCGCGGCCGAACGCCCCTCGGGCTGCGCCGCGCTCCGTCCTCTCGCGGCCTCGGGCCGCGCCACCACTCCGCGCCGTCCGGCGCTCGACCTGATCGGCGACGATGCCGATCGAGTGAGGAACACCATGTCCACGCGACGCACCCCCCGACCCCTCTGGCTCGTCCGCTCGGGCGCAGCTCTCGCCGGCTGCCTGCTCCTGTCCGGCGTCGCCGCCGCGGCCGCGGCCGCCGACACCGAGTACGGCTCCGACGACGTCGACGTGAACGTCAGCATCGAGGAGCTGGAGCAGCCCGGCGCCCTCTCGATGTCGATCGACGGCACCTCCGCCACGCTCGCCGAGGAGGGCTCCACCCCGACCGTGCGCGCCTTCACGGGGCAGCTGCCCGACGTGACCGTGACGGACACCCGGACCGTCGACGAGATCCCGGCCGGAGCCGGCTGGTACGTCCTCGGCTCGGCGAGCGCCTTCACCGGCGACGCGGACCAGGAGGACATCTCCTCCGACCACCTCGGCTGGACGCCGGTCCTCGTGGACGGCGGCGAGTCGGGCCTCGTGTCCGAGGGCGACCCGGTCGACACGATCCTCGACGAGGGTGCCGACGCCGTGGGCCTGTTCGACCAGGAGCTGCTCGCGCTGTCGCTCGACTCGCAGGAGACCGCGACGGACGGGTCCTGGACCGTGTCCGCGGGCCTCACCCTGAAGACCGAGGCCGACGTCGCCTCCGGCGACTACTCCTCCGTCCTGACGCTGTCGCTGTTCGAATGACCCCGATGCGCGCAGTCGCCTCCACGGCGATCGGCGCCCTCCTCGCGGCGGGCCTGCTCACCTCCGGCGCGGCTCCGGCGACCGCGGCCGGCGCGTGGTCGCCGAAGGCCTCGTACACGTCGACGGACCGCGGCGACGGCACCTACTCCGTGCCGCTGCTGAACGCCGACGTGCCCGACGTCAGCGTCGAGCGCGTGCCCGCGTCCGAGAACGACGAGGGCCGCGACATCTACTACATGATCAGCACCACGATGCACCTGAGCCCGGGCGCCCCGATCATGAAGTCCTACGACCTCGTCAACTGGGAGATCGTCAACTACGTCTTCGACCGGCTCGAGATCGGCGACCGCTTCTCGCTCCGCAACGGGCAGAACTCCTACGGCAACGGCCAGTGGGCCTCGTCGCTGCGGTACCACGACGGCCGCTACTACGCGGTCTTCAACACCAACAACCTCGGCGGCTCCTACCTCTACTCGACCGACGACATCGAGGACGGGGCCTGGACCCGCACGGCCCTCGGCCGCGCCTTCCACGACCCGTCGCTCTTCTTCGACGACGCGGACGGCGGCACGCCGTACATCTTCTACGGCTCCGGATCCACCAGCGCCGTGAAGCTGAGCGAGGACCTGACGACAGTCGTCGCGGAGTACCCGAACATCCTCCGCACCTCCGACTACCCGGGAGCCGGCTACCTCGGCGGCCTCTTCGAGGGCGCGCAGGTGCAGTACATCGACGGGCAGTACTACATCGTCATCATCACGTGGCCCTCGGGCCAGGGCCGCCAGGTGGCGCTGTTCCGCTCCTCCGAGCTGCTGGGCCGCTACGCGACCGCCGACGGCAGCAACCCCTACGAGGGCAGGGGCGTGCTGAACTCCAGCGGCTTCGCCCAGGGGAGCCTCGTGCCGATCGCGAAGGAGGACGGCTCGACCGCCTGGCACGGCATGTTCTTCCGCGACAGCTTCCCGACCGGCCGCATCCCCGGGCTCATTCCGGCGACGTGGAAGGACGGCTGGCCGACGTTCGGGACGAACGGCTCGGTGCCGGTGGGCGGGAGCTTCCCGAAGCCGATCCGCCTCAGCCCCGAGGAGGAGCTGTTCGAGCGGCAGAAGAGCATCGTCGTCTCGGACGACTTCGACAACGACGCCCCGGCGAAGGCCTACCAGGACGAGTCGTGGACGATCCCGCCCGCGCCCTCCTACGACGCGTCGCTGCTCGGCGTGCAGCTGCTCCAGAACCCGGGAGCGGAGTCGGGGACGGCGCCGTGGGCAGGCCAGTTCGGCGCGACGCTGTCGGCCGACACGACCGACCCGGCGTCCGGCACCGCCGCGCTCCGCGTGGGCACCCGCACGCTCAACGGCTCAGGCCCGAGCCAGATGCTCGCGAACAAGCTGCAGCGCGGCGTGACCTACACCGTGTCCGCGAAGGTGAAGTACACGACCGGCCCCGCGTCGGTCCGCTTCAACCTCTGCGCCGACTTCGGCGCGGGACCCGTGACGATGGCCTCCGCCGCCGTCACGCAGGGGCAGTGGACGACGATCACGGGGACCTACACGGTGCCCGAGACCGCGAACGTCGGCAGCGTGAAGTTCGCCGTCGAGACGCCGTGGGGCAATCCGCAGCCGGCGTCCTCGAGCACCGAGTACCTGCTCGACGACGTCTCGCTCGTCGGCGCCGCTCCCACCCTCGAGCGCCCGACGGCCGCCGAGATCGAGCCGAACGGCTCGACCCTCGCCCTCCCCTGGCAGTGGAACCACGCCCCCGACAACCGCTACTGGTCGCTGACCGAGCGCGAGGGCTGGCTCCGCCTCACCAACGGGAAGGTGCTCAGCGGAACGGCCGCGCACACGCGCCTCTCGGGCTCGCCCGAGATGACGTACCTGGAGGAGGCGCGCAACACGCTCTCCCAGCGCATCGTGGCTCCGAAGCAGTCGGCGGAGGCGGCGTTCGACGTCTCCGGGATGAAGGACGGCGACGTCGCCGGCCTCGCGGCCTACAACCGCGGCTTCTCCTACGTCGCGGTCAAGCGCGTGGACGGCGTCACCACCGTCGGCGTCGTGAACCGCAGCCAGCCGTTCGCGACCACGTTCGACCAGGCGGCCGTGGAGTCCTTCCTCCCCGGCACCACCGCCGCCCTCGGCGACGCCTCGCAGGTGCGCCTGAAGGCCGACCTCGAGCTCTCGGCCCCGGCCGGACAGCTCTGGACGACCTTCTCGTACAGCCTCGACGGGACGAGCTGGACGAAGCTCGGCAGCCGCGTCGGCCCGCAGACCCTCGACGGTCAGCTCACGCACTTCATGGGCCACCGCCTCGGGCTGTTCAGCTACGCGACGAAGACCGCCGGCGGCCACGTCGACGTCGACGAGTTCCTCCTGAGCGACACCCTCTCCTCGGAGGGGAAGGCGCTCGACCGCTCGCAGCTCGACGCGGCCGTCGCTCACGCGGCGACGCTCCGCTCCGACGACTACCCGGCCGACGCCTGGTCCGACCTCCAGTCGGTCCTCGCGAAGGCGCAGGCGGTCGGCACCGCGGGAACGCAGAACCAGATCGACGCCCCGGAGCGCGCGCTCAGCTACCAGCTGGCCCGCCTCGGGACGCTGAAGGAGGCGTCGCTCGATGTGACCGCCGCCGCCGCGACCCGCTGCATCGCGGGGAAGGTCGTCGTGACCGTGCGGGCGACCAACGCCGACGACGTGCCCGTCGCCCTCCGGATGGAGAGCGCCTCCGGCACGAAGACGGTCGCCGCGCTCGCACCCGGCGCCACGACGAGCCACGCCTTCACCACGCGGGCGGCCTCGGTCCCCGCCGCCGAGGTGGTCGTGACCGCGACCGCCACCCTCGACGGCGAGCCGGTGACGACCACGGTGAGAGCGCCCCACCCGGCCGCGTCCTGCGGCTGAGCACTCCGGGGGCGGCCCGCGCGGCCGCCCCCGCCCCCGAACGCGTCAGCGGCACCCGTCGCCGACGATCTCCTGCACGACACGATCAAGGAGGATCCGTGAGATCACCACAACGAGAAGCCGCTCCGAAGGGGCGGTTGCGGCTGAGGCTGCTGGCCACGGCCGCGCTGACCGCGCTCCTGGTGGCCCCCTTCGCCGCCCAGACCTCGTCCGCCGCTGAGGCGGAGCTCATCGTCAACGGCGGCTTCGAGAGCGGCATCAGCAGCTGGTTCGTCAACAACGGCAACGCCGCCGACGCCGGCACCATCGCGACGACCACGGATGCGCGCACCGGCACCGCCGCAGCGCTCGTCACCGGCCGCACGACCACCGGCGCGGGCGCCATGCAGGACCTCAGCGGCAAGGTCGTCGCCGGCCAGACCTACCAGGTCAAGGCGCAGATCAAGTACGAGAACGCCGCGAGCCCCGCGACCAAGCAGTTCTTCGCCACCATGCACTACGGCGGAGGCACCTACACGAACCTCGCGAGCGTCACCGCCACGAAGGGGCAGTGGGCGACGATCAACGGATCGTTCACCATCCCCGCCGGGCAGAGCGTCGCGACCGCGCGCCTCTTCTTCGAGACGCCGTGGACCGCGACTCCCTCGGCCGCGCCCGAGACGCACCTCATGGACTACAAGCTCGACGACGTCTCGCTGGTCGGAGCGGCGCCGCCCGCGCCCGCCTCGCGCACCATCGAGGTCGTGGGCAAGATCCCGGGCGACCACAACCCGCTCATGGGCTGGAAGTTCGGCGCCGACGGCTTCGGCTTCGTCGAGAACGGCCGCGTGTACATGTACATGACGAACGACACCCAGGGCTACGCTCCGAACCCCGCCACGGGCGTCTCGGCGGGCATCGACTACGGCAAGATCAACCAGATCACCGTGATCTCCTCGGACGACCTCGTCAACTGGACCGACCACGGCGAGATCCAGGTCGCCGGCTCCACCGGAGTCGCGCCCTACACCGGCAACTCGTGGGCTCCCGGCATGGCGAAGAAGACCGTGAACGGCGTCGACAAGTACTTCCTCTACTACGCCAACGGCGGCGGCTCCAGCAACGTGATCACCGGCGACTCGCCGGTGGGTCCGTGGACCAGCCAGCGCACCTCCACGCTCATCAACGCGTCCACCCCGGGCGCCGAGGCGGTCGCGTGGAAGTTCGACCCGGCACCGCTCGTCGACGACGACGGCCAGGGCTACCTGTTCTTCGGAGGCGGACCCGCCTCGACCGCGCTCCCCGCGGCCGAGCGCTTCAACAACCCGAAGAACATCCGCGTGATCGAGCTCGGCGACGACATGATCTCGACCCAGGGCACTTCCGCCGTCGTGGACGCGCCCGTCGCGTTCGAGGCGGCCCAGGTGTTCAAGCGCCAGGACAAGTACTACCTCTCGTACTCGTCCCACTTCGGCGGCAACGACTTCGGCGGCAACCAGACCCGCGAGCCCGGCTACCCGGGCGGCGGCGAGATCGGCTACATGATCTCGGACGACCCGATGTCCTGGCCCAAGGAGAACTACGCCGGCGTGATGTTCCCGAACCAGAGCCGCTTCTTCGGAGCCGGCACCGGCGGCAACAACCACCAGTCGGTCTTCGAGCTGGGCGGCAAGTACTACTTCACCTACCACGCGCCGACGCTCAACAAGCGGATCAACGGCGACACCACCCAGGGGTACCGCAGCCCGCACATCCAGGAGCTGCAGTTCAACGCCGACGGCACGGTGCGGCAGGTGGTCGGCGACTACAAGGGCGTCGACCAGGTGAAGGACTTCGATCCGTACCGCACCTTCCCGGCCGAGACCATCGGCTGGAGCAAGGGCATCGCGACGGCGCCGCTCGGCACCCCCGCCGCGGGCGCGACGCAGAACCTCGTGCTGAAGGATCTCGACAACGGCGACTGGACCGCGCTGTCCGCCGTCGACTTCGGGGACACCGGAGCCGCGACGTTCACCGCGAAGGCCAAGGCGCTGCAGGCCGGCGGCACCGTCACCGTCCGCCTCGACTCCGAGACCGGGCCCGTCGCGGGCACCGTCGCGGTGAACGGGACGACCGGTGAGTGGACCGACGTCAGCGCCGCGCTGACCGGAGCGACGGGAGTGCACGACGTGTTCTTCAGCTACTCCGGACCCTCCGGCGACCTGTTCGAGCTCGACACCTTCGCCTTCACCGAGGGCGAGGCTGCTCCGGCGCTCGACATCACGGCGAGCGCTGCGACCCGCTGCATCGCGGGCAAGGCGATCGTCACCGTCCAGGCGAGCAACGGCTCCGACGTCCCCGTCGGCGTGACCTTCACGTCGACGTCCGGCACGAAGTCGTTCACCTCGGTGGCGCCCGGCAAGACCGTGTCGCACGCCTTCACCACCCGTCAGGCGAACCTGCCCGCCGGTGCGGTGACCGTCGAGGCCACGGCCACGATGAACGGCGCCCCCGTCGAGACGGAGGTGAGCGCTCCGTACGCGGCGCGCCCGTGCTCGTAGCGCACGGCTGAACCACCGGGGAGCGCCCCCGGCCCTGCGGGGCCGGGGGCGCTCCTGCGCGTGCGGGGGAGATCTCGATACGCCTCCGGGGCTGCTCGATCAGCATGTTCGCCGTACTGCTGGTCGAGCAGCGGCGCCTCGAGACCCCAGCTCGGTCAGCGGGTGTCGGCCAGGCGCATCGTGCCGCCGGCCTGGGCGGCGAAGGCGCGGGCGGTCGCCGCGATGGTGCGCTGCATGACCCGCGCCGCGGCGGTCGGCGCGAGGTCCGCCGGGCGCGCGAGGCTGATCGTCCGGGTCAGGGTGGGCTTCTCGAGCGTCGGCTCCTCGAGGCGGATCGAGCGCAGCCCCGGGCGCCCCTGCAGCACCATCGCCGGGACGACCGCGACCCCGAGGCCCCGCTCGGCGAAGCGCAGCACCGCGTCCATCTCGGCGCCCTCCAGCACCACGTCCGGCTCCAGGCCCGCGGCGGCGAACGCGGCGTCGGTCGTGCGGCGCAGGTCGTAGCTGGAGTTGAAGACGATCTGCGGGAGGCGGGCGACCGCCGCCAGGTCGAGCGCGCCGGTCGCGGCGAGGGGAGGCTCCGCGGCGGAGGAGACCACGACGAGCTCCTCGACGAGCAGCGGCGTCACCGTGAAGGCGCCGGGAGCGGCCGCGGTCGAGGTCGTCACCAGCGCCAGGTCGAGCTCGCCCCGGGCCAGCCGGTCGAAGAGGCTCCGCGACCCGTCCTCGGCGAGGTGCAGCTCCACGGCGGGATGCGCGGAGTGGAACGCGTGCAGCACCTCCGCGACGAGGCTGATGCAGAGCGTCGGCGTCGCGCCGAACCGCACCCGGCCGCGCTCGAGTCCGGCCAGCTCGGCCAGCTCGCGGCGCACCGATCCGGCGTCGGCGAGCATGCGCCGGGCGAGCGGCAGCAGCAGCTCCCCGGCCGGTGTGAGGGTGCTGCCGGAACGCGCCCGGTGGAAGAGCTCGGAGCCGAGGTCCTGCTCCAGCGCGGCGATCCGGCGGCTCAGCGAGGGCTGCGCGAGATGCAGCTCCTCGGCGGCGCGGGTGAAGCTGCCGAGGCGGGCGACCTCGACGAATCCGGTGAGCTGCTCGAGATCCACATGCATACCCTATGCGCATGGCTGTGCCCAGCATTATGCATTGGAGTAATCGAAGCGCCGTGCCTAGCGTGGAGGCATGACCACTTCAGAGACCACCGCACCGGAGCGTCGGATCTCCACCTCCGTCCTCGTCATCGGCACCGGCGGATCGGGCCTGCGCGCCGCGATCGAGCTCGCCGAGGCGGGCGTGGACGTCCTCGCGCTCGGCAAGCGCTCGAAGTCGGACGCGCACACCTCCCTCGCCGCCGGCGGCATCAACGCCGCCCTCGCCACGATGGACCCCGACGACAGCTGGCAGCAGCACGCGGCCGACACCATCACCGAGTCCTACCAGCTCGCCAACCCGCACACGGTCGAGATCGTCACCTCCAACGCCGCCCGCGGCATCCAGGACCTCGAGCGCTACGGCATGCCGTTCGCCCGCGAGGACGACGGCCGCATCTCGCAGCGCTTCTTCGGCGCGCACACCTACCGCCGGACCGCCTTCGCGGGCGACTACACCGGCCTCGAGATCCAGCGCACGCTCGTCAACCGGGCCGCCCAGCTCGAGATCCCGATCCTGGACACCGTGTACGTCACGCGCATCCTCGTCAACGAGGACGGAGCAGTGTTCGGCGCCTACGGCTTCGACCTCGTCGACGGCACCCGCTACCTGATCCACGCGGATGCGGTGATCCTCGCCGCGGGCGGGCACAACCGCATCTGGCGCCGCACCTCCTCCCGCCGCGACGAGAACACGGGCGACTCGTTCCGCCTGGCCGTCGAGGCCGGCGGCCGCCTGCGCGACCCCGAGCTCGTCCAGTTCCACCCGTCGGGCATCATCGAGCCCGAGAACGCGGCGGGCACGCTGATCTCCGAGGCCGCGCGCGGCGAGGGCGGCATCCTCCGCAACGGCCTCGGCGAGCGCTTCATGGGCAAGTACGACGCCGAGCGCCTCGAGCTCTCGACCCGCGACCGCGTCGCCCTCGCCTGCTACACCGAGATCAAGGAGGGTCGCGGCACGCCGAACGGCGGGGTCTGGCTCGACGTCTCGCACCTGCCGCGCGAGACGATCATGACCCGGCTGCCGCGGGTGTACCAGACGATGCTCGAGCTGCAGATGCTCGACATCACGAAGGACCCGATCGAGATCGCGCCCACGGCGCACTACTCGATGGGCGGGGTCTGGGTGCGCTCGGACGACCACAGCACCGACGTCCCCGGGCTCTACGCGATCGGAGAGGCCTCCAGTGGACTGCACGGCGCCAACCGCCTCGGCGGCAACTCGCTGATCGAGCTGCTGGTGTTCGGCCGCATCGTCGGTCAGGCGGCGGCGGAGTACTCCGCCTCACTGACCGCCCAGACGCGCTCGGCCGCGTCCGTCCAGGTCGCCCGCGACGAGATCGCCGGCCTGCTCGCGGCCGACGGCACCGAGAACGTCCGCGCCCTGCAGCGCGCGATCCGCAACACGATGACCGAGCACGCCGGAGTCGTCCGCGACGAGGAGGGCCTGCTCGCCGGGCTCGCCGAGCTGGACGCGATCGAGGCGCGCATCGCCGACATCGGCGTGCACCCGGACATCGCCGGCTTCCAGGACCTCGCCCACGCCTTCGACCTCAAGTCGGCCGCGATGGCCGCGCGGGCCACCCTCGAGGCCGCCCTCGAGCGCCGGGAGAGCCGCGGCTGCCACAACCGCAGCGACTACCCGGACATCGACCCGGCCCTCCAGGTGAACCTCGTATGGTCGCCCTCCACGGGGATCACCCGCGAGGAGATCCCCGCGGTGCCGGAGGAGATCCAGGCGCTGATCAGCGGCGAGGTCGCCACCGCGGGCAAGCTGCTCGAGTAGCCGGAACCGCGACGGCACGACGCCGGTCGCCCTCACCGCCTGCTCGCCGGGCACCACCGGCGCCCAGGCGCCCCCGGGATCCTCCTGGGGACCACGGACAAGGTCACCGCCCTGGATCCCGCCGGCTCCTGGGATCTCGGCTCGGCAACGCTGCAGAACCAGGTCTTCTCCTGGCTGCTGACCTCCGCCCCCGGATCGACGGATCCCGTGCCGGACCTCGCGGCCTCGGCCGAGTTCACCGACCCCACCCACTACCGCGTCGCCCTGCGCGAGGACGCCGCCTTCGCCAACGGCAATCCGCTCACCGCCTCGGACGTGGTCTTCACCTTCGAGAGCCAGGTGGCGATCACCGCTCCGAACGGCCCCTCGTCGCTGCTCTCCGACATGGTCTCGGTCGAGGCGGAGGACGACTCCACCGTCGTCTTCACGCTGGCCACCCCGGACAACGCCCTCTGGCCCCAGATCCTCACCAGCCCCGCCGCCGCGATCGTCGACGAGGACGTCTTCTCGGCCGACTCCCTCACCACCGACGACGACATCGTCGCCGGCGACGCCTTCAGCGGGCAGTACTCCATCACGAGCTACACGCTGAACTCGCTCGTGCAGCTCACCCGCAGCGACTCCTATGACGGCCTCCTCGGCGCCGCCGCCAACGAGTCCATGATCATCCGCTACTACGCGGACGAGAGCAACCTCAAGCTCGACATCCAGCGCGGCGAGATCGCGGTCGCCTACCGCACGCTGAACGCGACCGACACCGAGGACCTCCGCGGCGAGGAGGGCCTGACGGTGCACTCCGGTCCCGGCGCCGAGATGCGCTTCCTCGTCTTCAACCCCGAGACCATGCCCTACGGCTCCGCGACCCCCGAGGCCGACGCCGACAAGGCGCTCGCCGTCCGCACCGCCGTCGCCGACCTGATCGACCGCGACGAGCTGTCGGACCAGGTCTACAAGGGCACCTACGCGCCGGTCTACTCGATCGTCCCCAGCGCCCTGACCGGATCGACGCCGGCGTACGAGCAGGCCTTCGGCGACGGGAGCGGCGGTCCCAGCGCGGACGAGGCCGCCGCCGCGCTCCAGGCCGCCGGGATCACCTGTCCCGTCGATCTCAAGCTGCAGTACAACACCGACCACTACGGCTCCAGCACCTCGGACGAGTACGCGCTCATCAAGAACCAGCTCGAGCGCAGCGGGCTGTTCACGGTCGACCTGCAGTCGACGGAGTGGACGCAGTACGTGAAGGAGAAGTCGACGTCCTACCCGCTCTACCAGCAGGGCTGGTTCGCGGACTACCCGGACTCGGACAACTACCTGAACCTGCTCTACGGCACCGACGAGGCCCCCTCCATCCTCGGCGCCGCCGTGAAGGACGACGCCTACAACGAGGTCGTGCTGCGCGAGCGGAGCCTGGCGCCCGGCGACGAGCGCACCGCGGCGATCGAGGAGGCGCAGCGCCTCGCGGCGGAGAAGGCGATCACCGTGCCGCTCCTCGAGGGCACGGAGACCGTCATCGCCTCCTCCACGATCTCGGGCATCGACGACACGCTCGACGGCTCCGGCCGATTCCGCTTCGGGCTGCTCCGGAGCGAGTGATCGGGGCGCGCTGATCGGCCGGACGGGCCGCGGCGCCGCAGGAGGGGGAGACCCTCGGCGGCCGCCGCGGCCCGTCCGTGCGTCCGGGGGCGGCACTGCGAGGGCGGCTCTGCCAGGACGGGGCACCCGGATCGATCAGCGCGCCAGCGCCGCCAGCTCCGCCCGGGTGCGGGCCCCGGCCTTGCGCAGCAGGTTCGACACGTGGAACTTCACGGTGTTGCCGCTGATGCCGAGGTCGTCCGCGATCCGCTGGTTCGAGGCGCCGAGCGTGATCAGGTTCAGCACCTCCCGCTCGCGGGCGCTGAGCTCGGCGAGGTCGAGCCCGTCGGGCTGCGCCGGCGGATCGAGGGGGAGGCGGATCGACAGGGTCGACCCCCAGCCCGCGGTCGACGCGACCGAGAGCTCCCCGTCGAGCCCGCGCACGCGCTCGGCGATCGGGCGCAGGGCGTCGTCGCGGGTCGTCAGCTCGCCCCGGCCGTCGTCGCGGATCTCGATGAGCAGGTTGAGCCCGTCGCAGTCCCACTGGATCCGCACCCGGCGCGTCTGCTCCGACTCCACGAACGCCAGCACGGCGCTCCGCACGATCGCGCGGGCCCCGTGCGCCACTTCGCCGGGGAGGGCGCGCCCGGTGGCGGGCGGCTCGACGAACTGCACGTCGAGGTCGCCGAAGCGCACGAGCGGACGCAGGTCGCTCCGGAGCCGCGCGAACGCGCCCACGACGGGCTCCAGCATCGCGCTGCGCTGCTCGTCCGAGGCGGTGCGCAGCTCGACCAGGGCGTTCGCGGCGATGTCGATCGCGACGGTGCGGGCCGCACGGTCGTCGAGGCGCTCGGCGCGCAGGGCGGCGAGCACCGACTCCAGCGCCACCGCGTGCCGGTCGGCCTGCTCGGCCACCGTGCGGGCGTGCTGCTGCAGCAGGGTGCGGGAGGCGGGGGACTCGGCGGGATCCATCCTCCGAACCTACCCGTCCTACCCGCGAGCGGCATCGCCCACCCGATCGGGTAGGCGGACCTCCTCGATCAGGTGGCGCGCGGATCCGGTCGCCGGGCGCACTGTGGATCCATGCCCGCTGACGACCGCACCACCGACCCCGCAGAGGCGCTCGCCGTGATCGCCGCCGAGGTGTCCGCCGCGACCGCCTCGCTGACGACCGACCGCCTCGAGCCCGTCCTCGAGCTGCTCGCCGGCGCCGATCGCGTCTTCATCCACGGTGCCGGCCGCTCCGGCCTCGCCCTGCGGATGACCGCCATGCGCCTCATGCACCTCGGACTCGTCGTGCACGTGGTCGGCGACGTGACGACCCCGGCGATCCGCAGCGGCGACGTGCTGCTCACCGCGAGCGGCTCCGGCACCACCGGGGGCATCGTCCGCGCCGCGCAGGCCGCCGTCGACGCCGGAGCGCGGGTCGCGGCGATCACGACCGCCGCCGACTCCCCGCTGGCCGGGCTCGCCTCCGCCGTGGTGGTCGTGCCCGCCGCCGACAAGCTCGACCGCTCCGGGGCCGCCTCGGCGCAGTACTCCGGCGGGCTCTTCGAGCAGGTCGTCGTGCTCACCGGCGACGCCCTGTTCCACGCGCTCTGGCAGCGCCGCGGCGACAGCGCCGACGAGCTCTGGCCGCGCCACGCGAACCTCGAATGACCCGACTCCCCACCTCGACAGGAAGAAGAACCCCGTGAAGCTCCAGTTCGCCATGGACACCCTCAGCACCGACGCCGCCCTCGAGCTCGCCGCTGCCGCCGCCCCGCACGTCGACATCCTCGAGCTGGGCACCCCGCTCATCAAGAGCGCCGGCCTCTCCGCCATCACCGCCATCAAGGAGGCGCACCCCGACAAGACGGTCTTCGCCGACCTCAAGACGATGGACGCGGGCGAGCTCGAGGCCGACATGGCCTTCGCGGCCGGCGCCGACCTCGTGACGGTCCTCGGCGTCGCCGGCGACAGCACCATCGCCGGCGCGATCGCCGCCGGGAGGAAGCACGGCAAGGGCGTCGTCGTCGACCTCATCGGCGTGCCCGACAAGGCCGCCCGCGCCCGCGAGGTCGTCGCCCTCGGCGCCGAGTTCGTCGAGATGCACGCCGGTCTGGACGAGCAGGCGGAGGAGGGCTTCACCTTCGAGACCCTGCTGCGCGACGGCGAGTCCTCCGGCGTGCCGTTCTCGGTCGCGGGCGGCGTGAGCACCGCCACCATCGAGTCGGTGCAGCGCGCCGGCGCCCTCGTGGCCGTCGCGGGCGGGGCCATCTACGGCGCCCCGGACGTCGGCGAGGCCGCCGCGGCCCTCCGCGCCGCCATCGTCTGACCCGTCGGCGCCGCCGCCCCCGAGGCCCGCTGATCCGGGTCGCGAGGGCGGCGGCGCCCGCGTCCGCGCGGGAGGCGGCAGCGCATCCCCGCCGGACGCCCGGCCCCTCTCGACTCGCCGACGGCGCGGTCCTACAGTGGCTGCGACGACCCTCGACTCCCGCCGCGGGACCGACGGCGCCGTCGCGAGCGGAGGGAAGCCGTGTCCTCGACCGCCCCCGTGCCCGGAGCCGACGCCGACACCTCGACGAAGCTCCGCGACTTCCACCAGATCCTCCTCAACACCGCCGTCGCGAACGTGACGACGAGCTTCCTCTGGTTCGCACTCACGTTCTGGGTGTACCTCGAGACGCGCTCCGTCCTGGCGACCGGGATCATCGGCGGCGCCTACATGCTGCTCGTCGCGGTCTTCGCGATGGCCTTCGGCACGATCGTGGACCGGCACCGCAAGTTCCGCGTCATGGTGTTCGCCGGCGCGGTCACGCTGGTGTCCTTCGGCGTCGCGGGCGGTCTCTTCCTCGCGCTGCCCGAGGCGGCGCTCCTGGACTTCCGCGCCCCCTGGTTCTGGGTGTTCTCGGGCACGATCCTCTTCGGCGCCGTCATCGAGAACATGCGCAACATCGCCCTGTCCACGACGGTGACCCTGCTGGTCCCGGTGGAGGGGCACGCCCGCGCGAACGGCCTCGTCGGCACGGTCCAGGGCCTCGCCTTCGTAGTGACGAGCGTCTTCAGCGGGCTCGCCATCGGCCTGCTCGGCATGGGGTGGACGCTGGTGATCGCGATCGGCCTCTCCGCCGCCGCGCTCCTGCACCTCCTCTTCCTGCGCATCCCGGAGGACCGGCCCGCGCCGACGGGGGAGAGGGCGCCGCTGATCGATCTCCGCGGCAGCATCACCGCGGTGCGGGCGGCGACCGGGCTGTTCGCGCTCATCGTCTTCTCGACGTTCAACAACCTGATCGGCGGCGTCTACATGGCGCTGATGGACCCGTACGGCCTCGAGCTGTTCCCGGTCGAGCTGTGGGGCGTGGTGCTCGGAGTGACGGCGACCGGTTTCGTCATCGGCGGTCTGCTCGTCGCGAGGTTCGGTCTCGGGAGGAACCCGATCCGGACGATGCTGCTGCTCGTGATGGCGATGGGCCTGATCGGCGCGGTCTTCACCCTCCGCGACTGGTGGTGGCTCTACGCCGGCGGCATCTGGATCTACATGACCCTGATCCCGGCGGTCGAGGCCGCCGAGCAGACGGTGATCCAGAAGGTCGTCCCCTTCGAGACCCAGGGGCGCGTCTTCGGCTTCGCGGCGGCGTTCGAGTCGGCCGCCGCTCCGATCACGTCGTTCCTCATCGCCCCGATCGCCGAGTTCGCGCTCATCCCGTACATGGAGTCGCCGGCCGGGCGCTCGGCGTTCGGCGGGCTGCTCGGCGACGGCATCGGCCGGGGGATCGCGCTGGTGTTCCTGGTCGGCGGAGTCGTCATGATCATCGCGGCCGGCGCGGCGATGCTCACCCGCTCCTACCGCGTCATGTCGGCGCACTACCTGCGGGAGGCCGCGGCGAGCGGGGAGGCGGAGCCCGTCGGCACGGAGGCGCCGGAGACGCACCGGACCGCGCCGAGCACCGTCGAGCAGAACCGCTAGCGCCCGCAGACGCCGCCCGTCATGCGCCTCCGGGGGGTCCGGCGGACCGGACGGCGCCGACACGAGGAAGACGTGCCGGACGCCCCCTCCCCAGGGTGCGGCGTCCGGCACGTCGGCTGCGACCACCCGGTCGAGGGGCCCTCCTCGACTCCCGAGCGCTCCGCTGCCCCGCGCCTCCGGAGGGAGACATCGGGGCATGCGGCGCCGGCGGGGGGAGGGCTCTGGTTCCCCGCCCCGCCGGCGCCGGCCGCCCGCGAGGGGCGGCGAGGATGCTCGTTCGGGCGTGCCTCGAGTGACGGCTACATGCCGTCACTGAGCATGGACTGCACCAGCTTCACGTGGCGCTCGAGGTTCAGCTGGCTGAACTCGCTGTTGTAGTTGAGGCCGTAGTTCAAGATGTGACCCGGGGTGCACTGGATTGTCGCGTCCGGTCCGTCCCAGGTGCGCAGCAGTGCCAGGGCCGAGTCCCAGCTGCTGTTCTCGCAGTTCGTGTTGAAGGTGGTCGACGTGCCCAAGCCCACGGTGTGCGAGATCTCGTGCATGGCGGTGCCCTCCACCATGTAGACGCGCTCCTTGCCGAAGCGGATCTGGCCGTAGATGTTCGCATCGGCCGTCGGGGTTCCGGGGCTGTACGAGACGGTCAGGGAGCGGGAGATGTTGCTGAGGCGGTTGTAGCGCGCCACGGCGCGGTCCATCGCGTCGGTGATGCGGGCGTAGGCGTCGGCCTCGTCCGCGGTCGGGCTCGCGACGCGGTTCAGCGTCCAGGTGATCTTCTGCACGGTCGGATCGGTCAGTGCCCAGCGCTGGGCCTTGGAGCCGGTGCAGGTCCACTGCTGAATGGGGGAGCCGTCGATCTGGCGGAAGTCCTTGTTGTCGAGGCAGAGGTCGCTGTGCCGATTGGCGATCTCGGCGTAGCCTCCGCCGACGGAGGTGATCCGCCACTGCTGGGCGGTGCTTCCGTTGCAGCTCCACTGCCGCACCTCCGAGCCCGGAGTGGTGCCGAAGTCGAAGTTGTCGAGGCAGAGGTTGCTGAAGGTGTTCTTGATCTCGGCGTAGCCGGTGCCGAGGTCGGTGACCTGCCAGCGCTGGTTGCTCCCCTCGGTGCAGCTCCACTGCCGCACCTCGGCTCCGGGCTGAGTGCCGAAGTCGAAGTCGTCGAGACACATGCTGCTGTGCTGGTTGCGGATCTCCTGCGCCGATCCGAGGCCGACCGGGGCGGTGGCTGCAGAGGCGGGCGAGCTGATGCCGAAGGTCGTGATGCCGACGACGGCCGCGATCAGGGCGCCGATCAGGCGCTTGGAGGGGTGGGACTTCGTTGTCCGGGACATGGGTGCCTTTCACAGACATCCGGCGTCCCCGAAGGGACGCGGATGAGGGTCGCAGGAAGGAGCCGTGTCCGAAGGGATCGGAGCACGGCAGAGGATGCGCCGGAGCGACCGGGATGGTGATCCGGTCGTCCCGCCGCGGGACGCGTCAGCGCCGACGCTCCGAGTGGGATGGGAAGCTGATCACGACCTGCATGTTGACGTGGACAACCATCGACCGGTCGCGGAGCCGGTGTCAAGTGCCGGTCTCGAGCGGATCCGGTCCGAGCCCCGCCGGGCGAGGGTGATCCGTCCACGCGGATCCCCGAGCTCGCAGGGAGAGAGCGCTCACACCCGCCGTCGCTGCGGCATCGCCCGGGAATCCGCCATTGTTACCGTTAACAAAAGTCGGTACGGTGTCACCTGAAGTGGGCAAGCGCGTCCTCGCGCCTCGCGTCCCACTCCGACCGGTTCGAAGGCGAACCTGAGAGGAACGTCGATGATGACGACAGCACCACCCTCCCGCCGCACCCTCCCGCCGCAGGCCCACGCCCGGCCCCGATGACTGTCGGCCCGGCCGACAGCTTCCACGCGGTGACCGCGGTCGGCGCCCGCAGCGCGCGACGTCTCGTCCTCGCACCCACGTCGACCTCCGCCTCCCGATCACGGGTCGCCAGGCCCGCGTCCCGGGCCGCCTTCCGGCGATTCCCTCCCCGCCAGACGGACGCCGGACTCACCACTCCGCCGGCCGATCGCGCGGGCTCCGTCCTCCCCCTCCGACCCCTCACCTGAAGGACCCCCCATGTCACGAACCCCCCGGCAGGAGCGCACCCGGCGCTCACGCCTCCCCCGAGCGGGCGCCGCGCTGACGCTCGCCATCGCCTGCCTCGGCGGCGTACTCGGACCGATCGGCGCCGCCGGCGCCGCAGAGACCGTCCCCGCTCCCGCGCTGCAGTACTCGTTCGACGGCATCGGCGCGACGCTCGCCAATGGAGCCGTCGTCGCAGACTCCGCTCCGGGCAACCACCCCGGCACCCTGATCAACTCCGGCGCGACCAGCGTCGCGGGTCCCTCCGGCGCCTCCACCGACCGCGCTCTCTCGCTCCCGGGCGGATCGAGCACGTCGGCCGCGCCGCACGTCCGGATCGCCCCGGGCCTGATCCCCGCCGGCACGCAGGACGTCACGATGTCCGCCTGGCTGCGCTGGAGCGGTGCTCCGGACTGCACCTGGCCCTTCACGCTCGGCTCCAGCGTCGACTCCCACGTCCTCTCCACCACGAAGTGCGGACCGGCCGGCTTCGGCGCGATCAAGAGCGGCTCCGAGGTGCGGGCCGCAGGCAACACTCCGGTCGCCGCGAACCGCTGGGTGCACATGGCGGTCGTCGTCAAGGGCGGCCAGTCGGTCTCGACCTACTTCGACGGAGCTCTCGTCGGCCAGGGCAGCACGACCTTCACCGCCGCGTCCGCGATCGGCACGTCCACGTTCTCCGGCTTCCTCGGCAAATCGTTCTACGGCGCGGACGCCTACTGGGCCGGTGCCATCGACGACATGCAGGTCTGGACCTCCGCGCTCACCGCCGGCCAGGTGCAGCAGAGCGCCGCATCCGTGCACTCGGTTCTCGCGAACCAGGACGCCGCCGTCTCGCTCGGCGACACCTCGAACGTGACCTCGAACCTCGCCCTCCCCACGACCGGCGCCAACGGCTCCACTATCACCTGGACGTCGAGCGCCCCCGGCGTCGTCAGCACCAGCGGCGTCGTCACCCGGCCCGCCGCGGGCAGCCCGGACGCCACCGTCACGCTGACCCCGACCGCCGTCCACGGCGGCATCACCGTCGTCGGCCGTGCCACCACCGTGTTCGTCCCGGCGTACGCCGCCGGTGACAGCGCCGAGGCCGAGCTCGCCCGGGCCGTCGCCGACGGCATCAGCAACGATCCCGCTCTCGCCGGACCGGTGCGCGGCAGCCTGAACCTGCCCTCGACCGGAGCCGACGTCGCCGCCACCGCCGCGCGCGCGAACAGCTCCAGCGCCGTGGTCAGCTGGACCTCGTCGAACGAGGCCGTCATCACCTCCGCCGACAAGGGCACCGCGCCGAACGTCGTCGCGAAGGGCTCGCTCACGCGCCCGTCCGCCGACACCACCGTCACCCTCACCGCGACGGTCACGGTGCCCGGCACCACGCCCCTCGTGCGGACGCTCACGCGCACCGTTCCGGCCGCGGCTCCCGTGGCCGCGAGCGACCTCGACGCGTACCTGTTCGCGTACTTCACCGGCGACAGCATCGAAGGCGAGAAGATCCGCTTCGCGACCTCCGACGGCAACGACTCGCTCACGTGGAAGACCCTGAACGACGCCCAGCCGATCCTCACCTCCACCATGGGCACGAAGGGGCTGCGCGACCCGTTCGTCTTCCGCTCGAAGGAGGGCGACCGCTTCTTCCTGATGGCCACCGACCTCTCCGTCGGCACCACCGGCTTCGGCGGATCGACCAACCGCGGCAGCCGCTACCTCGAGATCTGGGAGTCCACGGACCTCGTCAACTGGGGCCAGCAGCGCCACGTCGAGGTCAACCTGCCCAACGCGGGCATGACCTGGGCACCGGAGGCCACCTACGACCCCACCATCGACGCCTACGTCGTCTACTGGACCTCGGCCCTCTTCACCGACAGCACGCGCAACGTCGAGGACGGCAACGGACCGCAGATCCTCACGTCCACCACCCGCGACTTCCGCGACTTCACCACCCCCGAGGTCTGGTTCAAGGCCGCTGACGTCCCCTCGCTCAACAAGAGCAACGGACTGATCGACGCCACGATGCTCAAGGACGGCGACACCTACTACCGCTTCACGAAGGCGACCCAGACCAGCGGCTGCCCCTCGCCCGACATCATCGGACAGAAGTCGACGAACCTCCGCGCCACCACCGCCTCCGGTGCGTGGAGCCTCATCGACACCTGCATCGGCCGCACCGCCGGAACGCCGGAGGTCGAGGGTCCCGAGATCTTCAAGACCAACGAGGGCGACCGGGCGGGGTACAAGTACTTCCTCTGGACCGACAACTACGGCGGACGCGGCTACATCCCGCTCGGCACGAACTCGCTCGAGGGCGACATCCAGTGGACGATCCCCAGCAGCTTCTCGCTGCCGACGTCGCCCCGCCACGGATCCGTCGTCTCCATCACTGCGAAGGAGCGCGACGGGCTCGCCGCGAAGTGGAACCCGTCGCTCCTGGTGACCTCGATCGACGCCGTGGCGCGGACCGTTCAGGCCGGATCGACCACCGTCGACCTGCCCGCCACGGTGGGCTCGACGTTCAAGGACGGCCACCGTGAGACGGTCGCCGTGACGTGGGCGACCGCCGATCTCAGCTCGCTGAAGAAGGCGGGCGACACCGTGCAGGTGCGCGGACAGCTCGCCAACTCGGCAGCGACGCCGGCCATCGCCACCATCACCGCCACGGCTCCTCCCGGACCGTCGCTGACGGCCTCGGCCGCGAGCCGCTGCGTCGCCGGCAAGGTGACGGTCACCGCGACCGGCACCAACACGAGCGGCTCCACGGTCGAGATGACCGTCGGCTCGCAGTGGGGGAGCAGGACCTTCGCCGGGGTCGCTCCCGGCAAGTCCGTGTCCGCCGCCTTCACCACCCGGGCGACCTCGGTCACCGCGGGCGAGGTGAGCGTCGCCTCGAAGGACGCGAACGGCACCAGGACGGCCACCGCGCCGTACTCGGCGCTCACCTGCCGCTAGGCCGGTGACAGGGGAGGGGCGGCGTCCAGCCGCCCCTCCCCTGACCTCCTCCGTTCCGGGGCCTCCGGCCACCGGAGCAGGGGAGCATGGACCCTGGGTCCGTGCTCCCCGCATCCACCTCTCCCACGGAAGTAGACGAACAATGCGGTTCCGACGCACGACGGCCCTCCTGGTCGCCGCGAGCCTGACAGCGGGAGGGGCTGCGCTCGGCGCGGCACCCGCACAGGCCGCGGTGCCCAGCCCGGTCCTCTCCTACGACTTCTCCTCGTCCGCCGCCGTCGGCTCCGCCGTGGGCGCGGGCACGACCCTGACCGACTCCGCTGCCGGCCGCTCCGCCACCGTGCGCGGGACCGGAGCGACGACCGTCGCCGGTCCGCGCGGCGGCACCGACCGCGCACTCCGCCTCCCCGGCGGCGCCGCAGGCAGCTCCGCCGCCTACGCCGAGATCGCGCCGGGACTGACCACGGCGGCCACCACCGACGTGACCATGTCGGCCTGGCTGCGCTGGGAGGGGAACCAGAACTGCAGCTGGGCGTACGCGCTCGGGCAGTCGACCGAGCGGTACCTCTTCACCACGCCCCAGTGCGGAAGCAGCCTGATCGGTGCCGTGAAGAACGGCTCGGAGCAGCGCGCGGCCGACTCCGGTCCCGCCGCCACCGGCCGCTGGAGCCACGTCGCCGTGGTCCTGCGCAGCGGCGTCAGCGTCTCGACCTACGTCGACGGCCGGCTCGCCCAGACCACCCCGACCTCCGCGACCGGAGCGGCGACTGTCGGCACCTCCGCCTTCTCCGGCCTCCTCGGCAAGTCGTTCTACGGCCCCGACCCTCTCTTCGCCGGGGCGATGGACGACGTGCACGTCTACTCCTCCGCACTGACCCAGGACCAGGTGCGCGAGGACGCGGCTCCGGCCGCTGCCGCGATCGCTGCATCGGACGCCGCCGCGGCGACCATCGCCGTGACCGGACCCGTCACCAGCGACCTCTCCCTCCCGACCCGCGGCGCGGGCGGCTCCGTCCTCACCTGGGCGAGCAGCGACCCCGCGGTGATCGGCACCGACGGCTCCGTGCGCCGCCCGGCACCCGGCTCGGCGAACGCCACCGTGACCCTGACCCCGACCGCGACGTTCGCCGGATCCGCCGCCACCGGCACCGCGCGAACCGTCACCGTCGCCGCCGACACCGAGGCCGACGCCACGGCGCGCCTGCGCACCGCCCTCGTCGTCCCGCCGACCGTCGCCTCCGGAACCGCTCTTCCCACGGTCGCCGGCTACACCGTGTCGTGGAGCGCGGACGGTGCCGGCCTGTCCGGCAGCCGCCTCGTGAACGACTCGGCGACCGACCGGGCACTCGCGCTCACCGCCTCCGTGAAGGTCGGCGCCACCACGCTGACGAAGACCTTCCGCACCACCGTCCTCAGCGCCTCCACGGCGAAGACCGTGGTGTCGTACACCCGGACGCCGACCGGCGAGGACAAGGCGAACCAGGACACGATCGCCCGCGGCCTCCACCTGGCACTCGGCTCGTCCGTCGCCGACGCAGCACCGCTCTCGGGCAACTCGGGAGTCCTCTTCGCCGACGGGGTCTTCCTCGGAACCGACAAGGCCGACAACCGCGGCCTCGCGAACCCCTCGCTGTTCACCTTCGCCGACGGCACCGTCGGCGTGATCGCCACGCGCGTCCTGCAGTCGGGCGCGTCCGACGGCACCGGGGCCTCGAGCGCTCTGATCTTCAAGGCCACGGACGCCACCGCGTCCGACTTCACCGAGCTCGGCCTCATCGACCTCGGCACCACCGGCGGCGTCGTCGCGCCGAAGGCCGTCTTCGACACGGACCAGAACCGCTACCTCGTCTCCTGGACGGACTCCTCCGGGGCGGCGAAGTACACGACCGTCACGGACCTCGCCCGCACCGAGCTCCGCGCGCAGGCGTTCTGGCCGAAGGACGGCGGCCGTCGCAGCGTCGTCGTGACCGACGGGAACCGCGGTGCGGTCCTCGGTGGAAGCCCCGCCACCGTCGCCGCTCCCGACCTCTCCGGAGTCTCGGGCCGCGTCGCCGACGCTCTGCCGGGCGGCGCGCTGACCGTCTCCGGCTCCGTCGCCGACTCGCTCGTGAAGAAGTTCGGCCGCACGGTCAACACCGGATCCTCGGTCGCACCGCAGACGATCGATCAGGGCGACACCTCCGCCCTGTCCGGAGTGAAGGCGCAGCTCTCCTACAACGACGGCTCGACCGGCAGCCTCGGCATCGACTGGAACCAGCAGCAGCTCGCCGACCTCGCCGCGAAGGGCCCGGGAACGTACGACCTCTCCGGGACCGTCCGCCAGCGGCAGTACAACGAGCCGTTCGCCTACAACCGCGCGGATCCGACGATCTACCGCTACGAGCGCAACGGGAAGACGCAGTACCTCTTCACCGCCACGGACGACACGAACAACAACAACGTCGCCTCGCAGCACCTGCCGATCCGGGTCGCCGACAGCATCGACCAGCTCAGCGACGACAACGGCGGACGGGCCCGTGAGGTGGACCTCCTCAACCGCACCACGCGGATGGACCGCACCGCCGAGGGCAAGGTGATCGCGGGCTGCTACTGGGCCCCCGAGATCCACGAGATCGGCGGCAAGCTCTCCATCCTGTTCGCCCCGTGCTTCAACCCGGACAACGACCAGTCGAACCAGAACGGTCAGTGGTTCACGGTGCAGGCGCACATCATGCAGCTGCGCGACGGCGGAGACCCCGCGAACCCCTCCGACTGGAGCGCGCCGCGCGCCGTCGTGAAGAGCGACGGGAGCGCCCTCGGACGCCCCGGCACGGGACGCAACATCAGCCTCGACATGACCTACTTCGAGTCCGGTGGAACTGCGTACTACGCCTGGTCCCAGCGCTACGTCGACAACGGAGTGAGCGACCCGGCGACCTGGATCGCCAAGGTCGATCCCGCGAACCCCACCCGCGTCATCGGCGAGCCGACCCCGATCATCGTGCCCTCGCTGACGTTCGAGGACCACCTGTCCGAGGGAGCGTTCGCGATCCAGCGCGACGGGAGGATCACGCTCGTCTACTCCAGCAGCGGCGTCAGCCCGAAGTACATCGTGGGCGGCGCCTGGGCGAAGGAGGGCAGTGACCTGACCGACATCGCGAGCTGGACCAAGTACGACGCCCCGCTCCTGCAGAGCGTTCCCATGCCCGACGGCGTCCTCGACTACCGCACCTACGAGCAGGGTCCCGGCCACGGAGCCGTCACCCAGGACGAGGACGGCAACGACGTGTACGTCTACCACACCTGGGGCAACGGAGTCGGGGGTGACGGCCGCGACACCCGTCTCGCCCGCATCCACTACGCCGCCGACGGCCGGCCGGTCTTCGATCTGACGCCGACGGAGGAGGTCGCACCCGCGAACCGGACTGTGACCGCGAAGGTCACCGTCACGTCGCCGCTGACCGTGACCGCCACGGCGTCGACCCGCTGCGTCAGCGGGAAGGTCGTCCTGACCACTGTGGTCAAGAACGACAGCCGCTCGATCATGGACATCACGACCGTCACCGCCTTCGGCTCGAAGACCGTGACCGGAGTCGCTCCGGGATCGTCCGCGTCGAGCGCCGTCACCACCCGAGCGGTCTCGATCCCCGCGGGGTCGGTGGCCGCGACAGGAAAGGCCGTCGTCGACGGGAAGACCATCAGCACGCAGACGAGCGTCGACTACTCGGCACGCAGCTGCCGTTGAGAAGGCGGGGGAGCGGGCGCCACGATCGCCCGCTCCTCCGCTGTCCCGCCCCGACCGGCACTGCGCCCGACCTGCAGCGCCGCCACCTCTGGAGGACGACCGACGAGATGCACCACAGAGTGAGAACCAGGACCGTCCCGACCACCGGGCTCGTGCTGACGAAGGTCGTGCAGTCGCACCCCCTCACCGAGGAGAAGGACGACGGAGCGGCCGGGAGCGCAGCTGCCGTCGGAGGACACGACCTCCTGCTGATCAACGGCAACGCCCTCCCTCTCTCCTGAGCCCCCCTGCGCCGTACGGACGGGTCCTCGACCCTGATCGCCCGACGATCCCGCCGCGGCGGCATCACCACCGGCTGCGGACCGGGGCGGCGATCGGGCCGTATCCTGCTGTCCGGACCGATCGCTGATGTGCGAACCTCTCCTGAGCGGACTCCCGGATGCGGGCCGACCGTGACCGGTCCGGCCCGTTCCTCTCGTTGCAGCAGAAGACCGCCGTTCCCCAGGAGACACCCGTGATGCGCCTCGATCGATTCCTCGTGTCCCTGGCACGCTCTGCGCGGTGCACGAACCGCTGCGGAGCCTGCGGGCTCGACTGCAGCATCGACGTCTTCATCCTGATCGCGCTCGCGACCGGAGAGAACCGCGACGAGACCCGCCTGCGAGCAGTCCTCGACCTCCGCTCCGGCGACCGTGTCGAGGTCCTCGAGGTGCGCAAGCGGCTCCTCCGGCTCTCCCGCCGGGGCCTGGTGCTCCTGGAGAGAGGCAGGAGGACCGCACTGCAGCGCATCGAGCGCTTCTCGATCACGCGCGACGGCCGGGCCTTCCTGGCGTCCCACGCGAGAGCGCTGGACCTCCTCGCCGAGGAGATCCACGTCGCGCTGCTGTCCCGCTGACGAGCGGAGTGCCAGTGCGGGCGCACGCGGGACGTCTCCTGGTCGGCCGTCGTCGGACCGGTCGTGTCGGTGACGCTCCAGGTGGAGCGACTTCGACACGTGCGTCGCCTCCGACCGCGTCCCGAGCGCTCCGGGGCAGCACGAGGCATCGCCGACCGTCATGGGCGCCGCGCTCGCGACCGTGCTGCCGCGGCGCGAGGCGGTGGCGGCGCTCCTCGAGGACGCCGTCGCTGCTGCATCCTCAGCAGTGCGAGGCGGGCGGGGGACCCGCCTCACGCCGGAACGCGCCCTTCGTGCATCACCCCGTGCTGGAGAGCTGGATGATCTCGGAGATCACCGCGGCTCGAGTGTCGTCCGGTATCCGATCGCCTCCGAGGGAGTGGTGTGACCACAGGCCGTCAGCCGCAAGGCAGGCGATGAACTGGCGGAGAGCGATCGGATCGGTCGCGGTCTCCTCTGCGGAGGGCGTCCACCTTCGGCGCACCTCCGCTACCGGCGCTCGGAGAGCGGTGTCGCTGCCCGTGGCCTGGAGGAGTCCGATCTGCATGTGCGTCGACGGCGTCAGGGCGACGGCGACGTAGGCACTCACGCGCTCCGTCAAGGTGGCCTCGTCCGCGGTCTTCCCCGCGACGTCGATCAGCTGGGCTTCCCAGCCGGCCGCGACGTGCTCCTGGAGAGCATGGGCGAGATCGGCTCGATCGCGGAAGTGGTACATCATTCCACCGCGTGTCAGCCCAGCCTCTTCGGCAGTCGCTTCGAGCGTGACGCGAACAGAACCTTCCCTCGCCGCGACACGGACCGCTGCGTCGAGGATCCGAGTCCGGTTGTTGGGTCGCGTCGCGCGAGGAGACGTCCGAGGGGAAGGCAGGACCTCCTCACCGCTGGGCGGGTTCGGTTCCATGTCGTGATCGATTCCGCCGCTCCCTCGGTCCGAGTGAGCGGCTAGGGACGGCGGGTGCTGAGGCGCCCGGAGGGTGTCGACGCGTCACCGCACGAGCGGGTGCGACAGCGTCGGCCGCCAGTCTGCCATCCTCTCCTGCCGACGTCGGAAGGTGAGGCTCGACCCCCTCGGTGTCGAGCCGTCCTGACGACGGACTGCAGCCGGAGGGACGGCTGTCACGGTCGACGAATCAGAAAGCAACTGTACATTCATGATTGTACAGTTGTGGTACGGTAACGGCCTGCCCAGCTTCGGAGCTGCGGGCGGTCAGATGCACTGCCGGTGCGGGATCCGAGGCTGAAAACCTCCAGCGACTTCATTCCTCAGAAGCCTGGAGGTTTCTTCATGTCCAGAATCGCGGACAAGCCGAACGCCCGCTGGTGGGCGCTCGCCGTTCTCGCCATGACCCAGCTCGTCGTCGTCCTCGACACGACGATCGTCACCATCGCCCTGCCTCAGGCCCAACTGGATCTCGGGATGAGCGACAGCCTGCGCCAGTGGGTCGTCACCGCCTACGCCCTCGCTTTCGGAGCACTTCTCCTTCTGGGCGGTCGGATCGCCGATTACTGGGGCCGCAAGCGCACCTTCATGGTCGGAATGATCGGCTTCGGAGCGGCCTCGCTCTGGGCCGGACTGTCGCAGAGCGGCATGGAACTCGTCATCGCTCGCGGCGTCCAGGGCGCCTTCGCGGCACTGCTCGCCCCCGCCGCACTCGCCATGCTCACCGTGACGTTCGCCCACGGCAAGGAGCGCAATCTCGCCTTCGCCGTCTTCGGCACGGTCGCCGGATCCGGAGCCGCAATCGGCCTGATCCTGGGCGGCGTGCTCACCGAATTCACCGACTGGCGCTGGTGCCTCTTCGTCAACCTCATCTTCGTCGCCTTCGGCCTCGTCGGCGGGGCTCTCGTGCTTCGCGAGAGCAAGGCGGAAGGAGACAACCGCTACGACGTCTGGGGAACCGTCACCGTGACCCTGGGACTGGGCGCGATCGTCTACGGGTTCACCCGAGCCGAGCACGGATGGGGCGCGATCGACACCGTCGCCTTCCTCGCACTCGGCATCGTCCTGCTGACCGTCTTCGTGCTCATCGAACGCAAGGTCGACCAGCCGTTGCTGCCCCTGCGCGTCATCCTGCGTCGTGTGCGAGGCGGCGCGATCCTGATCCAGGCCGCCAATGGCGCCGTGATGATCGGGGCCATCCTCTATCTCGCGTTCTACTTCCAGATCGTGCTCGGAATGGGACCGCTGATGGCAGGACTCGCGAACCTCGCCATGACCGTCGCGATCATGGCGTTCTCACCCGTCACCACGAAGATCCTCAACACGTTCGGCCCCCGACCCCTGATGATCGTCGGGCCGCTCGTCTCGGCAGCAGGGCTCTTCCTGCTCCTCGGCATCACCCCGGACGGAAACTACTTCCTCCAGGTCCTGCCCGCCCTGGTCGTGCTCGGAATCGGACTCTCCATGCTCTTCGTGCCCGTCCAGAACCTCGCCCTTCTCGGGGTCGAGAACGAGGACGCCGGAGTGGCCTCCGCCGTCGTCAACTCCGTCTTCCACATCGGCGGGTCCATCGGTCTCGCGGTGTTCACCGTGTTCTACGCGAGCACCGCGGACTCCGCCATCGCGTCCGGAACGGCCGAGCTCACCGCATTCACCGACGGCTACAAGGCCGTGTTCCTGGCCGCAGCAGTGACCATGGTCGCGGCCTCTCTCACCGGATTCCTCCTCATCCGAGGGAAGAAGGAAGACCTGAACCCCGCCTGGGACGAGGCGGAGGCCGCCCTCGTCCACTGAGACGATGCCGAAGGGGCGGGCCGGTTCGTGCAGCAGCGGCAGACCGGCTCGCCTCTTCCCGTCCGACTCACGACACCCCGTACGTCGCCGACCGACGACCTCCCCTCGATGGGGAGTCGTTCGTGGATCGCAACGGTCCGGTCGTCCGACGCGGCCGCGTCATCCGGTGGGTCTTCTCCCGCGATGCCGGCTGCACCGCCGAGATCATCGAGGGTCGCGACCCGGTCGCCCGGCACATCACCGCAGACCGGAACGACGACGCCCGGCCGCCCTCAGGTGAGAGGCGGCCGGGCGTCGTCGGTCGGAGGACCCGGTCAGGTCAGCCGCAGCGGAGCGCCGGGTAGGCGGCGCTCACGGGAGCGGAGGCGCTGCCGACGGTGGCGACCCCCTGGACGGTGCCGGCGGCGACCGAGGCGGCCCGCGTGGTCACGGCCAGCGAGGCGGTCCGGCCCGCATCGATCTGCTGCGTCTTCGCGCCCCACAGGGTGTTCCAGCGGAGGTCGGCGGTCGACGCGGCCTTGTTGACAGTGGTCAGCGTGACCACCACCTTGCCCGCGACGCAGCGAGCCGCTGCAGTGGCGGTGACGGGCACAGCCGGCGCCTTCACGGTGATCGTCGCCGTGACGGTGCGGTTGGCCGAGGCCACCTCCTGCTCCTTCGAGAGCGAGAGGTCGAGCCGGCCGCTCGCGCGGATGTTCACGCCCTTGAACCAGGTGTTGCGGTCCGAATCGAACAGGCCGCCCGCGTTCTGCGGATCGGTCGCCGTGTGCGGGTCCGGGTAGGGGCGGGCGTGGTAGGCGAGGAGCAGGTTGCCCGACTCGTCCTCGACGAACGAGTTGTGCCCGGTGCCGGCCTGCTGGCGCGAGAAGTACTGCGTCTCGTCCGCGCCGAGGCGGCCCAGGTAGGTGTCCTCGGTGTCCAGCACGGGGAACGCGGTCTGCGTCCACGTCGCGGGGTTGAGGAGGTCGGCACTCGCGTCGGCCGTGAGCAGGCCGAGCGAGTAGTACTTGTCGACCGTTCCGCCCGAGTAGGTGAGGTACATGCGTCCTCCCTTGGACACGATGAACGGCGCCTCGACGACGCCCTGGTCGTTGCCCTCGGTGGTGTCGGACGGGGTCGGCGAGCGCTTGCCCGACTCCCACGGCTGGCTCTCGCCGTAGATGCGGGTGACCGCACCGGTCACCAGCGGGACGGTGCCCTTGGGCCCCATCGTCGCCTTGGCGAGGGAGAGCGTGTTGCCGTTGGGCAGGACCCAGTAGCCCTGGGTGGCGCCGTTCTCCTGGCGGTCGATGTAGCTGACGTCGAAGGCCGCGCCCTCGAGGACGACCGGCTCGCCCCACTTCGTCTGGTCGAGGAATCCGCCCTCGGCGATCGAGGCGTCGGTCCCGGTGTAGGGGATCAGGACGGTGTTGTCGCACCAGCCGCCCACAGGCGCGTAGCCCTTGTTCATGCCGGCGACGATCCACCAGGTGCCGTTGATCTTGTGGAACTCCTGCGCCCAGATGTATCCGCCCCAGCCGTAGAAGGTGTTCGGGTACTGGCTCTGGCGACCGGGCGTGCCGGCGTCGGGGTCGATCACGATCTGCTCGGGAGCGGAGTCGAGACCGGCGATGGTCTTCGAGCGCTTGAGGCCGATCTTGCGGTAGCTGGAGCTCTCCTCGATCGGGCCGAGCGAGTCCTGACCGTAGTGCGAGCCCGTGAGGTAGTAGTAGCCGTCGTCCTCGTTGAAGAAGACGTGCGGATCCGCGCGGGCCTCGTTGACCATCGCCTCGGGGTCCTGCTGGACGGAGCCGGTGACCCGGTAGGTCCCGGGACGCGAGGTGTCGACGGCGGTGGTCAGATCGTCCTGCCAGTCGACGTTGAGCGACTTGGTCGAGCCGTCGTTGTACTCCATCACGGCCTGCCCCGGGAGTGCTGCGGCGATCGCAGCGGATCCGGCGCCGGAGTCGACGGAGCCGCTGAGCGACTTCACACCGGTGTTCTTCAGGTCGACGTACTCGCGGTAGAACGTGCTGAACTCGGTCGAGGTCAGCGCCGTCTCGCCGGCCTGGCCCTGGGTGAACCCGGCGGGGAGACCCGAGCCCTGGACACCGGGGACGCGGGCGTCGGCGCGGGTGGTCGCTCCGGGAGCGGTGCCGGAGGCGAGGTCCGTGAACAGCGTCACGCGGCCCTCGGTGGTGAGCAGATCGGTCCAGAACAGCTTGTAGACGCCGAGGGCGGAGTCGAAGACGATCCGCGGGTCGGTCACGACCGAGCCCGGCGCGACCCGGAGGACGCGCTGGTCGCGGAACGTGCGGCCGTCGGCGGAGCTCCAGAGGTAGACGGAGTCCGTGGCGTTGTTCTGCGACGAGACCGCGCCGAGCGAGCCGTCCTTCGAGCGGAACAGCAGCGGCGAGCCCATCTGGGCGTTCGGGCGCTGCGCCTGATCGCCGTCCTTGAGGACGGAGAGGATCGACTGCGAGCGGTTCAGCGGCTCCCAGGTGGTCGCGCCGGCGGGCAGTGCGGCCGTGAAGAGCGAGTCCGCGCGACGGTCGTCGTTGTACGCCAGCGGGTCGTCCTTCACTCCGTTCGTCGTGGTGACGGTCTTGACGGAGGTGGCGATGCGCCCGCCGGGCACGGCGAGGGTGCTGTCCCACGCGTAGGTCTGCCCGGCGACGGCTGCCTGGAGGCGGACGGCGACGGGAGCGGTGAGGCCCGAGAGGTTCACGGCGCCGGTGGAGGAGACGCGCGCGGCGCCGGCGCCGGAGGCGGTCCACGTCACGGTGTTCCCGAGGACCTGCGCGGGCAGGTCGCCGAGCACGGTCGTGGGGACGTCGAGCGCGGCGCGCAGGTCGGTCGCCACGGTGCTGCTCGTCGCGCCCAGCTCGGCCCCGGTCAGGGCGCGGTCGTAGACGCGCAGATTGTCGAGGAGTCCGGTGAAGTACTCCCCGCCGCCCCAGTTGGCCTTGCCGATCTGCAGGACTCCGCCGGTCGATCCGAGGACCGTCGCGAGCGAGGGGCCGGCCGTCGTGACGGCGACGGGCTTCGCGTCGACGTAGAGGCGGGCGGTGCCGGCGCTCAGCACGAGATCGACGTGCTTCCACTCCGTGCTGCTCGGGCCGGTGAGGTTGCCCGAGGAGTCGCGGGCGCCGCTGTTGGCGTACCGCTCGACGGTGATGCCGTTCGTCCTGTCGAGGACGCCGACGTACTTCTCCTGGGCGTAGTCCTGGGTCGCGGCCGAGCGAGCGGCGAAGACCGACCAGCCGACGTTGTCCGCGGCGGCGGGCTTGGAGTCGTACGACAGAGTGACGGAGTCGCGACCCTTCAGCAGCGGCTGCCCGTCGGTCGCGGTGAGGTCGAGCCAGAACGAGGACGACAGCGAGACGGCGCTGCCCTGCCCGGTGCGGCCGGCGACGAGGGTCGGCGTGCCCTTCACGGCGGCACGGGTCGACCTGTCGGTGAAGGCGCCTCCGCTCGGGGCGGTGTCGAAGGTGAAGTCCGCGAGCAGGCTCTGCGCGGGAGTGGTCGCCGCTGTCGCGGCGACGGCGACCGGCACGGCGGCGCCGGCGGCGAGGGCGATCGTCGCGGATGCGGCGAGGGTGGCGGCGAGCAGGCGCGAGGGCCTGCCTCCGCCCGGGGGTCGTGACGTCATCGTCGACGTGTCCTCTCGGGTTCTGCAGCGAACCGGTGGGCGGACGGGGGATCCCGCCTGCGGTGTGGTCTTCGCACGGTACCGGCGATTGTTCACGGTAACAAGGGAGCACGACCGACAGTTGCGAAATTCCCACACCCGTCGGTCGGCCCTTTCATGCAGAAAGCCGTAGCGGGCGGACCGACAGCTCCGCGCCCGCCCCCGCCCCCGCCCCGCCCGGTCAGTGCCCGCGCGCGATCCACTCCTCGCGGTGCGGCGCCTCCGCTCCGATCGTCGTCGAGTCGCCGTGGCCGGTCCGGACCACCGTAGCGGCGGGCAGCGTCAGCAGGCGCTCCGTGATCGAGTCGATGATCGTCGGGAAGTCGCTGTACGAGCGGCCGGTGGCCCCCGGCCCGCCCTGGAAGAGCGTGTCGCCGGTGAACACCGTGCCGAGCGCCTCGGCGACGAAGCAGACGGCGCCGGGGGTGTGGCCCGGGGTGTGCCGCACCTCGAGCTCGACGCCGGCGACGGGCACGATCCGCCCGTCGACCAGACCGCCGCTCGGGGCCGTGCCGGGGTGCACGGCGTCCCACAGCATCCGGTCGGCCTCGTGGAGCAGCACCGGAGCGCCGGTCGCAGCGCGGACTCCCTCGACCGCGTCGAGGTGGTCGTCGTGCCCGTGGGTCAGCAGTACGGCGAGGAGCCGGCGCTCGCCGACGGCCGCGAGGATCGCGTCCGCGTCGTGGGCCGCGTCGATGACGACGCACTCGGAGTCGTCGCCGACGATCCAGACGTTGTTGTCGACGTCCCAGGTGCCGCCGTCGAGGCTGAAGGTGCCGCTCGTGACGAGCTGCTCGATCCGCGCGCCCATCAGAGCACCACCACCGAGCGGAGCACGTCGCCGCCGGCCATCGTGGCGAAGGCCTCCTCGATGTCCTCGATCCCGATCCGCTCGCTCACGAACTCGTCCAGGGGAAGTCGGCCCTGGAGGTAGAGGCCGGTCAGCATCGGGAAGTCCCTCTCCGGCAGGCAGTCGCCGTACCAGCTCGACTTCAGCGAGCCGCCGCGGCCGAAGACGTCGAGCAGGGGGATCTCGAGCGTCATCTCGGGAGTCGGCACCCCGACCAGCACCACGGTCCCGGCGAGGTCGCGGGCGTAGAACGCCTGGCGCCAGGTCTCGGGGCGGCCCACGGCGTCGATGACGACGTCCGCTCCGAAGCCGTTCGTCAGAGCCTGCACCGCCGCGACGACGCCCGCCTCGTCGAGGCCGCTGGAGTCGATGACGTGCGTGGCGCCGAGCTTCTCGGCCGCGACCAGCTTCTTGGGGTCCCGGTCGATCGCGATGACCGTGCCGGCGCCCGCGAGAGCGGCGCCGACCACGGCGGCCGTGCCGACTCCTCCGCAGCCGATGACCGCGACGGAGTCGCCGCGCGTCACGTTCCCGGTGTTCATCGCCGCGCCGAGGCCGGCCATGATCCCGCAGCCGAGCAGGCCCACCGCGGCGGGGTCCGCCTCCGGATCGACCTTCGTGCACTGCTTCGCGTGCACGAGGGTCTTCTCGGCGAAGGCGCCGATCCCGAGGGCGGGGCTGAGCTCGGTGCCGTCCTCCAGGGTCATCCGCTGCGCCGCGTTGAAGGTGTCGAAGCAGTACCAGGGCTCGGCCCGGGTGCAGGCCCGGCACTCGCCGCAGACCGCGCGCCAGTTGAGGACCACGAAGTCGCCGACCGCGACATGGGTGACTCCCTCTCCGATCGCGCTGACCCGTCCGGCCGCCTCGTGACCGAGGAGGAAGGGGAAGTCGTCGCTGATCCCGCCCTCGCGGTAGTGGAAGTCGGTGTGGCAGACACCGCAGGTCTCGATGTCGACCACGGCCTCGCCCGGGCCCGGATCGGGGACGACGATGTCGACGAGCTCCACGGGAGCGCCCTTCGACCGGGCGATGACGCCGCGCACAGTGGTGGGCATGGGGGCTCCTTCGACGGGGGCGTGCAGGTCCGCTCCACAGTAACGACCGCGGGAGGCGAGTGCGCCGGGTGGACGCGGGCGCTCCCGCCCACTCCGGGGCCGGGCCGCCCGCCTCGCGGACCGCGACCCTGACAGTCGGTAGGGTGCGGGCCATGCGCACTCTGTACCCCGAGATCGAGCCCCACGACTCCGGCATGCTCGACGTCGGCGACGGCCACTCGCTCTACTGGGAGGTCTCGGGCAACCCCGAGGGCAAGCCCGTCGTGTTCCTGCACGGCGGCCCCGGGGCCGGCACCTCGCCCGCCCACCGGCGGCTGTTCGACCCCGAGAAGTACCGCATCGTGCTGTTCGACCAGCGGATGTGCGGCCGCTCCACCCCGCACGCCGGCGAGCCGGAGGCCGACCTCTCGACCAACACCACCTGGTACCTGGTCGCCGACATCGAGCGCCTCCGCGAGCACCTCGGCGTCGAGCGCTGGCTCGTGCTCGGCGGCTCCTGGGGCTCGACCCTCGCCCTCGCCTACGCCGAGACCCACCCCGAGCGGGTCAGCGAGATCGTCCTCCGCGGGATCTTCACCCTCCGCCGCGCCGAGCTCGAGTGGTTCTACGAGGGCGGCGCCGCCGCGGTCTACCCGGACCTCTGGGAGGGCTACACCTCCGTCGTCCCGGCCGGCGAGCGGGGCAGCCTCATCGAGGCGTACTACCGCCTGCTCCACGACGCGGACCCCGCCGTGCACGGCCCCGCCGGTGTCGCCTGGACCACCTGGGAGGCGTCGACCATCACCCTCCTGCAGAAGCCGGAGCTGATCGCGGACTGGTCCGATCCCGTCTTCGCCCTCGCCTTCGCCCGCATCGAGAACCACTTCTTCGTGCACAGGGGCTGGCTGGAGGAGGGGCAGCTGATCCGCGACGCCGGCGTCCTCCGCGACATCCCGGCCGTCATCGTGCAGGGCCGCTACGACATGTGCACCCCGGCCTTCACCGCCTGGGACCTGCACCGGGCCTGGCCCGAGGCCGACTTCCGGATGATCGCCGACGCGGGCCACGCCTTCGACGAGCCGGGGATCCTCGACGCGCTGATCGAGGCGACGGACCGCTTCGCGTCCTGACGGGCGGGGCGGTCCGCGCCTCGCGGCCGGGATGCCCGGGCGCCCGTGCCTGAGCGTCCCGCGCCCGGTGCCGTCGTGTCCCGGGAGCGGGTCTACCCTGATCAGATGCGCGCGGACGACGCCTCCGGGATGGAGGACTGGCCCACCGGTCGGCTGCTCTCCACCGCCTCCCGGATGGTCGAGCACGCCTGGCACGGCGCCCTCGCCGAGATCGGCCTCACCCACGCCGGCCTGATCGTGCTGCACCTCCTGCAGGCGGGTCCCGTCGCGCAGAAGGAGCTGGCCGCCGCGGCCCACGTCGAGGTGCAGACCATGTCGCGCACCATCGAGCGCCTCGAGCGCGAGGGCCACGTCTCGCGCACCACGGATCCGTCGGACCGCCGCCGGCAGCTCGTCGCGCTCACCGACGTGGGCAGCGAGGCCTGGCGCCGGGCGCACCGCCTCGAGGTCGACATGTTCCCGGGCTCGCTCGAGCACGGCCCCCTGCGCGAGGCGCTGCTCGAGATCATCCGCTCGGCCAGCGAGTCGCGCTGGGGCTGACCGCAAGCCCGAGCGGAGCCCGTCCGCGGAGCGCTAGCTTCGTCGGCATGACCTTCAACGACGACTCCCAGCTCAGCGGCGGCAAGGTCCGCCGTCGCGGCCGCACCACCGGCATCGCCGTCGGCGGGGGCGCGGTGGGCGTGGTCGTGCTCGCGCTGCTCTCGCAGCTGCTCGGCGTGAACCTCTCGGGCCTCGGCGAGGTGTTCGGCGGAGGCGGGTCCTCGCCGGAGGGCGTCACCTCCACCGCGGTGGCCTGCGACAGCGGCGCCGACGCGAACACGCAGGTCGACTGCCGCCTCGAGGGTGCGGCCGAGTCGCTCGACCGCTACTGGGGCGAGCAGACTCCGACCCTCGGAGTCGCCTACACGACCCCGACCGGCGTCGACCTGTTCGAGGACAGCACCACCACCGGCTGCGGGAGCGCGACCGCCGCGGTCGGCCCGTTCTACTGCCCGCCGGATCGGACGATCTACCTCGACACCGACTTCTTCGACGAGCTGCGCACCCGGTTCGACACCTCGGGCGGATCGCTCGCGCAGATGTACATCCTCGCCCACGAGTGGGGCCACCACATCCAGAACCTGACCGGCGCGATGGAGTCGGCGGACCGCTCCGGCACGGGTCCCGAGTCGGACTCGGTGCGCCTCGAGCTGCAGGCCGACTGCTTCGCCGGAGCCTGGGTGGGCGACGCCTCGACGGTGCCCGACGAGACCGGCACGCCCTACCTCAAGCCGGTGACGGCGCAGGAGTACCAGGACGCGCTCGGTGCCGCGGCCGCCGTCGGCGACGACCGTATCCAGGAGCAGGCGACCGGCACCGTCGATCCCGAGGGGTGGACGCACGGCTCGGCCGAGCAGCGGCAGCGCTGGTTCGAGGCCGGCTTCGAGGGCGATGCCACCAGCTGCGACACCTTCACGGCCGCGCAGCTCTGACCGGACGCCGCTGAGGGCTCCTCGCCGCTGCCTGCGGACCCCCGCGGGTCAGGACACGGAGTCGGCCGGCTCCTCCATGTACCACTCGGTGAACGAGCGCGCCCGCCCGTCGGGGGCGAAGCGGATGACCCAGAGGTTCAGGTAGGTGCGGTCACCCGGGTAGACGGTGCGCGCCTCCACCACCGCGGTCTCCTCCGTCAGCGCGACCAGGCCCCACGCGAACGTCGGGTCGGCGGGCTCCTCCTCCGCCTGCCACCACTCCACGATCGCGTCGCGCGGAGTGATCGCGTCGCGGTGCGGCGCCGTGAAGTACTCGGCGTCCTCGGTGAACAGTGCGGCCACATCGGCCGCGTCGTCCGTGGCCCAGGCCTTCTCGTAGCGGGCGATCCAGCTCTCGATGTCGATCATCCGCCCATCCTCGTCCTGCCCGACGCGCGCGGGAAGGAGAAGGAGGGAACAAAGCGGCGCCCCGCGCCGTTGAGCCCCGAGCCGGTCGAAAGCAGAGCCGAGCGATACGATCCCGCCGACGACGGCCCGCCCGCCGCCGCGGTCCGGGTGCGCGTCCGCCGCCGACACGAAGGACCGCCGTGCCCGACTCCGACAGACGCTCCCTGACCCGCTCGCCGGACCCGCGCCTCATCACCGCCGTCCTCGCCTTTGCGGGGATGAGCGCCTCCTTCATGCAGACGCTGGTCGTCCCGATCCAGTCCGAGCTGCCGACGCTGCTCGGCGCCGACCGCACCGAGACCGCGTGGGTGATCACCGCGACGCTGCTGAGCGCCTGCATCCTCACCCCGGTCTCGGGCCGCCTCGGCGACCTCTACGGCAAGCGGCGGATGGCTGTGGCCGCGCTGGTCGTCCTCGTGATCGGCTCGATCGTGTGCGCCTTCGCGGGCGACGTGTGGACGCTGGTCGTGGGCCGGGCCCTCCAGGGCGCGGTGATGGGCGTCATCCCGCTCGGCATCTCGATCCTCCGCGACACCCTCCACCGCGACCGGCTCCCCGGCGCGATCGCCCTGGTCAGCGCGACCCTCGGCATCGGCGGCGCGCTCGGCCTGCCGCTCAGCGCCCTCATCGCGCAGAACACCGACTGGCACGTCCTGTTCTGGATGTCCGCTGGCCTCGGTGTCCTCGACATCGTCCTCGTCCTCCTGGTCGTGCCGGTGTCGACGCTGCGCTCGCCCGGCACCTTCGACGTGGTCGGCACGATCGGCCTCGCCCTCGGACTGAGCGGCGTGCTGATCGCCGTCTCGCGCGGCAACGACTCCGGCTGGACCAGTCCCGCGATCCTGGGCTCCGGCCTCGGCGGCATCGCCGTCCTGCTCCTCTGGGGCTGGTACGAGCTGCGGCAGGAGAGCCCGCTCGTCGACCTCCGGGTGGCAGCCCGCCCCGCCGTCCTCTTCACCAACCTCGCCTCGGTGGCGGTCGGCTTCGCGTTCTTCGGCGCCCAGATCACGCTGCCGCAGCGCCTCGAGCTGCCGACCGCGTCCGGCGTCGGCTTCGGCCTGAGCCTGATCGTGGCGAGCCTCGTGCTCGCGCCCTCGGGCCTGGCGATGATGGCCACGTCCCCCCTCGCCGCCCGCCTCTCGGCGCAGTCCGGGCCGCGGCTCGTGCTGATCGCCGGCTCCGGGCTGATCGCGGTCTCGTACCTGCTGATCCTCCCGTTCGGCGGCGAGGTGTGGCAGATCCTGGTGATCAACGCCCTCATCGGGGTCGGCCTGGGCCTCGCCTACGCCGCGATGCCGACACTCATCATGCACGCCGTCCCCGCCTCGGAGACCGCGGCCGCGAACGGGCTGAACTCGCTGATGCGCACCCTCGGCACGACGCTCTCCTCCGCCGTGACCGCGGGCGTGCTCGCGCAGCTGACCGTGTCCGTCGGCGACGTGCAGCTGCCGAGCTCGCAGGGCTTCGAGACCACGTTCGTGATCGGCGCGATCGGAGCGCTGGTCGCCGTCGCCCTCGGCCTGCTCATCCCGCGGGCGCCCCGCCCGGAGGCGCGACCCGCTCTGCCCTGACCGGACCGCGTCGTCGGCCGCGAGTGCTCCTCGCTGAGGAGACCTGGTCCCGGCCGGCGACGCGCGGCCCGCTACTCGTCCTCGAGCAGCATCCGCTCGATCTGCAGCTCGCGCAGCCTCGTCGAGGCCTGCAGGTTCTCGCGCGCGGCGAGCACCAGGCGGCACAGCAGCACCAGCAGCACGATCGCGAGCACCGCGACGGCCGTCACGACGACTCCGTACAGCGCGGTCAGGACTCCCCAGGTCTGGATCATCCCTCGACGCAACGGAGCCGCGCCCGCCCTCGCGTCCCCCGCTCGGCGGAGAGCGCGGGGCGGGGCGGGCAGCCGGTGCAGGGGCAGTGGACGCGCAGAGCCCGGCCCGCGACGGCTCAGCCCGCGAACGCCCCGCGGTACGCCCGCGCCGGGTGCGTCGCCGGCAGCTCGTCCGTCCCGAACAGCTTGCGGCGCAGCGTCCCCTCGGCGTACTCGGTCTGCGCGAGGCCCCGCTCCTGGAGCACCGGCATCACCCTGTCGACGAACTCCTCGTAGCTGCCGGGCAGGATCCAGTTGACGACGTTGATCCCATCGATCCCCGCGTCGCGCCAGCCCGCCAGGTGGTCGGCGATCTGCTCCGGAGTGCCGACGACCCGTCCGCGCAGCTTCGCCGAGAGCCGGGCCAGATCGCGGACGGTCGGCTCGCGGTCGGGGGAGGCGTCGCGGATCCACTGCAGGTGGCTCTGGCCGGCGTAGGTCTCGATCGCCGAGAGCGGCAGGTCGGGGTCGAGCCTCTCGCCCGTCGCCGGGTCGAAGCCGAGGTTCGAGTGCACGAGGAAGGCGTCGGAGGAGAGGTACTCGTCGATCTCGCGCTCGGCGCGGCGCGCCTCCTCCTCCGTGTCGCCGGTGATGAAGGAGAGCCCCAGGTAGAAGGAGGGTGCTCCCGCTCCGCGACCGGCCGCCGCGGCGAGGGCCCGCGTGTCCTCGATCAGCTCGCGGGTCTTCTCCGGCGACCCCGAGAACACGAACTGCGCCTCCGCGTTCCGCGCGGCGAAGCGCCGTCCCGCGGGGGAGGAGCCGGCCTGGAAGAGCACGGGCGTGCGCTGGGGCGACGGAGCCGAGAGGTGCGGCCCCTGCACGCGGTAGCGCTTCCCGACGTGGTCGATGCGGTGGATGCGCGCCGGGTCGGCGAAGGAGCCGCTCTTGTCGCGCAGGAGCGCGCCGTCATCCCACGAGCCCTCCCACAGCTTGTAGACCACGTCGAGGTACTCCTGCGCCCAGGCGTAGCGCTCGTCGTGCTCCTCGAGCCGGTCGTAGCCGAAGTTGCGGGCCGCGCCGTCGAGGGCGCTGGTGACGATGTTCCAGGCGATCCGCCCCTTCGAGAGGTGGTCGAGGGTCGAGACCTTGCGGGCGAAGTCGAACGGATGCGACTGCAGCACCGAGCTCGTGAACGCGAAGCCGAGGTGCTCGGTGCTCACCGCCAGGGCCGAGAGCAGCACGGACGGGTCGTTGCTGGGCAGCTGCAGCCCCTCGCGGGCGTTGACGTCCCAGTCGCCGTCCGCCGGCCCGTAGAGCCCCGCCACGTCGGCGAAGAACATCGCGTCGAAGCGGCCGCGCTCCAGCGTCCGGGCGAGGTCGACCCAGAGCTGCACGTCGTCGAACTCGTGCTGCCGGGCGTCGGGGTGGCGCCAGAGGCCGTGCTGGATGTGGGAGGCGGTGTTCATGACGAACGCGCAGAAGCGCAGCGGGCGGGGCTCGGTGATCACGCTCCCAGGCTAGGCCGGGCGCCTCCCACCGGTCTCGAACGACTCCGCGCGTAGGGTGTCCGACTGTGGAATCCCGCATCCCCGAACCCGCGCACGCCGTCCCTCCGCTGACGGACGCCGTCGCCGAAGCGCTCGACGCCACCACCGTCGCCGAGATCCGCGCCCTGCGCGACGACTTCGCGCGCTTCATGCTCCAGTACAAGTTCGGGATGGACGAGATCGTCACGAAGGTGTCGATCCTGCAGGAGGAGTTCCGCGAGCTGCAGGAGTACAACCCGATCGAGCACGTCACGAGCCGGCTCAAGTCGGCCGACAGCCTGATCGAGAAGATCGAGCGCAAGGGCTGCGAGACGACCTTCGACGGCATCGCCGACGCGATCACCGACATCGCCGGCGTGCGGATCACCTGCAGCTTCGTCTCGGACGTCTACCGCGTCTTCGACCTGCTCACCTCGCAGTCCGACGTGACGGTGCTCGAGGTGAAGGACTACATCGCCGAGCCGAAGGAGAACGGCTACAAGAGCCTGCACGCGATCGTCGAGGTGCCCGTGTTCCTCTCCGGCGGATCGGTCGACGTCTGCGTCGAGGTGCAGTTCCGGACCATCGCGATGGACTTCTGGGCGAGCCTGGAGCACAAGATCTACTACAAGTACGACCGCCAGGTCCCGCAGGAGCTCCTCGACGGCCTCGCCGACGCGGCCCGCACCGCCGCCACCCTCGACGCCGACATGGAGCGCCTCCACCGCCAGGTCCGCGGCCCGCTGCCCGGGGCGCGCACCTACGACGTCTGACGCGCCGCCCCACGCCCCCGATCGGGCCGCCCCGACTCCTGCCGATCGAGCACCCCGCGCAGCGGGCCTCTCGAGATCCCCCTACGGAGTCAGCAGCGGCAGCAGCGCCAGCAGCAGCACCGCGGAGCCGTTCAGTGTCGCGTGCGAGACGATCGCCGCTCCGAGCCGCCCGGTGATCGTCGCGATCCAGCCGTGCGCGAGTCCCGCGGTGACCGTGGTCACGCCGAGCGTCACGATCGTCGCCGGGTTCACCATCTGGTGCCCGTGCAGCAGGGCGAAGACCGCCGTGGACGCCAGGATGCTGAACACCATCGCCCAGACCCGGCGGCCGCGGGTGGGCGGCGCCGACTCCGCGGAGCCCCGGAGCATCCGGTTCCGCACCGCGCGCATCACGACGCCGCGGCAGAGGACCTCCTCGACCAGCGGCGCGACGACGACGGGGATGAGGACCGAGCTCAGCACGAACCACAGCGGGTCGGGGTCGATGTCGAGGTTCCCCTGCGCGTCCTGGAGGAGCGGAGCGAACGCGGCGAGCACGAACAGGATCACGACGCGCACCGCGATGCCGAGCCCGATCCCGATGGGCACGTCGATCCAGCGGAACCGCAGCCCGAAGTCGGCCGCCATCGTGCCCAGCCCGCGGAGCCGAGACGCCGCGAACGGGACGATCAGCGCGACGAGGTAGCTCGCGAGCGCCCCCGCGAAGGCGAGTCCGGCGGAGTAGGGGAGCACGCCGAACCCGAACAGCAGGATGAGCACGGCCAGCGGCAGGACGATCCCGACGATCGTGAGCACGGCGGTCGGCAGGCCCCAGCGGACCCGAGGATCGGGCAGGTAGAGGAGGGAGGAGTAGGGCGCCTGGACCGAGGGGAGAGGCTCGGCCGGCCACGAGGGCGCTGCAGCGGAGTCGGGCGCGAGCGTCGCGGGATCGGGCGGCGGGAAGGCGTCGGGTTGCATGGCCAGGCCAGCCTACGCAGACCGCCTGGACGGGATCCGGGCCGCAGTCACTGCTCGGCGCGGGCCGGAACGGGAGGGATGTGCGGCGGATCGCGACGGCGGGGACCTCCGGGTACGAAGAAACCCCCGCCATGTAGAAGCTAGGCGAGGGTTCCAGTGGCTCCGACGGGCGTCGATCCCGTGACCTCACGATTTTCAGTCGTGCGCTCTACCAACTGAGCTACAGAGCCGTTGCGACGTGATGTCGCTGGAGAGGTGATCTCCTGAAAAAGGCCCTTCCTCTCGGAAGGGCCTCTTTGCGACCCTGACGGGACTTGAACCCGCGACCTCCGCCGTGACAGGGCGGCACGCTAACCAACTGCGCTACAGGGCCTCGTTGCGAAGACAAGCATACTGCCTTCGAGGCTGTTCTATTTTCACGCCCCGACCCTCTCGAGCCGATGCACTTTCCGGTGGTGCTGGTACTTCTGGTGATGCTGGTAGTACCGACCCATCCGTGACCCCAACGGGATTCGAACCCGTGCTGCCGCCGTGAAAGGGCGGTGTCCTAGGCCACTAAACGATGGGGCCGGAGACTCGCGGGGCGACCCTGCGGCCGACCCCCCATGACTACCGACACGCAAGCATAGGGGGCCGCGGCGCAGGATGCAAAATCGACGGTTCCGCAGGCGGCGTGCACCCCGTCCGGGGTTGACCCGGGTCTAGGAGATCGGGCAGGGCCGCGGTTAGGGTGGGGCGGAATCGCTCTTCCCCCCACCCGCGCGCCGGAGCCGCACCGCCGCGGAGGGAGGGCCCCCTATCCCCGAGGTCCCATGCCCCACTCCCTGCGCCGTCCGCGTCCCGCCCGCCTCCCCGGCGCGCCGCGACTCGGGCGACTCCGAGGTGCTGCCCTGGCCTCCGCCGTCGTCGCGCTCGTCGCCGGCCTGCTCGTCGCCACTCCCGCCCAGGCGGTCGAGTACCCGTCGTGGGCCGACGTCGAGGCGGCGAAGGGCGACACCGCCGCCGCCGCCGCTCAGGTCGACCGGATCACGTCCCTGATCGGCGACCTCCAGAGCGAGGTCGCCTCCGCCCAGCAGCTCGCGCAGCAGCGCGGCGACGAGCACTTCGCCGCTCAGCAGGCGTTCGACGAGGCCTCGGACCAGTCGAAGAAGCTCGAGGACCGGGCCGCCGCCAGCGCCGAGGAGGCCGACAAGGCCTCGCAGCAGGCGGGCCTGCTCGCCGCGCAGCTCTACCGCAGCACCGGCACCGACCTGTCCGTCAACATCTTCCTCGACCAGAAGGCCGGCCAGGCCGACCAGCTGCTGTCGAAGATCGGGAGCATGACCAAGCTGGTCGAGCGCTCCTCCGCGATCTACGAGCAGGCCAGCACCGCCCGCAACACCGCATCCTCCCTCGCCGACCAGGCCGAGGTCGCGCAGACGGAGCGCGAGCGCCTCCGCGTCGCCGCCGAGCAGAAGCTGGCCGAGGCGACCGCCGCCCAGGAGGCGTCCGAGGCCGCGCTCGCCGAGCAGCAGGAGCAGAGCGTCGTGCTCGAGCAGCAGCTCGCCGCGCTCCGCGACACCGAGTCGAAGACCGTGGCCGAGTACGAGGCCGGCGTCGCCGCCCGCGAGGCCGAGCGCCTCCGGAAGCTCGCCGAGGAGGAGGCCGCCCGCCAGGCCGCCGCCCAGGCCGAGGCCGCGCGCCGCGAGGCCGCCCGGGCCGCGGCCGCGTCCAGCGGCGGCAGCGGCGGCGGGTACGTCGCCCCCTCGGGCGGCGGCGGCTCCAGCGCCGTCAGCGACTCCGGCTGGGTCCGCCCCGCCGGGGGCCGCATCACCGGCACCTTCGGCCCGCGCGACAGCATCTCGACCGGCGGAGGGTCCTCCGGCTCGTACCACCGCGGCACCGACCTCGCGGGCGGCTGCGGCATCCCGATCTTCGCGGCGCACAGCGGCACCGTCTCCTACGCGGGCCCCAACGGCACCTACGGCAACTGGGTGCTGATCGACCACGGCAGCGGCATCAGCACCGGCTACGCCCACATCATGTCCGGCGGGATCTACGTCCGCGTCGGCCAGCAGGTCCAGGCGGGCGAGCAGATCGCCGCCGTCGGCTCGACCGGCGCCTCCACCGGCTGCCACCTGCACTTCGAGACCCGCGTCAACGGCTCCGCCGTCGACGCCCAACCTTTCATGGCCCAACGAGGAGTCACCCTTGGCTGACGCACAGACGACCGCACGCACCTTCACCCCGGCACCCCGGGAGCGCGCCTGGAAGGGCCGCCTCCCGCTCGTCATCTCCGCCGCCTTCGCGGTCACGGCGGTCACCGCGTCCCTCGGCATCACCCCGGCCCTCGCCGACGACGCGAAGTACCCCTCGTGGGACGACGTGCAGAACGCCAAGAAGGACGAGGCGAGCAAGCAGGCCGAGATCGACTCGATCACCGGCCTCATCGCGAGCCTGCAGACCGCGGTCGACGAGAAGTCGATCACCGCGATGAAGAAGGCCGAGGCCTGGCGCCAGGCCAAGGAGGCGCTCGACGCCGCTGCGAAGGCCGTCGCCGACCTCGAGGAGAAGGCGACCACCGCCTCCGCCAAGGCCCAGACCTCGAAGATGCGCGCCGGCCTGCTGGCCGCGCACCTCTCTCGCGCCGCCGGTGGCGACCTCTCCGCCAGCCTCGTGGCCAAGGGCAAGGACGCGGGCGACCTGCTCTACCAGCTCGGCGCGATGTCGCAGCTCTCGGAGCAGTCGCAGAAGGTCTACGCCGACGCCCTCGCCGACAAGCAGAACGCGGAGTCGCTCGGCGACCAGGCCGACCTCGCCGTCACCGAGCACCAGGCGCTCTCGGACGAGGCCGACGCCGCCCGCAAGGACGCCGACGCCGCCGCCGAATCGGCCCGCTCGTCGCTCTCGGCGCAGGAGGAGAAGTCGCAGGAGCTGGTCGCCCAGCTCGCGCTGCTGAAGGACTCCTCGGTCGAGGCCGAGACCCAGTACCTCGCGGGCGAGCAGAAGCGCCAGGCCGACGAGGCCGCCGCTCAGGCGCAGGCCGAGGCGGAGGCCGCCGCTCAGGCGCAGTCCACCGCCCGCTCCGCCCAGCAGCAGTCCTCGGCGCAGGCCGACACCGCCGCCCCGTCGCGTCAGACCGCGTCCCTCCCGCAGCCCGCCGCGCCGCAGCCCGCGCAGCAGCAGCCGGCTCCGGCTCCGGCTCCGGCTCCGGCCCAGCCCGCTGCTCAGCCGATCGCCCAGCCGGCGGCTCAGCCGCTCCCGCAGCCGGTGACCGCTCCGGTCCTGGTGCCGACCAGCGGCGCCGTCGAGAACGCGATCTCGTACGCGATGGCTCAGCTCGGCGAGGAGTACGTCCTCGGCGGCATGGGCCCGGACCAGTGGGACTGCTCGGGCCTCACCAAGGCCTCGTACGCGTCCTCGGGCATCTACATCGGCACCCACTCGGCGACGAACCAGTACAACACCATGGCCGGCGCCGGCAAGCTCGTCCCCTACAGCCAGCGCCAGCGCGGCGACCTGATCTTCTGGGGTGGCGGCGGGGACTACTACCACGTGGCCATCTACCTCGGGAACAACCAGATCATCGAGGCCGCCGACTACGGCAAGCCCGTGCGCATCTGGAACACCTGGGGCACGCCCGCCGGCATGGTCGGCCGCCCGGCCGCCTGAGCCGCGGCCACACAGCACAACGAGAGAACCCCCTCCTGTCGAGACGACGGGAGGGGGTTCCTTCGTTGATGCGAGGGGTCAGTGACCCTCTTCGGCCAGCTTCTTGATGCCGTCCTGGACGATCTGCTCCGCCTCGGCGGCGTCGCCCCACGCGTCGACCTTGACCCACTTGCCGGGCTCGAGGTCCTTGTAGCGCTCGAAGAAGTGCTTGATCTCGTTCTTCGTCTGCTCCGGGACGTCGCCGATGTCCTGGATGTGCTGCCAGCGCGGGTCCTTCGCGGGGACCACGATCACCTTCGCGTCGGAGCCGGCCTCGTCGCTCATGTTGAGCACGCCGACCGGGCGGACGGAGACGCCCACGCCCGGGAAGACGGGGTACTCGAGCAGCACCAGCGCGTCGACGGGGTCGCCGTCGAGGCCGAGGGTGTTCTCGAAGTACCCGTAGTCCGTCGGGTAGACGAAGGAGGTGAAGAGCACGCGGTCGAGGTAGACGCGACCGGTCTCGTGGTCGACCTCGTACTTGTTGCGGCTCCCCTTGGGGATCTCGACGACGACGTCGTATGCGGCCATGCTCTCTCCTTGAGTCGGTGGCGCCGTGAGCGGCGCATCGGCGGACGGATCGGCCTCCGGAACGCTCGCGCGGGTGCGCGCGCGGGAGGGGCGGATCGCTGGCATTACGTTACTTGATGTGCCCGATCGCCCCCGCCTGACCCCCGCCGTCGCCGATCTGCGGCGGGCGGTGCGCGAGAGCCTCGACGGGCTCGACCCCGGAGCGCTGGTGCTGGTCGCGCTGAGCGGGGGAGCGGACTCGCTCGCGCTCGCGGCGGCGGTCGCCTTCGAGGCCCCGCGGGGCGGGAGGCGGGCCGGCGCGGTGATCGTCGATCACGGGCTGCAGGAGGCGTCGGCGGAGGTCGCGCGGCGGGCCGCGGAGCAGGCGCACGCGCTGGGGCTCGCGCCGGTGCTGCGCGAGGTGGTGACGGTGTCCGCCGAGGGCGGTCCGGAGGCGGCAGCCCGCAGCGCGCGCTACCGCGCCTTCGACGACGCGCTGACCGCGACGGGCGCCGCCGCGATCCTCCTGGGCCATACCCTCGACGACCAGGCCGAGACGGTGCTGCTGGGGCTCGCCCGCGGAGCCGGTGCGGCCTCGCTGCACGGGATGGCGCCGGTCAGCGGGCCGCTGCGTCGGCCGATTCTGGGCCTGCGGCGCGAGACGACCCGCCTCGCCTGCGCCGACCAGGGGCTCGTGCCGTGGGACGACCCGCACAACGACGACCCCCGCTACTCGCGGGTCCGGGTGCGGAACCGCGTGCTGCCCGTGCTGGAGGACGAGCTGGGGCCGGGAGTGGCCCAGGCTCTGGCGCGCACGGCCGAGCAGCTGCGGGAGGACGGGGACGCGCTCGACGCGCTCGCCCTCGACTGGGCGCTCGAGCTGGTGGGCCAGGACGAGGCGGGGCACGTCACGGTCGACGCGCGCGGGCTCGCCGCGGACCCGCCGGCGCTGCGGCAGCGGATCATCCGCCTGGTCGTGGCGAACGAGTTCGGAGTCGCGCTCTCGCGCTCGCAGACGCTGGCGGTCGCCGCGCTGGTCACCGACTGGCACGGCCAGAAGGGCGTCGACCTCCCCGGCGTCCTCGCCACCCGCCGCGGCACCACCCTCGTCTTCGCACCCGCGGCCCCCTGACCCCGTCCCCGCGACGCCGGTCTCCGCGAGATGCCCGACCCCTCCCCGCGAGATGCCGCTCCGGCACGCGACTCGCCGACGGAGGTGTACCGGAGCGGAGTCTCGCGGAGGGGAGAGGGGGGCCGGTCACCCGTAGAGTGGCCGGGTGGAAGCAGCCGACATCGCCGACGACATCACCGAGGTCCTCTACACCGAGGCCGAGATCCACGAGCGGATCCGCGACCTGGCCCGCGCCATCGAGCGCGACTACGCGGGTGAGAACCTGCTCATCGTCGGGGTGCTGCGCGGCGCCGTGATGGTGATGGCCGATCTGGCCCGCGAGCTCAAGCTCGACATCGTCATGGACTGGATGGCCGTCTCGTCCTACGGGAGCGGCACCAAGTCCTCCGGCGTGGTGCGGATCCTGAAGGACCTCGACTCCGACATCACGAACCGCAAGGTGCTGATCGTCGAGGACATCATCGACTCCGGCCTCACGCTCTCGTGGCTGCAGGGCAACCTCCGCAGCCGCGGCGCCGAGTCCGTCGAGATCTGCGCGCTCTTCCGCAAGCCCGCGGCCGCCAAGGTCGAGGTCGACGTGGCCTACGTCGGCTTCGACATCCCGAACGAGTTCGTGATCGGCTACGGGCTCGACTACGCCGAGCGCTACCGCAACCTCCGCGATGTCGCCGTCCTCGCCCCGCACGTCTACGAGTAGCGCCGCGGACACCGCTCAGGAGAGCCTCGAGCGGCTCTTCGCGGTGCCGCTGCTGGGCTACCACATGAGCTACCCGACCTCGCTGCGGGCCGACCTCGAGTTCAACTACTGGTGGCTCGCGCACGCGATCGACGCGGCCGTCGACGCCTTCGAGCGCACGGGCGACGAGGCGCACCTGGAGCGGGCCCGGCGGATCCATCGCGCGATCCGCCTCCGCAACGGCGGGCGCCTGGTCAACGGCTACTTCGACGACATGATGTGGCTCGGTGGCGCGCTCGCCCGCCTCGGGGAGGCCTCGGGCGACCCGCGCTTCCTCGACCGGGCCGACCGCCTGTGGCGCTTCGCCGTCGCGAAGGGCTGGAACCTCCGGCACGGGGCGAGCCTCGCCTGGCGCCGCCGGCAGCTGGACTACAAGAACGCGCCCGCGAACGGCCCGTTCGCGATCCTCGGCGCGCGCCTGGATCGGCTGCGGCCCGACGGCCGGGAGGAGCTCTCGCGCGCCGCCCTCGACTGGATGCACGTGCGCCTCCGCGACGACGACACCGGCTTCGTCGCCGACGGCATCGGCCGCGAGGGAGGCTCCGCGCGCGACGACTGGGCCTTCAGCTACAACCACGCCGTCTACATCGGCGCGGCGCTCGCCCTGCACCGCCTGCGGCCCGACCCCCGCCTGGTCGCCCACGCCTCCCGCACGGCCGAGGACCTGCTGGACCGGCTCGCCCCCGACGGCGTCTTCGTCGACCAGGGATCGGGGGACGGCGCCCTGTTCGGCGGCATCGCCTACCGGCACCTCGTCGACCTCGCCACGACGAGCGGAGTCGCGCCCGCGGTGGCCGCCCGCCTCCGCCGCTTCGTCGCCGGCAGCGTCGCCGCGCTGCAGAGCTCGAGTGTCCGCCGCGGGGTGGTGCTGGCCGGGCCCCGCTGGGACGCGCCTCCGTCGCTGCCCGCCACGCTCTCGGCCGAGATCGGCGCCGTGCTCGCCCTGGAGGCGTCCGCGCGACTGGACCGGTCGCCGGTGCCGTCAGACTGACGGGGTGAAGGCACCCGAGAAGCGCACCGTCGCCGTCGTGATCAACCCGAGCAAGTTCGACGACGTCGGCGCCGCGGAGGACCTGGTCGCGACGATCGCGCGCCGCCACGGCTGGAACGAGCCGCTCTGGTTCGAGACCAGCCCGGGCGACTCCGGTGCCGCCGCGGCCCGCGCCGCGCTCGAGGCGGGCCCGGACCTGGTCTGCTCGATGGGCGGCGACGGCACCGTCCGCGCCGTCGCCACGGTGCTGCGCGGGACCGGCGTCCCCTACGGCCTGCTGCCCAGCGGCACGGGCAACCTCCTCGCGCGGAACCTCGGGATCCCGCTCGGCTCGCTGCCCGAGGCGGTGGAGATCGCCCTGCTCGGGCAGGACCGCGCCATCGACGTGGGCACGGCCGCGTTCGACGACGGCGAGGAGCGGGTGTTCATGGTGATGGGCGGGGTGGGCCTGGACGCCGAGATCATGGACAAGACGGACGAGGAGCTGAAGAAGCGGGTGGGCTGGGGCGCCTACTTCGCGGCGGGGGCGCCGGCGATGTTCAAGGCCGGATTCGAGGTGACCCTCACGATCGACGGCGCTGAGGAGCCTCCGCAGCGCTGCTTCATGGTGCTGGCCTGCAACTGCAGCTCCGTGGTCGCGAACATCGAGCTGGCCGCCGGAGCCGTGCTCGACGACGGCGACCTGGAGCTGGTGCTTCTGCGTCGGCGCTTCGGCCTCGCGCTGGACGTGGCGACCGGCAACCGCAACGGGCTCGCCTCGCTCCGGCAGTGGCCCGGCCGCGAGTTCTCGTTCGAGCTGGACCAGCCGGTGCTCGCCGAGCTGGACGGCGATCCGGTCGGCCGCACCCGCTCCGGGCGCTTCGGCGTGGATCCGGGCGCCCTGCTCGTGCGCCTGCCGGTGCCGACGCCCCGGAGCCCGGGACTGACTCCGCACGACTCGGTGATCGTCGACACGTCCGCCATCGCGACGCTGCTCCCGGAGCCGCCCTCCTCCTGACGCTTGCGCGCTCTTCTTTACGGTTGTAAGTTATCTGACGGACGTAAAGAAGGCGCTTCTCGCGCCGGGAAGAAGGACCCCGTGACCGATCCGCGGCTCACCCGCTCGCGCGAGCTCCTGCTCACCGCGATCACGACGGCCCTCGACCGCCCGGGCGACGACCAGCCCTCCATCACGGAGCTCTGCGGCGCCGCGGGCGTCAGCCGCCCCACGTTCTACCAGCACTTCGGCGATGTGCCGTCCCTGATCGAGGCCGCCGCGGTGGAGCGGATGCACGCGCTGTTCGGCGACGTCGCTCCCGGCACCGCCCCCGCCGACTGGGAGGGCGCGGTCCCGCGCATCGTCCGCGGCCTCCTCGATGGCCTGCTCGTGCACGCCGACTTCTACCGCCGCGTGCTGAGCGGAGGGACGGCCCGCGCCGTGCAGGAGTCGGTCGTCGCGTTCCTCGCGCAGCGGCTCCTCGCCTTCTCGCCCCTCGCCGAGCGCGGATCGGGCGGCGGCGACCACGCCCGCGTCGAGCGCTTCGCCGTCCTCCTCGCCGCCGGCACCACCTGGCTGGTCGTCGGCTGGCTCCTCGACGGCGACGCCCGCCGTCCCGTGGCCTCGGCCTCCGCCGACATCGCCGAGCTCCTCGTCACCGGAGTCGCCTCGCCGCGGCTCGCCGCCCTGCACTCCACGAAGTAGAAGGACCATGACCACCTCCCCGCTCCGCCGCGCCCTGCGCGCCGTGAACCCGCGCCTCGTCGTCGTCTTCGCCGCGATCGCGCTCATCCCGCTGATCTACGCGGGACTGCTGACCTCGGCCAACCTCGATCCCACGCACCACCTCGACACGGTGCCCGCCGCGATCGTCAACGAGGACACCGGCGCGACTGCCTCGGACGGCTCCGCGCTCGCCCTCGGCGACGACCTGACCGAGCAGCTCACCACCGACACGTCCGGCTCGGACTTCGCCTGGACGGCGACCGGTGCCGACGAGGCGTCCCGCGAGCTCGCCTCCGGCGACGTCCTCGCCGTGCTGACGGTGCCGGCCGGCTTCTCGGCCGACGTCGCCTCCGTCGGCGGCGACGACCCCGCCGCGGCCGTGCAGGCGAAGCTGTCGATCGAGACGAACGACGCGGCCAACCTGATCGTCGGCAACATCGCCTCCACCATCGGCACCACCGTGACGAGGACGCTGGAGGAGAAGGTCGGCGCGACCTACCTCGAGAACGTCTACCTCGGCTTCACCGACGTGCACTCCAGCCTCGAGCAGGCCGCCGACGGCGCCGCTCAGCTGGCGGACGGCGCCGGGACCGCCGCGTCCGGCTCCTCCGAGCTGGTCGTCGGGCTCGCGCAGCTGCAGGACGGCACCGCGCAGCTGGCGACCGGCGCCGACTCCCTCCGCTCGGGCGCGGGGAGCGCGGCCTCCGGAGCGTCCGACCTCTCGTCGGGACTCCAGCGGATCGCGAGCGGGACCGGGCAGCTGCCCGACCAGGCGGCGGCGCTCGACACGGGAGCCCGCACGGTCGCCGACGGCGCCCAGCAGCTCGACGGCGGAGCGGCGTCGCTCGCCTCGGGCGCCGCCGACCTCGCCGCGGGGACGTCGACCCTGAAGGACGGCGCGGCCTCGGCGGCGTCCGGCGCCGAGGCGCTGGCCACCGGGTCCGCCTCCCTCTCCGACGGAGCGGGGAAGGCCCTCGCAGGAGCCCAGCAGCTCGCGACCGGCGCGGGAGCGCTCGCGACCGCCACTCCGGGACTCGCCACCGGAGCGACCGGAGTCGACTCCGGCCTCGCCTCCCTGCTCTCTCGGTACGACTCGCTGTCCGACGCCCAGCGCGTGGCCGAACTGACCGCCCTCGAGCAGGGTGCGGCCGCTCTCGCGGGCGGAGCCGCCTCGGCGGACGCGGGCGCGCAGACGCTCGCCTCCGGTGCGACCGCGCTCGTCGGCGACGACGGCAGCGGACTGACGGCGCTCGCCGCCGGTGCCGCCACGGTCTCGGGCGGAGCCGCCGACCTCGCGACCGGCACCGCCGCTCTGTCCACCGGGGCGACCTCCGCCGCAGACGGCGCCCAGAAGCTGCAGACCGGTGCGCAGGCCCTCGCCCAGGGAGCTGCGACCCTCGACGGCGGAGCCGCGCAGGTCGCCGGCGGAGTGGACACCCTCTCCGGCGCGGTCGGCCCGCTCACCAGCGGGATCGCCTCCGCGGCCGCCGGCGCCTCCGACCTCGCCTCCGGGACGGCCGCCCTCGCGACGGGCGCGTCGGACCTCGCGGACGGCGCCGAGACCGCCGCGACCGGCTCGGCCGACGCGGCCACCGGTTCGCAGGAGCTCGCCGACGGGATCGACTCCCTCGCCTCCGGATCGCGCACCCTCGACACGAAGCTCTCGGACGGCGCGGACGACGTGCCCACCTACACCGGCGAGCAGGCGCAGGAGCTCAGCACCGTCGCGGCCGCCCCGGTCGGGATCGACGCCGAGCGGATGAACCGCGTGCCGTCCTACGGCTACGGCCTCGCCCCCTACTTCATGGCTCTCGCGCTCTGGGTCGGCGCGCTGGCCTTCTACCTGATGAGCGCCCCGCTCAGCTCCCGCCTCCTCGCCGCGCGCCGTCCCGCCTGGGTCATCGCGCTGCGCAGCTACCTGCCCGGCGCGCTGATGGCGGTCGCCCAGGGCGTCCTGGCCGCGCTCGTCATCCGCTTCGGAGTGGGCGTCGAGGCGTCGAACCTGCCCGGGCTGATCGGGATCGCCGTGCTCACGAGCCTCACCTTCGTGGCGATCAACCAGGCGCTGATCGCGCTGCTGGACGCCCCGGGTCGGTTCCTGGCGCTGCTGATGATCGTGCTGCAGCTGTCCTCGGCCGGAGGCACCTACCCGGTCGAGACCGCGCCCGCCTTCTTCCAGGCGATCCACGGGGTGCTGCCGCTGACCTGGACGGTGGAGGCGTTCCGCTCGCTGATCGCCGGCGGCAGCATCGGAGTCGCGCACGCGGTCCTGGTGCTCGTGCTCTGGCTGGTCGGGGCGCTCGCCGTGACCGTGCTGGCCGCCGCCCGCCGCCGCCGCGGCCTCGTGCCCGCCCTCCGCGACCCGGAGCCCCTCCTCGAGTCGGCCTGACCCGGGCCGGGCGGGCCCGGCCTGTCCGCGTCTGCCGCCCCTTCTCGCGGCGGCCCCGCCCGGACACCTTCGCCCCCTCCGAGACCGCAGTTGTCGTCGCTGTCGAGCTCGAGTGCGACAACTCCTGCGTTCTCGCGGCGCGCCCCGCCCGGACACCTTCGCCCCCCACCGAGACCGCAGTAGTTGTCGCTGTCGAGCTCGAGTGCGACAACTCCTGCGCTCTCACGGCGCGTCCCCACCGCCGAAGCGCCGATCCCCGCGACCTCCACCCGCAAGGCAGAGGACGCGGACCGGGAAACGCGTGCCAGCGTTTCCCGGCAGTCCGACGCACCCCGCTCTGCGAAACGCACCATCTCGCGAAGCCGACCGCGCGCGGGGATGCGGCCCGCCGCATCCCCGCCAGACCACACAGCCCGCGGCCGTTCGGCCCACGGCGAACGCGTGGGCGGCGCTCAGAGTGCGGGAGGTAGCCTGGCAGGCACAATCTCCTCGTCAGAAAGGCGCCGGGTGTCGCACCCGCAACAAGCATGAACGTGAAGCGCATCTTCCGGGGTCCCATCCTCTACGTCGTCCTGGCGATCGTCGCGGTGTGGATCGGCTCCTCGCTGATCACCATGTCCGGCTTCCGGCCGGTCACGACGCAGGAGGGTCTCGACCTCCTGAAGGACGGCAAGGTCGACTCGGCGAAGATCGTGGACGGCGAGCAGCGCGTCGATCTCACGCTCAAGCAGGCCGACGGCGACAACGGCACGCAGGTGCAGTTCTACTACGTGGCCCCTCGCGGCGCGGAGGTCGTCGACGCGGTGTCCGCGGCGGATCTCGGCAGCACCGGCTACAACGACGAGGTCCCGCAGACCAATTGGTTCCTCTCGGCTCTCGGCTTCCTGCTCCCCATCCTGCTGATCGGCGCGTTCTTCTGGCTGATGCTCTCGGGCATGCAGGGCGGCGGCAACCGCGTCATGCAGTTCGGCAAGTCGAAGGCGAAGCTCGTCTCGAAGGAGTCGCCCAAGGTCACGTTCGGCGATGTCGCCGGCGCCGACGAGGCGATCGAGGAGCTGCACGAGATCAAGGAGTTCCTCAAGGAGCCCGCGAAGTTCCAGGCCGTCGGCGCCCGCATCCCGAAGGGCGTCCTGCTCTACGGCCCTCCCGGCACCGGCAAGACCCTGCTGGCGCGCGCGGTCGCGGGCGAGGCGGGCGTCCCCTTCTACTCCATCTCCGGATCGGACTTCGTCGAGATGTTCGTCGGCGTCGGCGCGAGCCGTGTCCGCGACCTGTTCCAGCAGGCGAAGGAGAACTCGCCGGCCATCATCTTCGTCGATGAGATCGACGCCGTCGGCCGCCACCGCGGCGCCGGCATGGGCGGCGGTCACGACGAGCGCGAGCAGACCCTCAACCAGCTGCTGGTCGAGATGGACGGCTTCGACGTCAAGACGAACGTCATCCTGATCGCGGCGACGAACCGTCCCGACATCCTCGACCCCGCGCTGCTGCGTCCGGGCCGCTTCGACCGCCAGATCGGCGTCGACGCCCCCGACCTGCTCGGCCGCAAGCGGATCCTCGAGGTCCACGGCCGCGGCAAGCCGCTCGCCGGCGGAGTCGACCTCGAGGTCGTCGCCCGGAAGACCCCGGGCTTCACCGGCGCCGACCTGGCCAACGTCCTCAACGAGGCCGCGCTGCTCACCGCCCGCTCCAACGCGCAGCTGATCGACAACCGCGCGCTCGACGAGGCCATCGACCGCGTCATCGCGGGGCCGCAGCGCCGCACGCGGGTCATGCGCGACAAGGAGAAGCTGATCACCGCCTACCACGAGGGCGGACACGCTCTGGCGGCGGCGGCGATGCGCCACACCGACCCCGTGACCAAGGTCACGATCCTGCCGCGCGGCCGCGCCCTCGGCTACACGATGGTGCTCCCGCTGGAGGACAAGTACTCCACGACCCGCAACGAGCTCCTCGACCAGCTCACGTACGCGATGGGCGGCCGCGTCGCGGAGGAGATCGTCTTCCACGACCCCACCACCGGAGCGTCGAACGACATCGAGAAGGCGACCTCCATCGCCCGCAAGATGGTCACCGACTACGGCATGTCCGCGAACGTCGGAGCGGTCAAGCTCGGCCAGTCGTCGGGCGAGATGTTCCTCGGCCGCGACATGGGCCACCAGCGCGACTACTCCGAGCAGATCGCCGAGACGGTCGACGCCGAGACGCGCCAGCTCATCGAGCAGGCGCACGACGAGGCGTGGCAGGTCATCAACGACAACCGCGACATCCTCGACCGCCTCGCGATGGAGCTGCTCGAGAAGGAGACGCTCGACCACGACCAGCTGGCCGAGATCTTCAAGGACGTCCGCCGCATCGACGAGCGCCCGCAGTGGCTCTCGAGCGACAAGCGCCCGCTGTCCGACCTGCCGCCCATCGCGGTCCCGGTCGCCAAGGCGCCGATCGACTCGGGTGCGACCGACGGGGGAGTCTCCTCCGCCGGTGCCGACGAGGTCGCGCCGAAGCGCCCGCCGCTGATCAACCCGCGCCCCGCGACGGCGTAGCGCGCGCGTGCCCGTCGACAAGGCGCGCATCGAGGCGGCCGTCGCCGAGATCCTCGCGGCCATCGGGGACGACCCGGGCCGCGAGGGACTCCTCGACACGCCGCGGCGGTTCGCCGAGGCGTACGAGGAGTTCTTCGGCGGGTTCGACGACGACGCCGCGGCCCAGCTGACCGAGACGTTCGCGGTGGTCGAGGGCGGCCAGGAGTCGCCGCTCGACCAGACGGTGATCGTGCGCGACCTCGCCTTCCGCTCCGTCTGCGAGCACCACCTCCTGCCGTTCCTCGGCGTCGCGCACATCGCCTACCGGCCGCGCGAGCGGGTCGTCGGCCTCGGCCGGCTGCCGCGCGTGGTCGAGACGGTCGCGTCGCGACCGCAGATCCAGGAGCGGATGACCGAGCAGATCGCCGACGCGCTCGAGCAGGGCCTCGCTCCCGAGGGAGTGCTCGTCGTGGTCGACGCCGAGCACGGCTGCGTGCGGATGCGCGGGCCGCGACAGACCGCGAGCTCGACCGTGACGGTCGCCGCCCGAGGCTCCCTCGCCGACCCGGCCGCCCGCGCCGAGATCATCGCGCTGATCGGCGCCGCGCGGGGGGAGTGACGTGGCCACCACCGTCGCCGACCTCACGCCGACCGGCCGCGCCGCGCTCCTCGGGATCCTCAACGTCACTCCGGACTCGTTCAGCGACGGCGGACGCTGGCTGTCCGTCGACGACGCCGTCCGCCACGGCCTCGACCTGACCCGGCCCGCCGGGGACGGACCCGCCGCGTTCGGCGCGGACCTGGTCGACGTCGGCGGCGAGAGCACCCGCCCCGGTGCGGCGCGCGTCGACTCCGCCGCCGAGCAGGGCCGCGTGCTGCCCGTCGTCCGCGCCCTCGCCGCGGAGGGGGTGCGCGTCAGCATCGACACGATGAGCGCTGCCACAGCGGAGGCCGCTCTGGACGCGGGCGCCGTCGTCGTCAACGACGTCTCCGGCGGCCTCGCCGATCCGCGGATGCTCCCGCTCGTCGCCGAGCGCGGCGCCGTCTACATCGCGATGCACTGGCGCGGGCACAGCGCGGGCATGACCGCTCTCGCCTCCTACGGCGACGTGGTGGCGGACGTCCGCGGCGAGCTCGAGCGCCGCGTCGACGCCGCCCGTGAGGCCGGGATCCGGGACGACCGCCTCTTGCTCGACCCCGGCCTCGGCTTCGCGAAGGTCGGCGCGCACGACTGGGCGCTGCTGGCAGGGCTCGACGCGATCGTCTCGCTGGGCTTCCCGGTCCTGGTCGGCCACTCGCGCAAGCGGTTCCTCGCTCCGTTCGCCCCCGCCGGCGCCCCGGCCGCCGAGCGCGACGAGGTCTCCGCCATGCTGAGCCTCATCGCCGCCGAGCACGGCGCCTGGGGCGTCCGGGTCCACGACGTCCGCTCGTCCGCCCGTGCCCTGGCCCTCGCCGCCCGACTCCAGGAGGAGACCCCGTGACCGCGATCGACCCCGCCGCCCTCGCCGTGCGCGACTCCATCACCCTCACCGGGCTGCGCGTGCGCGCGCACCACGGCGTCTTCGACTTCGAGCGCGAGAACGGACAGGACTTCGTGATCGACGCGACGGTCTGGCTCGACACCGCGCCGGCGGCCGAGGGCGACGCGCTGGCCGAGACGGTGCACTACGGCGAGCTCGCGATTGCCCTGGCCGACGCGGTGACCCGCGACCCGGTCGACCTCATCGAGACCCTGGCCGAGCGCCTCGCCCGGGTCGCCCTGGGCTTCGCCGCCGCCGACGTCGTCCGCATCACCGTCCACAAGCCGGACGCGCCGATCCCGCTGCCGTTCGAGGACGTCGCCGTGCAGATCACGAGGACCCGCTCGTGAGGCCGCGGCAGGAGCGCGTCCGCCCGGTGCGCCACGTCGTGCTCGCGCTCGGCAGCAACCTCGGCGACCGCCTCGCGCACCTCGAGGAGGCGCTGCGGGCCCTCGCCACGACGCCGGGCCTGCGCATCGAGGCGGTGTCCAAGGTCGTCGAGTCGCCCGCGTGGAAGCCCGAGGGCGTCGACGAGGACGCGCCCGGGTACCTCAACGCGGTCGTGACCGGCTCGACCGTCCTCGAGCCCGACGACCTGCTCGCGGCGACGGCGGCGATCGAATCGGCCGGCGGCCGGATCCGCGGCGAGGGCGAGGAGCGCTGGGGCGACCGGACCCTCGACATCGACGTGATCGCGGTCGGCGGCGTGCTCCGCGACGACCCGCACCTGACCCTCCCGCACCCGCGGGCGGCCGAGCGGGCGTTCGTGCTCGAGCCCTGGCTCGACGTCGAGCCGGCGGCGGTCCTTCCCGGAGCCGGACCTGTGGCCGAGCTGCGCGCACGGGCGACCGACCGCGTGACCGACCACCCGGCCGGGCTGACCTGGCCGGGGCGCGACTCCGCCCGCGGCAGCACCGCCGACCCCGAGAGCAGGACCCCGTGAGGCGCACCCGCATCAGCACCCTGCTCGGACTCGGCCTCGCCGGGGCCGTCGCGGGGTTCCTCCTCGACCTCGCGATCGCCGCCGCCGGCCGCCCCGTGCTCATCCCGCCGCTGACGGTTCCGCTGACCCTGATCGTGGTCGCGGCCCTCGTGCTCGGCTTCGCCGTCCCGATCCACCGCGCCACGAAGGGCACGCTGCGCCGGCCCATCGATCCGTTCCGGGCGATGCGCGTCGTGGTGCTGGCGAAGGCGTCCAGCCACGTCGGTGCTCTGCTGCTCGGAGCCTCCGGCGGCATCCTGGTGTACCTGCTGAGCCGTGCGATCCCTTCGCTAGGCTCCGTGTGGCAGGACGTCGCGACCATCGTGGGTGCGCTCGTCCTGCTGGTGGCCGGCCTGGTCGCCGAGCACCTGTGCACCATCCCGCCGAGCGACGACGACGACACCGCCGTAGGCGAGGTGAACCACGCCTGACGCCGACGCCCGGACCGCCGCGGGCAGTGAGGACGACGCCATGCCCGCCGAGCCCGAGGACGCGTCGCCGACGACCCGCCGCGACGCGAGGGGACGCCGGCGGAACCGCCTCGACATCACGGGGGAGTGGCGCCGCGTCTCGCCCCGGTACGTCGCGGTCGAGATCGTGTCGGCCGTCGTGTCGAGCGTGCTGCTGCTCGCCGTGCCCGTGGTGCTGATGCTGATCGGCCTGCCGTGGGGCTGGATCCCGCTGGCCGCCGCGGCCGCCCTCGCGGTGACCCTCCTGATCGTGGCCCCGCGCCGTGCGCGCGCCTACGGCTACCTCCTGCGCCAGGACGACCTCCTCTTCCGCCGCGGCATCATGTTCCAGCGCTTCGTGTCGGTACCGTACGGGCGGATGCAGCTCATCGACGTCAACCGCGGGCCGCTCGCCCGGGCGCTCGGCCTCGCCGACCTCCGCTTCGTCACCGCCGCCGCGGCGACCGGCGTCAGCATCCCGGGCCTGGCCGAGCAGGACGCGGAGGAGCTCCGCGACCGCCTGGTCGAGCTCGCCGAGTCGCGCCGGGCCGGCCTGTGACCGAGCTCCGCGCCGTCGAGACGGACCTCGCCGACGGGGAGTGGCACCGCCTGCACCCCGCGACCCCGGTCCTCAAGGGCGGGATCGGCCTGCTGGTCGTCCTCGGCATCGTGATCACGAACCTCCGCGAGCGCCTGGTCGAGCTGTTCCTGCCCGGGCCGGAGGGGTTCGAGAGCGGCGATCCGGTCGACGAGCTGCTGCGCCGCGGTCTCGTCGGCTGGGCGCTGCTGGCGGTCGCGGTGGGCCTGGCGGTCGCCGTCTTCGCGTTCTGGCTGTCCTGGCGGATGCACACCTTCCGCATCACGGACGAGCTCGTCGAGGTGCGCTCCGGCGTGCTCTTCCGGACCAACCGGCGGGCGCGGCTGGACCGCATCCAGGGCATCGCGGTGCAGCGTCCGCTGTTCGCGCGGCTGTTCGGGGCCGCGAAGCTCGAGGTGAGCGTGGCCGGGCAGGACGCGAACGTCCAGCTGTCGTACCTCGGCTCGCGGCTGGTGGACGCCTTGCGCCGCGACATCCTGCGGCTCGCGTCCGGGGTGCGCGAGCGGGAGGCGACGGTCGACGGAGCGGCGCCCGCCGGCGGGTTCCTGGCGCGGCGGCTGGAGGAGTTCGGCGAGCCTCAGGACGAGACGCCGCCCGAGTCGGTCGTCTCGATCCCGCCGGGCCGGCTCCTCGGCTCGCTCGTCTTCAGCGGCTTCACGCTGTTCCTGGCCGCCTCGGTCGTCGCCGTGGTGTTCGTCGCCGTCTACGGCTCGCCCTACGTGCTCTTCGCGATCCTGCCGGGCCTGATCGGCTCGGGCAGCTACTACGTCCGCCAGTTCGTGCGCTCGCTCCGGTACTCGATCGCCGCGACGCCCGACGGCGTGCGGGTCGGCTACGGTGTGCTCTCGACCAGCAGCGACACGATCCCGCCCGGCCGGATCCACGCCGTCGAGATCACGCAGCCGCTGCTCTGGCGCCCCTTCGGCTGGTGGCAGGTGCGGATCGACCGCGCCGGCCACGCGGCCTCCCGCGGGGCGAACGGCGAGCCGAACACCACGATCCTGCCCGTGGGCGACCTCGCCGCGGTCGAGCGCGTCCTCGCCCTCCTGCTGCCCGGACCGGCCGAGGGAGCGGAGTCGACGCCCCTCGGCGACGCGCTCCGGCACCGCGACGCGGCCGGCTTCACCCGGGCGCCGCGCTCGGCGGTGTGGCTCCGCCCCTTCTCGTTCCGGAGGACCGGGTACCGGCTGACGGACGAGGTCGCGATCCTGCGCAGCGGAGCGGTCTGGCGGCGGGTCGCCGTGGTGCCCCTGGCGCGGATGCAGAGCGTCGGGGTCCAGCAGGGACCGCTCCAGCGCCTGCTCGGGCTGGCCTCGGCGCGCGTGCACACGGTGGCCGGCCCCGTCACTCCGCTCGTGCCGGTGATGAGCGCGGCAGACGGACTCGCCTTCTTCGAGAGCCTCGCGACGGCCGGAGTGCGGGCCGCCGACCGCGACGCGAGCCACCAGTGGGGGCGGCGCGCGGCCGCGCCCGCCCTGCCCGACTGGCCCGCTCCGGAGGGGGAACCGCATGCCTGAGAACCGCCGCGACGGACGCCTGGGCGTCGGCGTGATCGGTGCCGGACGCGTGGGCCCGGTGCTCGGTGCCGCGCTCGCCGGGGCCGGCCACGCCGTGATCGGGATCGCCACCACCAGCGAGAGCGGCCGCGAGCGCGCCGACGCGCTGCTCCCCGGAGTCCCCGTGCTCGCGATCCCCGAGCTCGTCGAGCGCAGCGAGCTGGTGATCGTCGCCGTCCCCGGGAGCGAGATCGCCGCCCTGGTCGCGGGGCTCGCCGCGACCGGAGCGTGGCAGCCCGGCCAGCTGGTGCTGCACACGGCGCCTGAGCACGGCTACGGGGTGCTCGCGCCGGCGCTCGCCTCCGGGGTCATCCCCCTGGCAGTCCACCCGGCGATGGCCTTCAGCGGCACCAGCCTCGACCTGGCGCGCCTCGCCGAGACCTACTTCGCCGTGTCGGCACCGGGCCCGGTGCTGCCGATCGCGCAGGCGCTGGTGGTCGAGATGGGCGGGGAGCCGGTGACCGTGGCGGAGTCCGACCGCGCCGCCTACGCGGAGGCCGTCTCGACCGCCACGACCTTCTCGACGGCGATCGTCGACCAGGCGGCGGGACTGCTGGCGGGCATCGGCGTCGAGAAGCCGGGCTTCTTCCTCTCCAGCCTCGTCCGCTCCTCCGTCGACGACGCCCTGCGCCGCGCGGCGGGCTGAGGGGGCGGCGTCGCTCGAGACGCCGCTCCCCAGGTGGGACGCCGCTCGGGAGGCGGTGCCTCGCGGAGGAGCACGGCGTCTCCGTGCCGAGGGCCCCGTTGGTCGCGGGCCCGCCGGTAGCATCGTCGGGTGATCAGCACCGTCCACCGCATCGGCGACCTCCGCGAGCGGCTGCAGGAGGCGCGGCGGACGGGTCGGCGCATCGCGCTCGTGCCGACGATGGGCGCCCTGCACGCCGGGCACCTCGCCCTCGTCGAGCGGGCGCGCGAGCTGGCCGACGTCGTCGTCGTGTCGGTGTTCGTGAATCCGCTGCAGTTCGGTCCGACCGAGGACCTGGACCGCTACCCGCGCGACCTCGAGGGCGACACCGCCCTGCTCGACGCGGCCGGGGCCGACCTCCTCTTCGCTCCGGGAGTCGCCGAGATGTACCCCGACGGGCCGTCCTCCACGAGGGTCGTCGCGGGCGAGGTCGGCGGCCTCTACGAGGGGCGCGCGCGGCCGGGCCACTTCGACGGGATGCTCACCGTCGTCGCCAAGCTCCTGAGCATCGCCCAGCCGGGCATCGCGGTCTTCGGGCAGAAGGACGCGCAGCAGCTGTTCCTCGTGCGCCGCATGGTCCGCGACCTCGACCTGCCCGTCGCGATCGAGGGCGTCGGCATCGTGCGGGAGGAGGACGGGCTCGCCCGCTCCAGCCGCAACCGCTACCTCGACGAGGAGCAGCGCCGCGCGGGCCTCGTGCTCCCGCGCCTCCTCGCGGCCGCCACGGAAGCCGCGGACCGCGGTGCCGCCGCGGCGATCGAGGCCGCCGAGACCGTCGCGCACGCCGAGCCGCTCGTTAAGCTGGACTACCTCGTCGTCGTGGATCCCGCGACGCTCCTCCCGGTCGACGCCGACCACCGCGGCCCGGCACTCGTGCTCGTCGCCGCGATCGTCGGCACCACCCGCCTCCTCGACAACGCCCCGATCCTGCTCGCCTGATCGCGGCCGTCCGCCCCGAACCGAAAGCACCGCGACCCCTCATGGCCGACACCCCCGACGTCCCCGAGTCCACGACCCCCGCCGCCGAGCAGTCCGACTCCGAGCAGGCCGCCGCCGAGCGGGCCGCGCAGCAGGAGGCCTCCGAGCAGAAGGCCGTCCGCCTCGCCAAGCGCGAGCGACTGCTCGAGCTCGCGGGCGACGACCTCGGCGCCGGCGCCTACCCCGTCGCGGTCGGAGTCACCGACACCATCGCGGCCGTCCGGGCGCGCCACGAGGGCATCGAGCCGGACGTGAAGACCGGCGAGCGCGTCGGCCTCGCGGGCCGCGTGGTGTTCCAGCGCAACACGGGCAAGCTCTGCTTCGCGACCCTGCAGGCCGGCGACGGCGAGCGGATCCAGGCCATGGTCTCGCTCGGCGACGTGGGCGAGGAGTCGCTCGCGGCGTGGAAGGAGCTCGTCGACCTGGGCGACCACCTCTTCGTCGAGGGCGAGGTCGTCTCGAGCAAGCGCGGCGAGCTGAGCGTGTGGGTGTCGGAGTGGACGATCGCCGCGAAGGCGATCCTGCCGCTGCCGAACCTGCACAACGAGCTCGGCGACGAGACCCGGATGCGCCAGCGCTACCTCGACCTGATCGTGCGCCCCCAGGCCCGCGAGACGGTCGTCACCCGCGCCCGCGTGAACGCCTCCCTCCGCGATACCTTCGCCTCGCACGAGTTCCTCGAGGTCGAGACCCCGATGCTGCAGGTGATGCACGGCGGCGCCTCCGCCCGCCCCTTCGCCACGCACTCGAACGCCTTCGACACCGAGCTGTACCTGCGCATCGCGCCCGAGCTCTACCTCAAGCGGGCGGTCGTCGGCGGCATCGACCGGGTCTTCGAGATCAACCGCAACTTCCGCAACGAGGGCGCCGACTCCACGCACTCGCCCGAGTTCGCGATGCTCGAGGCCTACCAGGCGTACGGCGACTACAACTCGATCGCCGACCTCACCCAGGAGCTGATCCAGAACGCGGCGCAGGCCGTCGCGGGCTCGCACGTGGTCACCTGGGCCGACGGCACCGAGTTCGACCTCGGCGGCCGGTGGGACCGCATCTCGATGTACGAGAGCCTGTCGCTCGCGGCCGGAATCGCGATCACGCCGGAGACGGAGCTCGCCGAGCTCGAGACCCTCGCCGCGCGCGAGGGCGTCGAGGTGCACGTCCCCACGCACGGCAAGTACGTCGAGGAGCTGTGGGAGCACTTCGTGAAGGGCGGCCTGACGCGTCCGACCTTCGTGATGGACTTCCCCGTCGACACCTCGCCGCTCGTGCGCGCGCACCGCAGCATCCCGGGCGTCGTCGAGAAGTGGGACCTCTACGTCCGCGGCTTCGAGCTGGCCACCGGCTACTCCGAGCTGATCGACCCGGTCGTGCAGCGCGAGCGCTTCGTCGAGCAGGCCCGCCAGGCCGCCGCGGGCGACGACGAGGCGATGCGCCTGGACGAGGACTTCCTCCGCGCCCTCGAGCACGGCATGCCCCCCACCGGCGGCATGGGCATGGGCATCGACCGCCTCCTGATGGCGATCACCGGCCTCGGGATCCGCGAGACGATCCTGTTCCCGCTCGTCAAGTAGGGTCGCAGGAGCCGAGGGGGAGACATGGTCAGGGCATCGAGCATCGTCGCGGCCGTCGCGGCGGGCGTCCTCACGATCGCGCAGTTCGGTGTGGGGACCGCGGTCGCCGCGAGCGTCATCACCTCCTCCGGCGACGTCGGCACCGCGCTGGCCGATCGGCGGGCGGCCGAGGCGTTCACGCCCGACCCCACGATCGCGAGCTTCGCGGAGCGGACCGCCATGTCGGACCGCGGCCGCGCCCTCTACTACGCGTCGAGCCCGTCGGTCGAGCCGACCGCCGGCTTCAACGACCTCTGCGGCTACGGTGCCTCCGATGACATCGTCCTCGGCTGCTACACCGGCACCAGCATCTACATCTCGGACGTCGCCAACCCCGACCTCGACGGGATCCGCGACGTCACGGCGGCCCACGAGATGCTGCACGCCGCGTGGGTGCGGCTCGACGCGGAGGAGCAGGCCGAGCTGGGCGACGAGCTCGAGGCCGCCTACGAGACCCTCCCGCAGGACGGCACGATCGCCGAGCGCCTCGAGCTGTACCGCACCGGCGGCCTCGGCGAGCGCGTCAACGAGCTGCACTCGATCCTGGGGACCGAGGTGGCCGACCTGCCGCCGGCGCTCGAGGCGCACTACGCCGAGTTCTTCGACGACCGCTCCGTCGTCGTGGGCCTGAACGCCCGCTACGAGGCGGTCTTCACCGATCTCGAGAACCGCATCGAGGACCTGGTCTCCCGGATCGAGACGATGTACGCCGACCTCACGGCGCGGATCGATGCGAACAACGCCGAGTACGACGCGCTCAACGTCGAGATCGACGACTTCAACTCGCGCGCCGACAGCGGCGACTTCGGATCGACGGCCGAGTTCGAGACGGAGCGCGCCGATCTGCTCGCCCGCAGCCAGGCCGTCGACGCCACCCGCGCCGCCATCGACGCGGACATCGCCGTGTACGACGGCCTGCGCTCGGAGCTGGAAGGCCTCAACTCCGATGCCGCGGCGCTGAACAAGTCGGTCGAGAGCCAGTAGCGCCCAGCGCCCGCGAAGGCCGCTGGGCGCACGGGCCTCCGGGCTCACGGCTCCCGCGCCGGTGCCGCGGGTAGGATCGCCGCATGGACTGGGAGCTGTGGAACCAGGGGCTGTGGGCCCTCGTGCCGACGATCACGGTCGGAGCCATCTTCTGGTTCGTGATGCGCGCCCTCATCCGCTCGGACCGCAACGAGCGCCGCGCGTACGACCGCATCGAGGCCCGCGAGCGCGAGCGCCGCGGCCTGCCTCCCCGCGACGCCTCCTGACCACCGCCGCCTCGCGAGTGCCTCCCGCGCCCGCTGATCGGCTCCGCACGACGAACGAGGAGGCGCGGTGCCCGCACCCGACTGGGCGGTGATCCTCCCGATCGCGGCTGTCGTCGTCGAGCTCGTGGTCCGCGTGATCGCCGTGATCGTCGTGCCGCGGAACCGCCGTCCGACCACCGGTCTCGCCTGGCTGATGGCGATCTTCCTGATCCCGTACGTCGGCATCCTGCTGTTCCTCTTCATCGGGAGCTACCGGCTGCCGCGCAAGCGCCGCCGGAAGCAGCAGGAGATCAACCGGTTCATCCTGGAGTCGACCGACGGCATCGACCGCGTCGCCCGGGAGCACCCGTGGCCGCAGTGGCTGGAGTCGGTGGTCACCCTCAACCGCAACCTCGGCGCGATGCCGCTGGTCGGCGGAAACGACGCGCGCCTCCAGGGCGACTACGAGCAGACCATCCGCGCGATGGCCGCCGAGATCGACCGCGCCCGCCGGTACGTGCACTGCGAGTTCTACATCCTCGCCGCCGACTCGACCACCGCGCCCTTCTTCGACGCGCTCGACCGCGCGGTGGCCCGCGGGGTGCGGGTGCGGATCCTCCTCGACCACATCGCGTCGATCCGCGTGCCCGGCTACTACAGCGGCACCCATCGCCGGCTGCGCGCCCTCGAGCGGGCGGGCGCCTCGTGGTCGTACATGCTCCCCGTGCGGCCGTGGCGCGGGCAGTACCAGCGGCCGGACCTGCGCAACCACCGCAAGCTGCTGATCGTCGACGGCAACGCGGCCTTCATGGGCTCGCAGAACGTCGTCGACTCCAGCTACAACAAGCGCGGCAACATCCGCCGCGGCCTGCACTGGCACGACCTGATGGTGCGCCTCGAGGGGCCGGTGGTGCAGGGCATCAACGCCATCTTCATCACCGACTGGTACAGCGAGACCGACGAGCTGCTCCTCCGGGAGTCGGAGCCGATGGAGGCGCTGCAGCAGCGCGACACCATCGACTGCCAGGTGGTGCCGAGCGGCCCGGGGTTCGAGGGCGAGAACAACCTGCGCCTGTTCCTGACGCTGCTCTACTCGGCGCAGAAGTCGATCATCATCACCAGCCCGTACTTCGTGCCCGACGAGGCGATGCTCTACGCGATCACGACGGCGACCCGGCGGGGCGTGCACGTGGAGCTCTTCGTCTCCGAGATCGGCGACCAGGCCGTGGTCTACCACGCCCAGCGCTCGTACTACGAGACGCTGCTGACCGCGGGCGTGCGCATCTGGATGTACCGCAAGCCGACCATCCTGCACGCGAAGCACTTCACGATCGACGACGACGTCGCCGTGATCGGCTCGAGCAACATGGACATGCGCTCCTTCACGCTCAACCTCGAGGTCTCGCTCATGGTGCGCGGCTCGGAGTTCGTCGAGGACCTGCGCCAGGTGCAGCAGGACTACCGCGAGCACTCCCGCGAGCTGACCCTCCGCGAGTGGCGGCAGCAGCCGCTCCGCTCGACCCTGCTCGACAACCTGGCGCGGCTCACCTCGGCGCTGCAGTAGCGCGGCTCCCGTCCGCCCGCCTGCGGAGGATGCGCGGCCCCGACTCGTCGCGCAAGTCCCTGTGCGGGCCGCCGCGCCCCGCGTAGCGTCGGAGCGTCCTCAGCACCATCCGGTTCCGCCTGCCCGGCGCCGGGTTCGAGAAGGGAACGGACATGACGGCATCCCGTACGACGCGCATCCTCATCCTCGGCGGCGGCTACGTCGGCCTGTACACGGCCTGGGGCCTCGAGAAGAGGCGGGGGGAGGCGCCGATCGACGTCACCGTCGTCGAGCCGAACCCCTACATGACCTACCAGCCGCTGCTGCCCGAGGTCGCCGGCGGCCACGTCCAGCCGCGCCACGTCACGGTGCCGCTGGTCTCCGCGCTCAAGCGCACCCGCGTGATCCGCGGCGCGATCACCGGCGTGAGCCTCGCCGAGCGCAGCGCCACCGTCGCCGCGATGGACGGCTCCACCCGCACGATCGAGTTCGACCAGGTCGTATTCGCGCTCGGAGCCGTCACCCGCACGTTCCCCACGCCGGGCCTCGCCGAGCACGGCATCGGCTTCAAGACGGTGGAGGAGGCGGCGCACCTGCGCGACCGCGTCATCGAGAACATCGCGAAGGCGGCGCTCACCACCGATCCCGCCGAGCGCCGGCGCCTGCTCACCTTCGTCTTCGTCGGTGGCGGCTACACCGGCGTCGAGGCGCTGAGCGAGCTGCTCGACCTCAGCCGCAAGACGCTCGCCGCGCAGCCCTCCCTCTCGATGGGCGACGTCACCTGGCACCTCGTCGAGGCACTGGACCGGGTCGCCCCCGAGGTCGGTCCCGAGCTCTCGAAGTGGACGCTCGACCACCTCCGCTCGCGCGGCGTGCACGTGCACCTGAAGACGACGATGCCCTCCTGCGAGGACGGCGTCGTGGAGCTCTCCTCGGGCGAGCGCATCCCGACGGCCACGATCGTGTGGACCGCCGGCGTGAAGCCGAACCCGATCCTCGACGCGACCGACGCGCCCCGCGGGCCGAAGGGCCACGTCATGGCGGATGCGCGCCTGCGGGTCACCCGCGAGGACGGCGAGCCGGTGGGCGGCGCCTGGGCGGCCGGCGACGGCGCGCAGGTGCCGGACCTCACCAGCGAGAAGCAGCCCGCGTACTACCCGCCGAACGCGCAGAACGCGGTCCGGCAGGCCAAGCTCCTGGCGCGCAACATCATCGCCGACCTCACCGGAGGCACCGTGGAGGAGTACCGCCACGCCTCCGTCGGGACCGTCGCCGAGTACGGCATCGGCAAGGGCGCGGGCCTGATCAAGGGCGTGAAGCTGCGCGGCCTCCCCGCCTGGCTCGCCCACCGCGCCTACCACGGAGCGGCGATGCCGACCCTGGACCGCAAGTGGCGGATCATCACGGGCTGGCTCGTCGACGCCGTCACTCCGCGCGACCTCTCGCCGATGAGCGCGCTGCAGGATCCGCGCCGCGCCTTCCGCGAGACGGCCGAGGCCACCGATCGCGAGGCCGCTGCGAAGGCCGCCGCGAAGAAGGAGTCGGACGCGTCCTGACGCGCCGGTGAGAGCGCGGGAGTCGCGGTGGTCGAGCGGGATCATCGCGACTTCCGCGCTCCCGCGTCGTGGGCCCCGCCTCGGAGCGCCTCGGCCTGACGGTCTCGGCTCAGGCCCGGCGGCGCGGCTTGAGGCGCACGGTCGGCAGCACGGGCGCGGGGAGCGCGCGTCCGCCGTACCCGTCGACGGTGCCGAACGGTCCTGCGGGATCCGCCCCGGCGATCACGTCGGACTGCCAGCGCTCGCGGGCGGCCGCCACGTCGTCGTGGCTGCGGCCGACGAAGTTCCACCACATCACCAGCTCCTCGGCGAACGGCTCGCCGCCGAGCAGCACCACGCGGGCTCCCGCGTCCCCGGCGGTCAGCACCAGGTGCGAGCGGCCGGGCGTCAGGTAGGCGAGGTCCGAGCGCGGGACGTCCGCACCCTCGACCGCCACGGGGCCGGCGTCGACCAGCACGCCGTACTCCCACGACTCCTCGACCGGCAGCTCGACCCGGGCACCCGGCTCGAGGTCGATCTGCGCGGCGACCAGCGGAGTGAAGGTGCTCGCGGGCACCGACGCGCCGAGCATCCCTCCGACGAAGACGTGCACCAGCGCGCCGGGCAGCTCCACGGGCACGCCGCGGTGGTGCTCGAAGAACGGATCGACGAGCCGCGCCTCCTCGGGCAGCGCGACCCAGAGCTGCACCCCGTGCAGAACGGGCGCGCCCCCGGTCGAGACCTCCGAGTGCGAGATGCCGCGTCCGGCCGTCATCAGGTTGAGCTCGCCCGGGCGCACCACGGCGAGGCTGCCGACGCTGTCACGGTGCTCGATCTCGCCCTCGAAGAGCCAGCTCACGGTCTGCAGGCCGGTGTGCGGGTGCGGCGGGACGTCCATCCCGGCCTCCTCGCCGAGCCGCACCGGGCCGTAGTGGTCGGCGAAGCACCATGCGCCGATGGTCGAGCGCGAGCGCTGGGGGAGGGTGCGGCGCACCTCGATCGCACGCGGACCGCCGAGCGGGACGAGCCGTGCCTCCAGGATCTCGACCGCGCCGGGCTCGCGAGGGACCGGCTCCGCGGCGACGGGGAGCTCGTCGGGATGCTCCTCCAGGTTGCTCATGCGGGAAGTGTATGCCTTCGCATGGACCGGTGGGCGGGACCGCCGCCCGCACCCCTCCGGATCGCGTGCACGCCCAGGGCGAACAGGCCTGCTCACCGGGGGGAGCGCTGGTTACAGTCGACGTATCGGAGCCCACCCCTGCGGGTTCTGTAGGGAGTGACAGCATGTTCGAGAGATTCACCGATCGCGCGCGGCGCGTCGTCGTCCTGGCCCAGGAAGAGGCCAAGATGCTCAATCACAACTACATCGGCACGGAGCACATCCTGCTCGGCCTGATCCACGAGGGCGAGGGAGTGGCCGCGAAGGCGCTCGAGTCCCTCGGGATCTCGCTCGACGCTGTGCGCGAGCAGGTGCAGGACATCATCGGCCAGGGGCAGCAGCAGCCGACCGGCCACATCCCCTTCACGCCTCGGGCGAAGAAGGTCCTCGAGCTGTCCCTGCGCGAAGCGCTGCAGCTCGGCCACAACTACATCGGGACCGAGCACATCCTGCTCGGCCTCATCCGCGAGGGCGAGGGCGTCGCCGCTCAGGTGCTGGTCAAGCTCGGTGCCGACCTGAACCGCGTGCGCCAGCAGGTCATCCAGCTGCTCTCGGGCTACCAGGGCAAGGAGCAGGTCGCCGTGGGCGGTGAGCAGCAGCAGCCTCAGGGGGGATCGCAGATCCTCGACCAGTTCGGACGCAACCTCACCCAGGCGGCGCGCGACAACAAGCTCGACCCGGTCATCGGGCGCGAGAAGGAGATCGAGCGGGTCATGCAGATCCTCTCCCGCCGCTCCAAGAACAACCCCGTCCTGATCGGCGAGCCCGGCGTCGGCAAGACCGCCGTCGTCGAGGGCCTCGCCCAGGCGATCGTGCGGGGCGACGTGCCCGAGACGCTGAAGGACAAGCAGCTCTACACGCTCGACCTCGGCTCGCTCATCGCCGGATCCCGCTACCGCGGTGACTTCGAGGAGCGCCTGAAGAAGGTCACGAAGGAGATCCGCACCCGCGGCGACATCATCACCTTCATCGACGAGATCCACACCCTCGTCGGCGCAGGGGCCGCTGAGGGCGCGATCGACGCCGCCTCGATCCTCAAGCCGCTGCTCGCCCGCGGCGAGCTGCAGACCATCGGCGCGACCACGCTCGACGAGTACCGCAAGCACTTCGAGAAGGACGCCGCTCTCGAGCGCCGCTTCCAGCCGATCCAGGTCGCGGAGCCGTCGCTGCCCCACACGATCAACATCCTCAAGGGGCTGCGCGACCGCTACGAGGCGCACCACAAGGTGTCCATCACCGACGGCGCGATCGTCTCGGCGGCCAATCTGGCCGACCGCTACATCAGCGACCGCTTCCTCCCCGACAAGGCGATCGACCTGATCGACGAGGCCGGCGCACGCCTGCGCCTCTCGATCCTCTCGGCGCCGCCGGAGCTGCGCGACTTCGACGACCGCATCGCCGTGGTCCGCTCCGCCAAAGAGGCCGCGATCGAGGACCAGGACTTCGAGAAGGCCGCGTCGCTGCGCGACGAGGAGAAGCAGCTGCTCGGTGAGCGCCTGCGCCTCGAGAAGCAGTGGAAGTCGGGCGACGTCAAGGCCACCGGCGTGGTCGACGAGGGCCTGATCGCCGAGGTCCTCGCCCAGGCGACGGGCATCCCGGTCTTCAAGCTCACCGAGGAGGAGTCCTCGCGGCTCGTCTTCATGGAGAAGGCCCTCCACCAGCGCGTCATCGGCCAGGAGGAGGCCATCGCGGCCCTCTCGCGGACGATCCGCCGCACCCGCGCGGGCCTCAAGGACCCCAAGCGCCCCTCGGGCTCGTTCATCTTCGCCGGCCCCACGGGCGTCGGGAAGACCGAGCTGGCCAAGGCGCTCGCCGAGTTCCTCTTCGACGACGAGAACGCGATGATCTCGCTCGACATGTCGGAGTACGGCGAGAAGCACACCGTCTCGCGGCTGTTCGGCGCCCCTCCCGGGTTCGTCGGCTTCGAGGAGGGCGGCCAGCTCACCGAGAAGGTGCGCCGCAAGCCGTTCAGCGTGGTCCTCTTCGACGAGATCGAGAAGGCGCACCCGGACATCTTCAACTCGCTCCTCCAGATCCTGGAGGAGGGTCGACTGACCGACGGCCAGGGCCGTGTCGTCGACTTCAAGAACACCGTCATCATCATGACCACCAACCTCGGTGCTCGTGACATCGCCGGTGGTCCCGTCGGGTTCCAGATCGAGGGCGACAACGCCACCGGCTACGACCGCATGCGCGGCAAGGTCAACGAGGAGCTCAAGAAGCACTTCAAGCCCGAGTTCCTCAACCGCGTGGACGACGTCATCGTCTTCCCGCAGCTGTCGAAGCCCGAGCTGCTCCAGATCGTCGACCTCTTCATCAAGCGCCTGGGCGACCGTCTGCTCGACCGCGACATGACGGTGGAGCTGACGCAGCCGGCCAAGGAGCGCCTGATCGAGGTCGGGTTCGACCCGGCCCTCGGTGCGCGCCCCCTGCGCCGCGCGATCCAGCGCGAGATCGAGGACCAGCTGTCCGAGCGGATCCTGCACGGCGAGCTCGGCGCCGGAGACCACATCCACGTGGACTTCGCCGACAACAGGTTCGTCTTCACCACGACCCCGCGTCTGATCTCGATCAGCGCCGGCGCGTCCACCGGAGCGGCCACGGCCGGCCCGGCGACGCCCGACCTGATGTCGTAGCAGGCTGCCGAACGACCCCGTGCCCGTCCCCTCTCGCGAGGGGGCGGGCACGTCGTCGTCCGGGGGTGGGCGCCTGCTCGCAGGATCCCGCGCCCGGTGCGGCCTAGGCTTGTCGAATGGCCGATTGGAAGTACCCGGTGCGCCGCGCGCGCACGAGCGATGTCCCCTTCATCCAGGAGCTCAGCGAGCCGCTCGTGAACGAGCGCATCCTCCTGGGCAAGGACCGCGTGGTGCTCTACGGCGCCGTGCAGGAGTTCCGCATCGCCGAGGACGGGCACGGGACGGCGATCGGCTGCGGTGCGCTCCATGTGATGTGGGACGACATCGCGGAGGTGCGCACCCTCGCGGTCGCGCAGGACTGGCTCGGGAGGGGCGTGGGCCACCACATCCTGGAGCGCCTCGAGAACGACGCGCGCGAGCTCGGCCTGAAGCGCCTGTTCTGCCTCACCTTCGAGGTCGACTTCTTCGCCCGCCACGGCTTCGAGCCGATCGGCGAGAAGGTCGTCGACCCCGAGGTCTACGCCGAGCTGCTCCGCTCTCCCGACGAGGGAGTCGCCGAGTTCCTCGACCTCGCCCGGGTGAAGCCGAACACGCTCGGCAACACCCGCATGCTGAAGACGCTCTGACCGCCGCCACGTCGTAGCCTGTCCCGGTGACTCCGCCGCCCCGCCGCCTGCCCTCCCGGGTCTACCGGCGACGCCGCGCCGGAGTGCTGCTCGCGCTGGTCGTCATCGTCGCGGGCCTGGCGGTGGTGCTGTCGCTGCTCCCGCGGATGACCGGCTCCGACGCCGCGTCGAGCCCCACGCCGACCGTCGTGCTGCCGACGCTCTACCCGACCACCTCGCCCGGTGCGACGCCCGGCGCCGCACCCGCCTGCACGGCCGACTCCGTCGCCGTCACCGCGGTCACGGACGCCACGAGCTACGCGCCCGGCGAGGATCCGCAGCTCTCGCTCTCGCTGGCCAACATCTCGAGCACCGACTGCGTGATCGACGCGGGCACGAGCAAGCAGGTCTTCACGATCACGAGCGGCTCCGAGCAGATCTGGACCTCCACGGACTGCCAGACCGGCGCGGCCGATCTGCCGGTGCTCCTCCAGGCGGGCCGCTCGGTGATGGGCAGCGCGCTGACGTGGGACCGCACTCGCTCCTCCGCCGACACCTGCTCCGGCGGACGCGAGGCGGTCGAGGCGGGCGGCGCCGCCTACAACCTGTCGGTGTCGGTCGCCGGCATCCCCTCGGGCTCGCCCACGCAGTTCCTGCTCCAGTAGTCCGCCCGGGGGACGTGCCGGGCGTGCGTCGGCGCGTAGCATCGCAGGCATGTGGGGGCTGCTCGGCACGATCCTGTCCGCCTCGACCGGCCGGGCGGGGGTGGTCGCGCGGCGCGCGGCGGCCGTGGCCCTCGCGGTCCCGCTGCTGGTCGGCGGAGCGGCGGCGCAGGCCGTGGCGGCTCCGCACCCTGTCGCGGCTCCGCAGCCCGTCGCGGGTGTCGTGCGCGCGGACGTGGACGGCTTCCGGTTCTCGGAGTACTCGGCCGACTTCCGTCTCGACCGCGACGAGGAGGGCCGCTCGACGCTGACCACTGTCGAGACCTTCGTCGCCGAGTTCCCGCCGTCGCAGAACCGCGGCATGCAGCGCGCGATCCCGCTCGACTACGAGGGGCACCCGACCGACGTCGACCTGGTGTCCGTCACCGACGGCGACGGGGAGGCGCGGCCGGTCGACACCGAGCGCGAGGACGGCTTCCTCCTGGTCACCAGCGCGGCGGACGAGTTCGTCAGCGGCAGCCAGACCTACGTCTTCACCTACACGCAGCACAACACGACCCTGCCTGGATCCGGCACGCGCAGCGGCGAGGACGAGTTCTACTGGGACGTCAACGGCACGGGCTGGCGCCAGTCCTTCGACCGCTACGACGTGCGCGTCGAGCTCGCCGGGTCGCTGGCCTCCGCCGCGACGGGGACCGTCAGCTGCTACCGGGGACCGGAGGGCTCGACGACGCCCTGTCCCATCGGCCGCGACGGCGCGGTCGTCACGGCATCGGGGGAGTCGTTGGCTCCGGGGGAGAACGTGACCGTGGCGATCGGCTTCGCTCCCGGGACCTTCACGCCGCGCGACGACCGCTACCTCGCCTCCGGCTGGTCCTGGGTGCAGCTGGGCGGCCTCGCCGCGGTCCTGATCGGCCTCGCGCTCGCCGTGCACCGCCGCCGGACCGTGCTCCGCGACGCTCCCGGCCGCCCGACCGTCGTCGCCGAGTACGACCCGCCCGCGGAGGGGCTGTTCCTCTCCGCCGCGCTGCTGCGGAAGACGTCGAAGGCCCCCGCGGCCGGACTCCTGGACGCCGCCGTCCGTGGTCTCGTGCGCATCGAGGAGACGGGGGAGGGGCGGAAGCAGGAGTACGCCGTGCGGGTGCTCGACCCTGCGACGACGCCGACGCGACGCGCGGGACGCCCGCGGCCCCTCGCGTCCGACGACCGCGAGTTCCTCGACATCGCCCTCGGCCGGGCGCCGGGGACGGTGCGTGAGCTCTCCGGCAAGGACAAGGAGTTCGGCAAGGCCGTCGGACAGTTCCGGACCGCGCTGGGCAACCGGGTGACCGAGGCGGGACTGAAGAAGGCCGGGACGATCGGCGGCAGCGTGCTCGTGATCGTCCCGCTGCTGCTGGGTGTCATGGCCGCCTTCCTGGGCGCGATCCTCCTGATGACCGGCTCCTTCGGCGGAGCGCTTCCGCTCGTGCTGATGCTCGTCGCGATCGTTGCGGCCGTCGTCGGGACGATCCTGGTCTCGAGGGTGCCGCTGACGGCCGCGGGCGCGGAGCTGCGCGACCATCTGCGCGGGCTCGAGCTGTACATCCGCCTGGCCGAGGCCGACCGGATCGCGATGCTGCAGTCGCCCCGCGGGGCGGATCGGCGCACGGTCGGACCGGTCGAGGTGGTCGAGGTGACGGAGCGCCTGCTGCCGTGGGCCGTGCTCTTCGGTCTCGAGAAGGAGTGGTCGGCGGAGCTCGCGTCGGCCTACGAGCGCACCGGCGAGGAGCCGGTCTGGTACTCCGGACCGAACGGCTTCCACGCGGCGGCCTTCGCCGGCAGCGTGTCCTCGTTCTCGTCGTCGACGTCGAGCTACGTCGGATCCTCGTCGAGCTCGTCGAGCGGCGGCGGCGGGGGCGGCGTCTAGGGGCAGGCTGCGACGGGCGGCCGCGGCGGAGCGGACGCGTGCGGTGGTCGCGCGGAGCTGTCGGGTAGTGCCCATGGAGCCCGTGTTCGCCTCCGGTGGCGATCCTCGACCATGCGGTGGACGGGGGCACCCGCGGCTCCGAGCGATGGACGGGTGCCTGTGCAGCATGCCGGGGACGCGGCCGTCAGTGCGCGGGGACCCGCTCCGGACGGATGCGCTCGGGAACGGGGACGAGCGCGTGGGTGATCGCGCTCGAGAGGGTGAAGGCGCTGGAGTCGAGGTGCGAGGAGTGCCCGAGTCGTGTCGCTTCGGAGGCGCGCTGCTTCGCTCCGGAGGCGGGCCGGATGTCTCCCGAGAGGCTGATCTCGCCGAACGCGGCGATCCCGGGCCGCAGCGGCGTGTAGGCGTGCGCGGACGCGATGGCGACCGCGATCGCCAGGTCCGCCGCCGGCTCCATGAGCTTCACGCCCCCGACGGTCGACACATAGACGTCGCAGCGCCGCAGGGGGATGCCCGCCTGGCGCTCGAGGACCGCGAGGATCATCGCGACCCGGGACGCGTCGACTCCGTTCGTGACGCGGCGGGGGTGCTCGCCGTCGTTCGCGATCACGAGCGCCTGGATCTCGACGGGGAGCGCGCGGCGTCCCTCCATCGCGACCGTGACGCAGATGCCCGGGGTGGGGAAGCGGGTGCGGCTGAGGAACAGACCGCTCGGGTCGGGGATCTCGGCGATGCCCTCGGCGGTCATCTCGAAGCAGCCGACCTCGTCCGTCGGGCCGAAGCGATTCTTGAGCGAGCGGACGAAGCGCAGCGCCGTCTGCCGGTCGCCCTCGAAGTGGCAGACCACGTCGACCAGGTGCTCGAGCAGGCGCGGCCCCGCGATGGAGCCGTCCTTCGTGACGTGTCCGACGAGCACGAGGGGGAGCGCCCGCTCCTTGCAGACGCGGATGAGGGTCGCGGCGACCTCGCGGACCTGGCTGGGACCGCCGGGCAGGCCGTCGACGGTGTCGCTCGCGACCGTCTGCACCGAGTCGACGATGAGCAGGTCCGGTCGGACCTCGTCGATCTGGCCGAGCACGGTGGCGAGGTCGGTCTCGGCCGCGAGGAAGAGGCTGTCGTGCATCGCGCCGGTGCGCTCGGCCCGCATGCGCACCTGCGCGGCCGACTCCTCCGCGCTGACGTAGAGGACCCGCTGGCCCTCGGCCGCGGCGCGGCTCGCGACCTCGAGCAGGAGGGTCGACTTGCCCACGCCGGGCTCGCCCGAGAGCAGCACGACCGCACCGGAGACGATCCCGCCGCCGAGCACGCGGTCGAGCTCGCCCACGCCGGTGGGGCGGTGCGCCGCCGACGTGGTCTCGATCTCGGTGATGGGCCGCGCGATGCGGCCGGCGGCCGGAGCCACAGCGGCGACCGCGCGGACGAGGCCGGTGCGCTCGGTGCTCTCGATCACGGAGCCCCACTGCTGGCACTCGCCGCAGCGGCCCACCCACTTCGCGGTCGTCCACCCGCACTCCGAGCAGCGGTACGGGGCGGTGCGCGTCTTCGAGGAGGCCATGAGGTCCTTTCGGGGCGGAGGAGGGGGACGAGCGCGACGCTACGGGGGACCCCCGACACCGCCGCTCGTTCGAACGTGTCTTCGACAGTACCGTCGACCACCGACGCCGGGAGCGGGGCGCGCCAGGCCGGGGGAGAGGTCGCGTGGAAGCCGTCTGTGGAGGAGCGTCGTCGCGGAGGGGCGGAGGCGGAGGATCGCGCCTCGGAAGACGACTCCCGAGCGCCGCTCCGTCGGCGTCGGACGTCTGCGGGAGACTGGGGGACATGCCCTCGACAGTGCACGTCCTCAAGTCCGGCCGCCCGCTCGGAGTCAGCTGGTCCGGCCCCGAGGGCGCCGAGCGGGTCGTCGTCCTGGCGCATCCCGCTCCCGGCTCCTCGGACCTCGACCCCGACCCGGAGGCGACCGCGCGCCACGGGGTGCGCCTGCTCTCGTTCGACCGCCCGGGCTACGGCGCCTCCTCCCTTCTGACCGACCTCGACCCCGCCGGAGCGGGCGTCGGAGCCAGCCCCGAGCAGGCCGCCGCCGACATCGCGGAGTACCTCGCGACCGTCGGCATCGCCTCCGTCAGCGTCGCCGGCTGGTCGGCGGGAGGCCGCGTGGCCCTCGCGCTCGCCGCGAACTACCCCGGCCTCGTGGAGCGCGTCGCCGTGATCGGCACGCCCGCTCCCGACGACGCCGTGCCGTGGGTCGGCGACGAGAACCGTGCCGAGCTCGCGCGCCTGGCCGAGCTTCCGCTCGACGAGGCCGTCCGCTCGCTCACCCGCACGCTCGAGGGCGCCTTCGGCCCGGCCCCCGCCCCGGACGCCCTGCTCGGGATGCTCGGCTCCGGCGACGCCGACACGGCGGTGCTCGAGACCCCCGGAGTCCGCGAGCGCCTCTCGCGCATGCTCGAGCGCGCCGTCGCCCAGGGCGCCCTCGGCATGGCCGCCGACCTCATCAGCTACGGCGTGCAGGAGTGGGGCTTCGCCGTCGAGTCCGCCGAGCCGCCCGCGCTCCTCCTCTACGGCGCCGAGGACGCGGTCGCCGGCCGCCGCCACGCCGAGTGGTACGCCGCACGGCTGCCCGACTCCCGCCTCGAGGTCGTGCCCGGCCGCGGCCACCTGCTCGCGATCCCGGAGTGGGACCGCGTGCTCGGCTTCCTCCTCCCCGCCTGACGGCGGCCCGTCCGCTCGATTGGCGCGACTTCCGGCCGTCGCGTACACTCGACCCCGGTACCGTGTCCGAGCGGCCGAAGGAGCATGTCTCGAAAACATGTGTGGGCTTGCGTCCACCGTGGGTTCAAATCCCACCGGTACCGCCAACGAGAAGGCCCCCCGCTTCCACGGAAGCAGGGGGCCTTCGTCGTTCCCGGCGTCGTGCGGCGGTCGCGACGTGCGGGTCAGCCGGTGTGGAGCAGCCAGGAGCGGCCGGCGCGCAGGGCCCGGTACAGGCGCCTGATCGCGTGGTCGGCCTCGGCCGAGCCGACGTCCGAGAAGGAGCCCGCCCCGCCCCAGAGCCCGAGCGCGTCGGCGGCCGCCGCCCGGACGTCTCGGCGGGTCGTCGCTCCGGCGAACAGCTCGTCGAGCCGGTCCGCGACGCGGGCCCGCGCGCCGTCCTGCTGCGACCGTGCGACGTCGCGCACCTCGGCGACGGCCGCCGTGATCTCGGCGAGCACAGCGGGGATCGTGCGGTCCATCCTCCTGAGCCTAGGAGCGGGAGCGCGAGCGCTGCGAGGCGGCGTGGGTCAGGAGCGTCGCCACGACTCCGACGAGCACGCCCAGCGCGGTCTCGAGCGCCCGGTCGCGCAGCAGCACGAGCTCGTCGACGGGATGCGCGAGCTCGACCATGAGGATCGCGAGCGGAGTGACGAAGGCGAGGGTCAGGCCGTAGTTGCGGCCGACGACGAGCTCGGCGGTCATCTGGAGGAGCACCACCACCACGATCACGGCGAGCGGGGAGAGCGGCAGGGCCAGGAGCGCGGCCGCGATCAGCACTCCGACGATCGTGCCCAGCATCCGGTGTCCCGCGCGCACGAGCCGGGCGCCGGCGTCCGCTCCTGAGACGGCTGCGACGGCGGAGACCATCGCCCAGTAGGGGTGGCCCAGGCCCGTCGCGGTCGAGACGGTGCCCGCCACCAGGACGACGGTCCCGAAGCGGAGCAGGGCGGCGCGCGTCGCCGGACGGGCCGCCGCCGCGCGGAACGAGGTGCGCCACGGCGTCGGGGCGAGGCGGCGTGCGCGGGGGAGCGCGACACCGCTCAGGCCGACGACGAGCGAGAAGGCGGCGGAGCCCGCGGCGAGAGCGACGGCGAGCGGGATCCGCGAGGGCTCGGACGGGACGGACGCGCACGCCGTGACGGCGAACACCGGGAACAGCGGGCCGGGCGGATGCCAGTGCAGGGCGTCGCTGAGGTAGGCGGCCGCGACGGTCACGGCGACCACGACGGGGATGATCAGCCAGTCGCGGTGAGGAGAGAGGGAGACGACGGTGCCGAGGGTCACGGTGGTGACGAGGAACGCGGCTGCCGACAGCTGCATCAGCAGGCGCGGCCGGTGCGTGTGCTGGCGTCCGTAGAGGGCCGTGAAGGCGCCGAAGGTCGCATAGAGGGCGAGATCGGTGCGGCCGAGCGCCCAGAGGACGAGCAGCGGGACGGCGATCGAGACGCCGGCGCGCAGGGCGACGCGATGGGCGCCGGCGTGCGGGCCGAAGGCGAGGAGCTCGCGGGGGTGGGGCAGAACGGGGGTGGCGGCCATCGGGTCCTCTGATCGGGGTCCGAGCGGCGGCGGCCGGAGAAGTGTTTCACGGGTGAAGCAGATATACTTTACGTGTGAATCAGTCTGAAAGCCAGCCGGGCGACGCGGTCGACGAGATCAGGGCGGGCTGGGCGGTGCTGCGGCCCGAACTCGACACCTCCGCCGTCGACGTCGTCGGGCGGCTGATCCGCGCCTCCGCGCTGATCGTCCGGGCTACGGAGGAGCTGCTCGCCGCCCACGGGCTGACCCGCGGCGAGTTCGACGTGCTCTCCACGCTGCGTCGCGCCGGCGCTCCGCAGTCGCCGACGACCCTCCGGACGATCGCCCTCGCCTCCGCTCCCGCGATCACCAAGCGCGTGCACTCGCTGGAGCGTCGGGGCCTGGTACGGCGCGCCGCGAACCCGGCGGACGGGCGCGGCTCGCTCATCACGCTGACTCGCGAGGGGGAGGAGCTGGTCGACCGGGCCTTCCCCGAGGTGCTCGACGCCGAGCGGGCGCTGCTCTCGGGGGTGCCCGCCGATCTGCGGGCGGAGGCGTCGCGCTCGCTCCGCGCGGTGCTCGCGAGCGTCGAGGCCGCCGCGAGTCGGTGACCCGCGTGGTGACTGCGAGGCGGCGGGCGCTCGCTACCGTGGTCCCATGCGCCTGACCTCGAGCTTCACCGTGCCGACGCGGCCGCCGGTGCTGCAGCTGGTCAAGACGGCGGCGGCCACGGTCGTCACCTGGCTCCTCGCCGGCGTCGTCTTCCCGGGGACGCTGCCCGTCTTCGGCGCGATCGCCGCGCTCCTCGTCGTCGCGCCGAGCATCAACCAGTCGTTCTCCAAGGCCCTCGAGCGCTCGGTCGGCGTCATCATCGGCGTGATCGTCGGATCCGTGATCGGCACGGTGCTCGGCGGCGAGAGCATCATCGTTCTCCTCGCGATCGTGGCCGCGATCGCCGTCGGGTGGGCCGTGCGCCTGACCCCCGCCTCCGCGGTGCAGATCCCGATCAGCGCGATGCTCGTGCTCTCGGTGGGCGCGGTCACGCCGAACTACGCGCTCGACCGCATCCTCGAGACCCTGCTGGGCGCGGCGGTGGGAGTCGTCATCAACGTGCTCATCGTCCCTCCGGTCGTGCTGGCACCGGCCGAGCGGGCGATCGGAGATCTCACCGCTCAGCTCGCCGCTGCCCTCGACGACCTCGGCGACGCCCTCCAGGCCCCCGTCCCGCGACGCCGGCTCGACGAGCTGCTCATCAACGCCCGGCTGCTGCAGACCATGCAGAGCAAGGCGGAGGAGGCGATCGCGACCGGCGAGGAGTCCCTCCGCCTCAACCCGCGCCGCTCCGCCCACCGCGACCGGCTGCTGGCCCTCGACTCCGTCGTCCCGCGGCTGGGGCGCATCGTGACCCGGGTCCGCGGCATGACGCGGACCGTGCACGACCTCTACGACGACGAGCTCGTCGGGGAGCCGACGATCGCCGACATCGCCGTCCAGCTGCACCGGGCCGCCCACGATCTGCGGCTCCTCGTGCAGTCCTCGGTCGACGTTCCCGAGCCGGAGGCGATCACCGACGAGCTGCCCGCTCTCACCGCGCCGCTCGTGATCGCGACTCCGCATCCGCAGCACTGGATCCTGCTGGGGGCGCTCGCCGAGGACCTGCGGCGCATCCGCGAGGAGATCGTCGGCGCGGAGTCCTGACGGGCGGGCGCCGAGTGGCGTCGGCGGGAGGGCTGCTCTCGCGAGCGCTCGGCGTCTCACGCCGCGCGACATGCGGCTCGTGGTGGCCTGCGGTGGTCAGCCGTCCTGCTCGCCGTCCTTCCTCGGTCCGCCGCCCTCGACGAGCTCGCCGTCGCCCGGGTCGGCAGCGACCTGGTGCAGTGCCTCGGGATCGCTCGCCTCGGCGTGGAGGGTCTTGCCCTCGGCGATGAGGGAGTCGTCGTCCACGAGGATCCCGGCCAGCTCGGTGATGCGTCCCCGGAGAGCGCCGATCGGGTCCTCGGTGGGCGCGTCCTCCTCGGAGTGGTCGACCTCCGAGTCGGGGTAGCGGCGGAGGGCGGCCTCGTCCCGGTCGGGCTGCGGCGCCCGCGCGTGCTCGACGCAGAGGCGGGCGACCTCCTCCGCGTGCGCGTGCATCACGGAGTGGGAGGCGTCGGGGATCTCCCAGGCCCGCGCGTGCGGCATCGACCGGGCGATCTCCTCCGCCCACTCGCGCGGCACGAGCCGGTCGAACTCGCCGCGGATGACGAGGGCGGACGCGCGGATCCGGGGGACGGTCTCCTCGATCCGGTAGTGCATCATCTCGGGCAGCACGCGGGAGAACCAGCGCGGTCCGCAGAGGAGGTAGGCGCCCGCGGCGAGGATCGCGACCTTGAGGGGCTCGCGGACGCTCGACTGGGCGAAGCGGAGCGCGGCGGTCGGGAGGCGGCGCTCGTGCCGGTTCATCACGGGTCCGAGCAGGACGATGGTGGTCAGCTCCGGACGGCGGGCGGCGAGCTCGGCCACCACCTGCGTCCCCATCGAGTGGCCGAGGACGACGGGATCGTCGAGGCCGAGCTCGTCGATGACCGCGCCGACCAGCTCGGCGTAGTCGCCGATGTCCATGCGCCGCGCGTCGATCGGGTGCGGCACGCCGCCGAACCCCGGCAGATCGAGGGCGTGCACCGGACCGAACTCGTTGAGCGCGGGCGCGAGGCGCTCGAAGTACGTGGCCGCGACTCCGATCCCCGGCACGAGGACGAACGTGCGCTCGCCGTCGCGCCCCACCGTGCTCACCCGCGCCCAGACGTCGCGATGGTGCACGCGCTGGACCGAGACGTCGGTGCTGCGGGTGCGGCGGTGAGGATCCCGCCCCCGGGAGCGCGTGGTCGCGAAGACGTCGCGGACTCCGCGCCGGAGAGTCGTGGCGAGAGTGGGGAGGAGGTCGCTCGGGCGGAGCACGGGGCCTCCTTCGATCGGGGGAGTCGGTCGCTGCGAGCCTAGGCGCTCGCCGCCGGGCTCAGATCAGCATGTCGTCCGACCTGTGGAGGATCAGACGGGCCGGCCCGGTGTGGAGGACGCCGTTCGTCAGAGGAGCGGTCCGGACGCCGCCGCGCCTCCGCATCGCCCGGAACGCCCCGGGGGCGAGCACGACGTCCATCCAGGCGCAGGGGTTCGCTGGTCGTCCGCCCTGGAACTCGATCCGCTCCCCGCCCTGCTCGATCGCGAACGTGCGGCCGGCGAGCGCATCGACGTCGGCGCCGCGGACGATGATGTTGCGGCGGGTGTCGGCGGGGTCGAAGGGCCCTGCGCCGAGCTCGGCGGCGATGTGCTCGAGGGTCTCGACCGCGAAGAGCGTGATCGCCGCGGGGCGGTGCGCGCGCTGGGCGAAGAAGCGGTCGCCGACGATGCCGAGGCCTGCGCGGATCTCGATCCGCTCGGGCTGCTCGTTGCCCTCGGACGGCACCGGGCCATCGGCGGGGCGGCCCTCGTAGCGGTGCAGCGGAGAGACGACGAAGCCCACGAGCTCGATCGCGGCGGCCTCCATGAGCCCACGGTACGCCGTGAGGGGGAGCAACGGCGTCCGCCCGTCGGAGGCTCTGCGAGGCGCTCCGGGACACCGCGACGGAGCCTGGGTTCTCGTGGCCGCGGCGGCGTCCCGAGAGGGAGCCGTCTGCGCCGCCGCCGCCGATTCGCGGAGGGGGCTCCCGGCATGTATAGTCGTACCTCGTTGCGTGCGCCTCTGGCCCACGCGATGGACTGCGCCCGTAGCTCAACGGATAGAGCATCTGACTACGGATCAGAAGGTTGGGGGTTCGAATCCCTCCGGGCGCACTCTGGTTGAGACAGAGCAGAACGGCCCGCTTCGGCGGGCCGTTCTCGTTTTAACGGTCGCTCGTTCCGGTGGCCGTCGGCGTCGGTCTCCCGGTGAGTGCAGGGCGAGGGAACAGCCGGTTCTCCGCCTCGCAGGACGCCTCTTCGCGCCGTCGACGACGTCGACCGTCTTCCGCCCGCATCCGCGATCAGTCCGCGCCCGCGCTCGCGATCAGTCCTCGCAGGCTCTGCGATCACGTGTCGCGAACACGCAGCTCCGCTCTTCTCGCGCGCCGTTTCCTCCTCCACAGCGCCCATCTCGCGCCGTTCTCCACGGATGCAGCCGTACCGGCCGCGGTGACGTCGAACCGAGCAATACTCTCCTTCCGTGGGGCTGAACGGTCGCCGCCGACGCAGTGCGCTCGGTCGGCAGAGGAGAGGACATCGGATGAGTCGAACGGAACAGTCGGGGCGGGACGAGCGCGGACGACCCCGAGCGCGGACGGCGCGAGCGCTGGTCGGCACGACGGCGGGCTGCGTGCTCGTGAGCGGGCTGCTGGGCGGAGGCCTCGCGCCGCCGCCCGCCCTCGCCGCCGACGGTCCTCACACGACGATCGAGAACACCCTCCTGCAGGGAGGCGCGACGAACGCCGGCGTGACGACCGTCTCGGCCTGGGTCCAGAAGGGCGAGACGCTCCGGGTGGACCTCCACCCGCTCCAGGCGGGCTCGGGGACCGGCGAGGGCGAGACCGGCGGCGGTACCGCCCGGGTGACGGCTCCGGGCGGAGCCGTCCTCGACGAGCAGGACTTCGCGCCCGGAGCGGCGCCCTCGGTGTCCGCCGGCGGCTCGTTCGTGGCGGACGAGACCGGCGTCTTCCAGATCCGGGTGTCCGACGACGACGTGACGGCGCCGGTGAACCTCGTCTGGAGCATCGGAGTCCAGGACGCGCGGGGCGCGGCGGTCGCGGGCCGGGTGTGGTCCGAGTCCTATGCGATCCAGTCCGGGGCGAAGGAGTCCTACTCCTCGCCCGAGGAGCGGCGCTCCTCCTTCACCCTCCACGCCGTCACGGAGACGGGCGCCCGCTACGAGCTGGGGCTGCGCGGCTACGACGGAGTCGCCTCGACGGTCCAGGCCACGAACAAGGGCAATGTGAAGGTCGGGACGTCCGATCCGTCCTACCTCTCGGTCCCCATGCCGCAGTCGAGCGAGGCGGGCGGGATCGGGGCTCAGTACGTGCAGGCGTCCGGACGCTCCGGGATCGACGGCCTGCAGACCTACAAGCTCTTCCTGGACCCGCCGTCGTCCGACCTGCCGGAGTCGATCGCTCCGGCCTACCGCGCGCCGACGATCGAGGGCCTCGCCTTCCGCCGGTCGACCGCCGGCTCCGACGCGGGCACGCTGACCGGCGTCCTGGGGACGCAGCCGGGCACCGTCGTCGTGGACGTCGATGCGGACGGGGACGGCTCCTACGACGGCGAGCGCGACGTGCACCTCACCCGGATCGCGGGGACGACCGGTCCCTTCTCGGTCGACTGGGACGGACGGGACGCGAAGGGCGGGACGGTCGACGTGACCGACCCCGACGTCACCTTCCGCGCCTCCATCGGCCGCACGAACGAGTTCCACTTCACGCGGGTCGACGCCGAGACGTCCGCCGGCGGCGTGTCCGTCGTGAGGTCGACCGGCGGCGGCGACGACCCGTCGATGGTCCACTGGGACGACTCGCTCCTCGCCGGATCGAACTCGGAGCGGTACTCCGGCACCTCCGCGGTGACGTCCGGCGACGGCGGCACCGACTCGTCCGGCGGGGTGCACCGCTGGGAGGGCGACGACTCCGGGCGGGGCCGCGTCCCCAACGCCAACGACTCGGTGCACGGCTCCTACGGCGACCTGCGGGCGATCGACGACTGGGCCTACGGCTCGGACGGTGCGGTCGCGGTCGCACGCCTCGATCCGCTCGCGCCGCACGTGACCATCGCGAAGACCTCGTCGGTCGACTCCGCCACTCCGCTGCTCCGCGGCGCCCGCGTGCCCTACCGGGTGACGCTGACCTCGGACGGGACCGGGGACTACTCCGACGCCGCCGTCATCGACTACCTCGACAAGGGCGTGCTCGACGACGCCGAGCTCGACGCCGGCTCCCTCCGCACCTCGCAGGGCACGGCCACGATCGACGCGGAGACGGGCCGCATCTCCTGGGCGGCCGGCAGCCTGCCGGTCGGGGCGACGGCCCAGCTGACCTTCGACGTGATCGTGACCGGCGAGGGGGACCGCGCGCTGACGAACACGGCCTGCCTCGCCGATGCGCCCTTCGCTCCCGCCTCGTCCGGCACGGGGACCGACGCGAACCCCTGCGCCACCGTCCCGCACGACATCGGCGAGGGGTCGCTCCTGATCCGGAAGACCGCGTCCCAGGCGAGCGCCGAGCACGGCGGCACGGCCGGCTTCGACATCGTCGTGGCGAACACCGGATCGGTCGACGCGACGGACGTGACCGTGACCGACGTCCCGACGCTCGACCACCTGCTCGAGGCGACCATCGAGAACGGCGCCGGAGGAACGCAGCCGGCGACGGAGCCCGTCACGGGTCTCGACATCCCCGCCGGCGGTCAGGTGTCGCTGCACGTCAGCGGCCGGGTCGCTGACGGGTACGACGCCGCGACTCTGCCCAACCGCGTCTCGATCACCCACCAGCCCGAGGGCTTCGACCCGCCGACGGTCGAGAACGCCTGCGCTGACGATGCGACGTCGTCCTGCGCCGAGATCCCGGTGCCGCCCGTCGAGGGCAGGCTCTCCATCGAGAAGACGGCGATCGGGAATCAGGTCGACCACGGCGGGCGTGCCCGGTTCCGGATCGTGGTCGCCAACGAGGGGGCTCGCCCGGCGGACGGGGTGACCCTCACCGACATCCCCGAGCTCGCGCACCTGAGCGACGTCACGATCTCCCGGGACGGCGGCCCGGCGTCGTCCGATCTGACTGTCGAGAACCTGTCTCTGGCCCCTGGAGCGTCGACGACGTTCACCGTGACCGGACGGGTCGCCGACGGCGTGGACGCGTGGACCATCCCCAACCGGGCGCGCCTGACCGAGGTCCCGGAGGGCTTCGATCCGACGACCGTCCTGCACCCGTGCGCGGACGACGGCGGAGCCAGCTGCGCCCAGGTGGCGGTGCCTCCGGTCGGACTCGTGCCGACGGTGCTCGCCTCGACGGGAGCGGCGGCCGGGCCCCTCGCGGCCGGAGCCGGCGCTCTGCTCCTGGCCGGCGGCGCCTTGACGGCGCTGCGCCGTCGCTCGACCCGCACCTCGTGAACCGGAGCCCGGGCCGCTGCAGCGCGGCCCGGGCTCCCGGACCCTCTCCTCGAAAGGCACTACTGCATGACCGAGCACGGCCTCCCGTACCGCGTCACCGAGCGCTTCCCTCTCCCCGATGGACGCGTCGGCGTCAGCACCTGGTGGTCCGCCGATCCGGAGCAGCTGGAGCAGCAGCTCCGCACGCGCTCCGGACATCCGCATCCCGAGAGGGAGCCGGTCCGGAGACTGCACCTCGCGACCGCGACGATCGTGCTGATCGAGGAGCGGACCGCGGGAGGCTTCCGCCCGCTCGACCCCCACCTCCGGGCCCGCACCGATCCGCGCTGGCGCCGGGCTCTCCTCCGGTCGCGCAGGTCGGCCCGGCTCCGGCAGATCATCGGCCCGCGGGACCTGCCGAGGACGGATCCGCCGGTCGAGGTGTCACGGCACGTCGATCCGACACGTCGAGTGTGAAGGAGGCGGGCGGAGAGCTCGGCACCTGATGCGCGGTGAGGGTCTCCCCGCAAGGACGCCGTCGGGTCAGGCGGCTTCCTCGAGGTCGTCCTCGACTGCGACGGGCGCGTCGACCGGGGCGCACGGGGGAGCCGACTCGGCCGGGGGCGCCGAGGCCGCGATGCGCGAGCGCTCGAGCCCGGCGAGGAGCACGGCGAAGGCCTCCTCGAGCTCGGCGGTGTCGCGGAGCAGGAAGCGCTCGCCGCTCGTCGGGTCGAGGCGGACCGTCCGGTAGGCCGGGCGGGGGAGATCGGAGACCAGGGTGATGATGCCGAGGACGACGCCGCCGCGGCGGGCGCGCGCGGTCCAGCGGTTGGCGTGGGTGCGGAGAAGGATCATGACCGGGGCCGTCCTCGGTGACGTGGTGCAGGAGCGGGGGGAGGGGGGTGTCGCTGGCGGTGCGGGGATCCTCTCGAAGCTTGCTGCACGAAGGGCCTCCGCTTCCTGTGCTTGACAGCAGAGCCGAGCAGCGGTCACCGGCGCCGGGCGGCCGCCGCGGCGTGCAGGGCCCGCAGGAACTCGGGGACGACCGGGTTCCCGGTGTCGCGGGCGAGCACACCGATCTCACGGCTCGCGCCCGGATCGTCGATCGGGATCTCGCGGACGTCGTCGTCGACCGAGGACGGGCTCGGCGGCAGGATCGTGAGTCCGAGGCCGGCTGCCGCGAGTCCCCGGGCGGCGCGGTAGTCGCCGACCTCGAACGCCGGCACGGGGTCACGGCCGTCCACGGCGAGCAGGCGCCGGGCCGACTCGTGGAGGCCGTAGCCGGGCGCCAGCATGATCAGGTCGAGGCCGCGGAGGTCCTCCACTGTGACCGAGCGCCGCGAGGCCAGCGGATGACGGGGGTCCACGACCGCGAGGAGAGGCTCCGAGTAGAGGGTCGTCGTGGTGGTTCCGGGGAGATCGGGCGGATCCGCGACGATCGCCAGCTCGGACTCGCCCTCCGCCACGGCCCTCAGGCAGAGGGCTCGGGAGCCGTGACGGAGCCCGAAGCCCACCTGCGGCCAGCGGCGGCGGAACCGGCGGATCACATCCGGCACGAAGCTCTCCCCGAGGAGCGTCTGGAAGGCGAGGTCGATCCGGCCGTGCTCCACGTCGCCCGCCAGTCGCACCTCCGCGAGCCCGGCGCGGATCACCGACATGCCGTCCTGAGCGACCTCGGCGAGACGGGTCCCCGCCTCCGTCAGCACCACCCCACGGCCCTCCCGGCGGACCAGGGGAGTGCCGACCAGGGCGGACAGCCGGGCGAGCGACCGGCTCGCGGTGGGCTGCGGGATCCCGAGCTCGGCGGCCGCCGCCGTCACGCTCCCGGTCTGGGCCACCGCGACGAGCAGGGGCAGGAGGCGGAGGGTCGCGGGCCAGTCGTCGGACACGCCACCACCCTAGATCCGGACATGACCAGAACGCATGAACAGTACGAGAAAGGGCATTAGTGATGCACCCGCAGGCGGTCTACCGTCGGAATCATGAGCACCGCCGCACGCACCCGACCGATGCGCGCAGCGGCGCCCTTCTCGCAGCGGCGGCTGACCATCGCCCTCCTCGCCGCCGGGGTCGCGACCTTCGCCGAGCTCTACGCCGTGCAGAGCGTCCTCCCGCAGCTCGCGCGGGAATGGGCCCTCGCCCCGTCCGACGCCGCGCTCACCGTCTCGGCCGCGACCCTCGGACTGGCGCTCTCGGTGCTGCCGTGGGCCTCGGTGGCCGAGCGCATCGGACGGCTCGAATCCATGCGGATCGCGGTCCTCACGTCCGTGGTCCTGGCGCTGCTCGCCTGCGTCGCCCCGACCTTCGAGCTCCTCCTCGTCCTGCGCTTCCTCGGGGGAGCGGCACTGGGTGCCGTCCCGGCGCTCGCCGTCGCGGCGATCCACGACCGGGTCGGGGGCGCCGGAGCGACGGCCGCCGCGACCGCGTACGTCTCCGGGACCACGATCGGCGGTGCCGCCGGACGCCTGCTCGCCGGACCGCTCGCGGCGGCGCTCGGATGGCGCGGAGCCCTGCTCGTCGTGACGGCCGTCTGCGCGGCGGCGGCGATCGTCTTCGCCGTGCTCGCGCCCCGGGGCGGCGGCGCGCGCGAGGCGGCCCCCGGCGGCTGGCGAGGGAAGACGGCGCAGGTGCTCCGCGATCCGATGCTCGTCGCGATCGCGCTGCAGACGTTCCTCGCGGTCGGCGTGTTCGTCGCGGTCTACAACTACCTGGCGTTCCGGCTCGAGGCGCCGCCGTTCGCACTCGCGCCCGCGCTCGTCTCCCTCCTCTTCGCCGCCTACCTCGCGGGAACCGTCTCCTCCCGGCTCGCGGGGAGATGGGGGCCGCGGATCGGCCCCCGCCTCGTCATGCGGATCGGCGTCGCCCTGATGATCGTCGGACTGCTGGTGATGCTCGCCGAGAACGTCGCCGTGGTGATCGCGGGACTCCTCGTCTTCACGGCCGGCTTCTTCGCCCTGCACGCGACCGGCGCCGCCTGGACGGGAGCGCGCGCGGCTCCGGCACTCCGCGGGCACGCCGGCGCGGTCTACACGATCGCCTTCTACACGGGCTCGGCCGCCGGCGGGTGGCTCCTCGGCCTGGCCGTCGGAGCCGGTGGCTGGCCGGCGCTGACGGCGGTGACGATCGGCCTGCTGCTGGTCGGAGCGGGGATCGTCAGCCTCCCGTCGCGCACCACCGCGGCCGGGCGCTGAACCCCCGCCTCCGTCGACCGCACCCCGAGCTCCGCCCGGCACCTCCCCGCAGCGAGCGAGGTGCGACATGATGGCCCGACTGCACGAAGCGGGGGACGGCATGGCGCGGAGCACCGGAGCGGACGGCTCCCCACGCGAGAGCGGCGGGACGGACGAGGGCGGCACCGACCCGCGCTACCACGCGGGCTTCCAGCGCGGCTACGACGGACGCGAGGCCGAGCGGCGCGGCAGCGGAGAGGAGCGCCTCCGCTCCCCGTTCCTGTCGGGCGGGACCTCGTGCATCGGGCGATCAGCTGGCCGGCGAGGTGGCGGGTCCGCTCCCGAGCAGGAGGACGTGCGATCGGTCGACGGCCCGACGGGCTCCCGAGTCTCCGGCCGACGGACCGCTCCGGAGCGCGCGAGAGCGGCGGTGCGGGCCGTCCCGACACCCGCGGAGCCGACCGCGCCCCGACCCGCGGAGCCGACAGTCCCACTCCCGACCGAGCCGACCGTCCCGCTTCCCGCCGAACCCGACCCCGCTCCCGGCGACGCGGCACCCGACTCCGGTGACCGTCACGACGCGACCGACACCGACCCCCGCCCCGCTGTCTCCACTCGCCGCATCGCCGGAACCCTGGCGGTCGTCGGCGCCGTGAGCGTCCTCGTCGGACTCCTCGCCCTCTGGAACAGCTCCCACAGCTGGTACGACTACTCGCCGTCGCAGAGCGCCTTCGGGCCCGAGCAGTACCTCCGCGTGCTCAGCGACAACGCGATCGGACCGTTCCTCACCGTCGGCCTGATCGCGCTCGGCCTGGCGGTCGTGGTCCCGCTGCTGAGGGCTCCCCGCTGATGACGCGGGTCCGCCTGCTCTGGGCCGCCGCGATCGCGGTCACCGTCGTCCTCTGGGCCGCAGTGCTCGCGCTCCCGGTCGTCGTCCTCCTGCTGCCGAACCAGTACCAGGGCGACTCGATCACGGTCCCGCCGGAGCTCTACGTGCGGCAGGCGCTCGCGATGGTCGCGCCGCCGCTGCAGACCGCCGCCCTGGTGATGCTGGGGGCGCTGATCGTCGTCGCGGTGGCTCGGCGCGCGCCCGCGAAGGCCCGTGCGACGGAGGCGGCGAGCGGCTGGGACGACGCCGTCCTCCTCGAGCCGGACGGCCGCGAGCAGCACGGGACGGGCCCCGCAGGCCGCTGAGCAGACGCTGCTGCGTCGGAATCCATCCGCTCCTCCCCGGTCGGAAGCCGCTCCTCCGGATGCACCCGCCCTTCACGCCGGCAGCAGCTGGAACCGCTCCCGCGCCGCTCCGCCGGCGACGAGGTCCGCGAGCAGCTCGCCCAGGACCGGTCCGAACGTGAAGCCGTGCCCCGAGAACCCGGTCGCCAGAGTCACGCGGCCCACGCGGTCGATCACGAAGTCCTCGTCGGGGGTGCTGTCGTAGAGGCAGCTGATCGGAGCGGCGCTCGCCGCGTCCGCGCCCGGGATCCACTCCGCGACGTAGCCGACGAGGCGGGCGAGCGCTCGGGGCTCGGGCTCGAAGGTGCGCTCGTCCGGATCGACGACGACACCGGTGCTGTGCTCGCCCACCTTCACCCCGACTCCGGGCGTCGCGAGCCCGTAGACGACGGGCAGGCCGGCGCGATGGTGGGCGAAGCTCGGCCACGAGTCGAGGGGCAGGTCCGTCGCGAAGTGCGCGGGCTGCTCCTGCGTGACGCGCAGCGGAGGGAGGCGTCGGCCGGCCGCGCGGACGAGGCCGTCCACGAGCGGAGGCGTCCAGGATCCGCCGGCCACGACGACCGCGTCGGCGTCGAGGGCGCCGTCGGTGGTCAGCACGCGCACGTCGTCGGCGCGCTCCTCGATGCCCAGCACTCGCGTCCGCGTCCGGAGGACAGCGCCGCGTCCGAGGGCGGAGTCGAGCATCGCGTCGATCGCGGCCGCCGCGTCGAGGCGTCCGCCCTCGGGGTGCAGCAGGACGTCGGTCTCGAAGCGGAGTCCCGGCCAGCGCCGCTGCGCCTCGTCCGCTTCGATCCGCACCACGGGGATCCCGTCGCGCAGGAGGACAGCCTCGACGGCGGCCAGGACGGCGGGGTCGCCGTGGTCGATCGCGCCGACCGGGTGCAGCAAACGGCGGCCGGTCTCGGCCTCGAGCCGTGCCCAGGCGCGCCCGGCCCGTCCGGTGAGGGCGCGGTAGTCGTCCTCGAGGTAGCCGCGGCGGAAGATGCGCGTCTCGCCGTGGGACGAGCCGCGGTCGTGGCCCCGCTCGAACTGCTCGACGAGCACCACGCGATCGCCGCGCTCGGTGAGGGCGCGGGCTGTCGCCGCTCCGACCAGGCCGGCTCCGACGACGACGACCTCACGGGTCACGGGGTCTCCCGGGAGGCGCGGCGCACGCCGAGCAGGACCACCAGACGGAGGAACCCGACGAGTCCCATGCCGATCAATGCGGCGATCAGCATCAGCACGGCGACACCGGCCACCCAGGTCGTGTCGCCGGTCACCGACTGCGCCGCGAACTCGGTGCAGAACAGCGCCAGCCCGGCGTAGCTCAGGATGAGGACGGTGATCGTCCCGGGACGGCGGAGGCGCTGCGCCGGCGTCCGCCAGAGGGCCGGCGGCTCGAGCCAGCGGCGCAGCAGCCGGATCACGAGGGTGCCGACGAGGCCGAGGAAGCCGGCCGCGATCAGGATGATGCCCGCACCTCCCAGCCCCGACGCCTCGACGCCGGCCAGCTCGAGGGCGATCCCGATCGCGACGCCGACGGCTCCGGCGCCCCCCGCGATCATGGCCGCCCATACTCCGAAGCCGCCGCGGAGGACGCTCTCACGCTCGGGACGTGACGGGTCGGCGTCCATCGGACGCTGCTGACGCGGACGGACCGGCGCAGGGGGAGCCGACGCCGGCGCTGCTGCCGGAGCGGCCGCGGACTCGGACACGCCCCAGACCGGAGCGGCGTCCGGCGTCTGCGACTCGATCACGTTCTCCCGCACCGGCACGTAGCGCAGCGGCGCGTCGATCCGCACCTGCGGCCGCCCGCGCACGACGATCGTCGCCCCCAGGTCGGCCCCGCGCTCCAGCGCGACGGGTCCGAGGAGGAGCCCGACCGCCGGATCGATCCGCCACGCGTCCGACCGGGGAGCCGACCCGTACCACTCCGCCGACACGGCCCCGCCGAGATCGACCGAGATCGGCCGCCCGTCGCTGTAGCTCGTCACCGGCACGAGCGAGCGGCCGGAGTTGCGCACCCGCGCGCCCACCCGCCACCAGTCGTCCCCGGCGTGCGTCAGCCGCACCTCGACGTCGACCAGCGACGCCGGCACCGCCCTCCGCCGTCCGATGACCACCGCGACGACCGCGAGCCCGGCGATGACCAGCCCGCCGAGCAGGCCGACCACTCCGATGAAGATCTCCATGGGAGCAGTCAAGCAGGCGCGGGTCGCCGGCGCGGGCGCGACGAGGTGGCCTCCGGGAGGCTCGATCCCGGCCGTCGTCGCCGCCGCTCCGCGCGGCCGCCCCGTTCCCGACGCTCCGTCCGACCGTCGAGCCCGGCGCGGGTCACTCCGCATACTGAGGAGGCGCGTCGCGTCGACCGCATCGCGGGTCTCGTCGCAGGAGGGGTCGATCATGCGCCACTGGTCGGCCGCCCCCGTGCGCCGGCGCCCTCGTCGACGGGCCGGTGCGATCCTCGCTCTGCTGGGGGCCGCGGCGCTCGCCGTCGCAGCCGTCGCGCTGTCGGACACGGCGGGAGGAGGCGGACCGGAGGCGGTGTCCTCCCCGGCCGGTGCTTCTGCGGCGTCGAGCAGTCCCGCTGCTCCCGCGTCGAGCAGCCCGCCGGCGGTCGTCGAGCCGTCCGCTCCGGAAACGGAGCCGTCCGCTCCACAAACGGAGCCGTCCGCTCCGGAAACGGAGCCGTCCGCTCCACAAACGGAGCCGTCCACTCCGCCCCTCGCGACGCTGGCCGCTCTCGCCTCGGTCGAGGGCCCCGCCGCCGTCCCCTACGACCGCGACCTCTTCGGGCAGGCGTGGTCGGACGTCGACCGCAACGGCTGCGACACCCGCAACGACGTCCTCGGCCGCGACTTGCTCGCCCCCGTGTTCAAGCCCGGCACCCGCGACTGCAAGGTGCTCACCGGCACCCTGATCGACCCCTACGACGGCGCCTCGGTCGCCTTCGTCTCCGGGACCGACACGTCCCGCCTCGTGCAGATCGACCACGTCGTCGCCCTGGGCTGGGCGTGGCACCACGGCGCCTGGTCGTGGACGGACGACCAGCGCCTCGCCTTCGCGAACGACCCCGCGAACCTCGTCGCCGCGTCCGAGCAGACCAACCGCGCGAAGAGCGACGCCGGCCCGGGGGAGTGGCTGCCACCGGCCGCGGAGCTGCGTTGCGGGTACGTGGAGCAGTTCGTGGCGGTGCTCAGCGACTACGGGCTCGGGATCGATGCGCGGGACCGGGTGGCGTCGGAGGCGGTGCTGGCGGTGTGCGGGGAGTGAGGGGGAGAACCTCTTTCCTCTGATGGAGGGTCGTCCCGACGCCGCAACAGCGGCAGACGCGACCGCAGTAGCGTCTTTCAACTACGACAATAGTGAGTAATGGTCTCTTCCGTGACCTCTTTTCTGGGACCCATGCGGCACAAAGTTCAGCACTTACGCAAAATGAGTAACTCTGTCGCTAACACGAGTGCATCTCGACAGAACGTGCTCCGAGCATTTCTAGTCTCGCGAGATGCCTCCCGTTACTCCCGCCACACTCTCACTTGAACTGGGCGTTTCTCAGCGTCGAATCCGAAGCCTCCTCCGCTCCTCCTACGGAACTCTTCCCGCTGAGGAATCTCGGTGGGATCTGACCGAAGAGCAAGCGGAGGCTGTCCGCTCCCGTCTGCTTCGACGAGACATCACCGAGCGTCGGTTCACCTTGGAAGTGGGCGACCAGGTCCTCCGGCGTGATATTCACCGCGCCTACGGAGGGCAGCAGCAGCAGGGGATCGTGACGCCGCGAGCGCTCCGTGAAATCTTCATCTTCACCGATCCGGCGAAGGGAGCTCGATACGGCTACGACCGGTTCGAGGGACTTCGCGAGGACGGGTCCTACTCCTACACGGGAGAAGGGCAGGTCGGTGACCAGGTTTTTCTTCGCGGCAACAAGGCTCTCCGGGACGCGGCGCAGGATGGGCGGGTGCTTCGGCTGTTCACGGTGCAGGGAACGAGCGTGACCTACATCGGTGCCTTCACGACAGGGACTCCGACCTACCGGTGGGAGATCATCCCGGACACCGAAGGGACGCAGCGACGCGGCATCATCTTCACTCTCCTGCCGCTTGCGGCGGACATCACTCGGCTGCCGACCTACGGTGGCACACAGGAGTCCGCCGCCTCGCTCGGCGACTGGACGCCTCCCGAGCACTCCGACATCGTCATCGCGGGTGCGGATGTCAGCCCTCTCGATGACCGGGTCGTCTCCCGAATCGAGTTCGAGCTGCAGTCCGACTTTGGGCTCTGGCTGACCGAGAACGGCACGCCGCCCAGTCGTCTGACGCTCCCGGTCGGCAGCTCACGGGTCGAGCCGGACCTCTACGTCCGATCGAGCGGCTGGATTGTCGAAGCTAAGAAGTCGACCGCCCGGTCCTTCGTTCGCATGGCCATCGGGCAGGTGCTCGACTATGCCCATCTTGCTCAGCGCGAGGGCTACGCGGCAGTCCCCGTCATCCTGCTTCCCGGTTGCCCGGAAGAGGACATGCTGGATCTCATCCGCAGCCTCTCGATCATCACAGCGTTCAGGTCTGACGAGGGCTTCGACCTAATCGATCCGTAGAGGAAAGAAGCCGAACGGCCGGCAGATCGGGGTGGGCCCACTCCAGTCCGGGGAGTTCGCTCGGAAGGAGCCAGAGGAGTTGGTCGTGGTCGGTGCTCTCCGTGGGGCGTGGGCCACGAACCACGGCTCGGAAGCAGTGCAACCGAATGGTGAGAGCGCCGACCTCCGTTTCGTCTGACGTCAGCTTGGGGCCGACCTCGATCTCCACGCTCAGCTCCTCGCGGATCTCCCTCTCGAGGGCGCCTTCAGCCGTTTCGCCAGGTTCTCTCTTGCCGCCGGGAAATTCCCAGAGCCCGCCCGCCGCCTTGTCCGCCCGCCGACGGCAGGCGAGAATACGGCCGCGATCGCTGATGACCGCCGCAACGACGTCGAGAGTGTCCACGTGTCCATCATGCCGGCACCGGTGCAACGACCGCCCTATGCGCGATGGCCGTGCGCACCCCCCTCTTTGACGCCCCACCCACCCCCGTGTTACGTTCGCTCTCGGACATGTGACTGGTCGTGCAGGCAGGATCCGACGAAACGCGTATTGAGCGTCGTCGGGTCCTTTTTTTGTGCCCGGACGCCTCCTGACGCTCCGCCGGAGCACCGATGACGGTGCCGGAGGGGGGCGGGGACGGCGACGGACGGCCGGGCAGCACAGCGCAGGGAAGCGCGCGTCCCCACACACCCGGAGGAGTACCGATGAGTACCCAGGAGAGCGCGAAGGCGATCCTCGAGCACGTCGGCGGCGCCGCCAACGTGGCGAAGCTGCAGCACTGCTCGACCCGTCTGCGGTTCGCGCTGGCGGACGACGCGAAGGCCGACGTCGAGGCGCTGAAGGCGGTGCCCGGCGTGATCGGCGTCGTCACAGGCCCGCAGACGCAGGTCATCGTCGGCAGCGGCGTCAGCGAGATGTACGCGGCGGTCGAGAAGCTGCGCGGCGGCACCACCACGTCAACGGCGCAGGCGAAGCAGCCGCGGTCCCTCAAGCGCCTCGGCGCGACGATCATGGACTTCGTGGTCAGCGTGTTCACGCCGATCATCCCGGCCATCGCGGGCGCCGGCATCTTCAAGTCGTTCCTCGTCCTCGCCTCGGCGCTGGGCTGGCTCGACCCCGCCTCCGACAACTTCAAGCTGCTGTCCGCCATCCCGGACGCGGTGTTCGGCTTCCTGCCGCTGCTCGTCGCGTACACGAGCGCGAAGAAGCTCGACGTGAACCGGCCGCTCGCGCTCGGGCTCGTCGGCGTCCTGGTCTTCCCGGCGTTCACGACGCTGCTCAACCAGGAGGGCGGCGTCGCGCTCTTCGGCATCCCGGTGCCGGTCATCGCCTACAACGCCCAGGTGTTCCCGGCGATCCTGGCCGTGCTGCTGCTCTCGGTCGTCGAGCGCTTCTTCACGAAGCACTCGTGGGGCCCGATCCGCACGTTCTACGTGCCGCTGATGTGCCTCGTGATCGTCGCTCCGGCCACGATCTTCCTGCTCGGCCCCCTCGGCTACTGGCTCGGCTCGATGCTCACCGGCGCGATGATCGGCCTCTACGGGGCGCTCGGCTGGGTGGCCGTCGCGCTGCTGGCCGGCGTGCTCCCGCTGATCATCTCGGTCGGCATGCACAAGGCGTTCATCCCGCCGACCATCGCGACGATGGCCAGCGCGGGCAAGGACACCTTCTACCTCGCCTCCTCGCTCGCCCACAACGCGGCGGAGGCCGGCTCCAGCCTCGCGATCGCTTTGCGCACCAAGAGCGCGACCCTCCGCGCCACCGCCTTCTCGGGCGGCCTCTCGGCCCTCTTCGGGATCACCGAGCCGGCGCTCTACGGCGTCACGCTGCAGAACAAGCGCGCCCTGGTCTCCGTCATCACGGGCAGCGTCGTCGGAGGCGCCTACATCGGCGCCACGCAGGTCGCCGCGTTCGCGCTGGTCAGCCCTGGCGTCGCGAGCATCTCGATGTTCATCGACGGGCTGAACCCCTGGAACCTGCTCAACGCCGTGATCGGCCTGCTGATCTCGGTCGCCGTCTCGTTCGTCGTCTCCTTCGTCATCTGGCGCGACGACGCCTCCGCCAGCGTCCAGGCGCTCGGCGACGTGGCGGCCGCCGCCGGGAGCCCGCTCGCGCTGCAGGCGCCGCTCACCGGCTCCGTCATCCCCCTCTCGGAGGTTCCGGACCCCGTGTTCTCGGCCGGCGTGCTCGGCGAGGGGCTGGCGATCCGCCCCACCGACGGAGCCGTCCGGGCGCCGTTCGCCGGCGAGGTCATCGCGCTGCTCTCCTCCCGCCACGCCGTGGGGCTGCGCCGCGCGGACGGCGTCGAGGTGCTCATCCACGTCGGCATCGACACGGTGCAGCTGGACGGCGCGCCGTTCGAGGCGCACGTCGCGGTCGGCGACCGGGTCGAGGCCGGGCAGCTGCTCCTCACCGCCGACCTGGCCGCGATCACCGCGGCCGGCTACGACACCACGACCCCGGTGCTCGTGACCAACTCCGCCGAGTACACCGTGCTCGTCGAGGCCGCCGAGCGGATCACCGCCGGCGACCGGATCATGACCGTGACGCAGAGAGAGAAGGAGCTCGCCGATGGCGCTTCCTGACGGATTCCGATGGGGCGGCGCCCTCGCCGCCAACCAGGTCGAGGGCGCGTGGCGCGAGGGCGGGCGCGGCCCGGCGGTCAGCGACGTCGCCTCCTACAAGCCGAAGGCGGACCCGAAGGAGTACGCGATCCACCACCGCAACACGGTGGAGAGCATCACGGCGGCGATGTCCGACGACGACACCGAGTACTACCCCAAGCGCCGCGGCATCGACTTCTACCACCGCTACCCCGGCGACCTCGCGCTGTTCGCCGAGATGGGCTTCACCACCCTCCGCGTCTCGATCGCCTGGACCCGCCTCTACCCGACGGGGGAGGAGGCGGAGCCGCTCGAGGAGGGCATCGCCTACTACCTCGCCCTCTTCACCGAGATGCGGCGCCTCGGGATCGAGCCGCTGGTCACGCTCTCGCACTACGACCCGCCGCTCGCGCTCGCGCTGAAGCACAACGGCTGGGTCGACCGCCGCACGATCGGGCTGTTCGAGCGCTTCGCCCGCACCTGCTTCGAGCGCTTCGGCCACCTCGTCGACATGTGGCTGACCTTCAACGAGATCGACGGCATCATCCGCCACCCGTTCACCTCGGGCGGGATCATCGAGGAGACCGTCGAGGGCAGCGTGGAGCAGGCCTGCTACACGGCTCTGCACCACCAGTTCGTCGCCTCCGCCTCGGTCACGAGGACGCTGAAGGAGCTGTGGCCCGAGTCGCGGATGGGCTGCATGCTCACGATGCTGACCACCTACCCCAACACCTGCCACCCCGACGACGTCGCGGCGACGCAGGCGAAGGAGCGGATGCTCTACCTCTGCACCGACGTCCAGGCGGGCGGCGCCTACCCGCGCCTGGCGCTGCGGGCGCTCGAGAGCCGCGGAGTCGAGATCCCGTTCGAGGCGGGCGACGTCGAGCTGCTGCGCGAGCACCCCGTCGACTTCATCTCGTTCAGCTACTACATGTCGATGACGGAGTCCGTGCGCCCCGACGCCGAGCGCACCCCCGGCAACACGGTCCTCGGCGTCAAGAACCCGTTCCTCGAGTCGAGCGAGTGGGGCTGGCAGATCGACCCCGTCGGCCTGCGGATCTCGCTGATCGACCTCTACGACCGCTACGGCAAGCCGCTGTTCATCGTCGAGAACGGCCTCGGGATGCGCGACGAGCTGACCGAGGACGGCCGGGTCCACGACCCGTACCGGATCGACTACTTCCGCGCGCACTTCGAGCAGATGATCCAGGCGGTGGACGAGGGCGTGGAGCTGCTCGGCTACGTGAGCTGGGCGCCGATCGACCTGATCAGCGCCTCCAGCTCGCAGATCTCGAAGCGCTACGGGTTCGTCTATGTCGACATGGACGACCTCGGCCACGGCAGCACCGAGCGCTACCGGAAGGACTCGTTCTTCTGGTACCAGAAGGTCATCGCCTCCAACGGCGCGGATCTGGGATGATCCTCCTCTGCCCGGAGGCGCCGTCCGGCTCTCCGGGCAGAGGCCCCGCCACCCCCACCCCAGCCCTGACGCGGCCGTCGACGGAGACACGCATGCAGACCATCAAGAAGGTGCTCAACTCGAGCGTCGTCCTCGTCGTCGACGAGCGCGGCGTCGAGCGCGTGCTCCTGGGCAGGGGGATCGGCTTCGGAGCGAAGGCCGGCGAGGCGATCGAGCCCTCGAGCGTCGACCAGGTGTTCGTGGCGCTGGACGACTCGGATCAACGCAACCTCGTCGAGCTCCTGGCGCAGATCCCGCCGGAGTTCGTCGAGCTCACCCGCGCGGTCGTCGCCGATGCGGAGGAGCAGGGGCTGAAGCTCGACCCGCACGTGTACCTCGCGCTCACCGACCACCTGCACTTCGCGGTGGAGCGGCAGCGGCGAGGGCTCTCGGTCGCCAACCGGCTGGCCTGGGAGATGCGGACGGTCTACCCCGTGCAGTACGCGGTGGGGGAGCGGGCGGTCGAGCGGATGCGCGAGCGCCTGGACGTGGAGCTGCCCGCCGACGAGGCCGCGAACGTCGCGTTCCACCTCGCCAACGCGGAGCTCGGCAAGGTCGGGATCGACTCGCTCCGGATCGTGCAGCTCATCCGCTCGGTGACCGCGATCATCCAGCACTCCAGTGGAGCCGCGCTCGACCGCGACGACCTCCGCTCCGCCCGCTTCGTGGCGCACCTGCAGTACTTCGCCGAGCGCTTCTTCTCGGGCGGCCTGCTCGAGAGCGAGGACGACTTCCTCTTCACCAGCCTCAGCGCCCGCTACCCGCGCGCGATCGCCTCCGCCGAGCGGGTCCGCTCCTTCGTGGCGGCCGAGTACCAGGCCGCCCTGCCCAACGAGGAGGTCGCCTTCCTGGCCCTCCACATCGCGCGCGCCGCTCCGGAGTAGCGCGCTGACCCCGGAGAACCGCATGCACCGCACCACCCCCGCCCGCCCGACGACGCCCGCGAGCGAGCGCCCGTGAGCGGCACGATCCACCTCGTCCGCCACGCCGAGACCCTCTTCAACGTCGCCGGCCAGCTGCAGGGCTGGTGCGACTCGCCGCTGACCGAGCGCGGCGAGCGCCAGGCGGCGGCCCTCGGCGAGCGGATGCGCGAGGTGCCGCTCGTCGCGGCGTTCACGAGCGACCTCACCCGCACCCGCACCACGGCGGCGGCGGCGCTCGCCGGGCACCCGTCGCTCGAGGCCGAGCCGATGGTCGAGCTTCGCGAGTGGCACTTCGGCGCCTTCGAGGGGCAGCCGAACGCCTCGCTCTGGGAGCCGGTGTTCGCCGATCACGGCTACTCCTACGTGCCCTCCTCCGCCGACTGGCCGCGGATGACCGACGCCGGTCTCGACTCGGTGCTCGACGCGATCCACCGCCACGACCCCTCCGGCCGGGCCGACAGCGGTGCCACCGTGCGCGCCCGCGTGGAGGCCGCGATCGCGCGGTTCGCGCCGGCGGCCGAGCACGGGGACGTGCTGGTCGTGACGCACGGAGCGGTGCTCGGGAGCATCCTCCGTGCGCTCGACCCCGCGCACCGGCCGCAGCGGGGCTACCCGAACTGCGCGGTCGTGTCGGTGACGGACGGCGTCATCGGCGACGTCGACGGGAGCTGCGCGACGGCCTGACCCCGCCCCTCCTCCTCCACGGACGCCCCTGTGCGCTCCGGTCGCCGACCGGACGAGCACGGGGGCGTCCGTCGTGCTCGGGACGCAGGCGGCCCGCACCCGGGCCGCCCCCGGACCTGCACGCGCGGCCGCCTCGGGACCTGCACGTCCGGTGATGCGGGACCTGCACTTTCGGCCACCTCGGCGCTGTACCGAAGTACAGGAGCCCGTCGCGAGAGCGTCCGTAGCGTCTGAGGAGTCAAGAGAAACGACTTCGAGGAGATGACATGCGAGGGCTTCAGCTCAGCGGCGTGAGCCGTGCATTCGGCGGCCACCGGGTCCTGCACGACGTGGACCTGTCCGTGGGCCGCGGCGAGATCGTCGGCTTCATCGGCGGCAACGGCGCCGGCAAGACCACGACGATGCGGCTGATCCTGGGCCTGCTCACCCCCGACACGGGGACCATCACCTGGGACGGCGCGCCGATCACCGCCGAGGACCGCCGCTCGATCGGCTACATGCCGGAGGAGCGCGGCCTCTACCCGCAGATGCGGGTCCGCGAGCAGGTGATCCACTTCGCTCTGCTCGAGGGGCACGACGCCCGGGGAGCCCGTGAGACCGCCGAGGAGGTGATCGACGCGCTGGGCCTGGCCGAGCGGGCCGACACGCTGGTGCAGGACCTCTCGCTCGGCAACCAGCAGCGCGTGCAGCTGGCCGTGTCCCTGGTGGGCGATCCGTCGCTCCTGGTGCTGGACGAGCCCTTCTCGGGGCTCGACCCGGTCGCCGTGGAGACGATGGCCGGCCTGATCCGGCAGCAGTCCGCCCGCGGCGTCGGCGTGCTCTTCTCCTCCCACCAGCTCGACCTGGTCGAGCGCCTCTGCGACACCGTCTGCGTGCTCGACTCCGGCCGTGTGACCGCGAGCGGAGCGGTGGCCGAGCTGCAGGACGACGGCCGCAGCCGCTGGCAGCTGCAGTTCTCCCGCCCCCTGGACGACCTGCTCGTCGCCGAGCTCGGCGTCACACCGGGACTGTCGGCCGAGCCGGTCCCCGGTGAGCCGGAGTCGCTGCTCGTCTCGATCGAGGGCAGCGGCCGGGACGTCCCCGAGCAGGTGCTCGCGACCCTCACCCGCCACGGCGGCCTCCGGAGCATCCGCACCGAGCAGCGCTCGCTGACCGAGCTGCTGTCCGAGCGGCTCACCGCCGCCTCCACCCCTGCGGCCGAGCGCCGCCTCGAGATCCAAGGAGCAGGACGATGACCACCACGCACCCCCGCGCCGCCCACGCCCGGACCGCCGAGAGCTCCGCTCCTCCGACGCCGGCCCGGGGAGCCGCGACGATCGTCCGCCGCGAGATCCTGACCCGCACCGGGAACCGCACGATCCTCACCGCGACCCTCGCGCTGGCCGCGATCGCCGGCCTCGGCGCCGGGATCGGCGGCTGGTTCCTGGTCGACGCGACGAGGGAGGCGGGGACCGTGGTCCTCGACACCCGGATCCTGTTCGCGACCGCGATGATCAGCGCCCTGCTCGCCGCGATGGTCTACTCCTCGTCGAGTCTGGCCTCGGGGGTGGTCGAGGAGAAGTCGTCCCGGATCGTCGAGATCCTGCTGACGAAGATCGGCGTCGCCCCGCTGCTCGCCGGGAAGATGATCGGCGTCGGCCTGGTGACCCTGGCCCAGCTGCTCGTGATCGGCGGCGCCGTCGTCGGCGGGTTCAGCGTGGTCGGCGGGTGGTCGGTCCTCGAGATCGAGCTCGGCCCGAGCCTGGTCTGGTTCCTCGTCTGGTTCCTGCAGGGCTACGTGCTCTTCGCGCTCCTCAGCACCCTGCTCGCCTCGACCGTGTCGAGGCAGGAGGACCTGGGCACCGCCGCCATGCCGCTCTCCGTCGTGCAGATGGCGCTGCTGATCATCGCGCTCTACGTGGTGCCGGCGAACCTCGACGAGGCCTGGGTGCACGCGCTCTCCTTCGTCCCCCTCTTCTCCTCCTACCTGATGCCGATGCGCTTCGGCCTCGACTCGGTCGGCACCCCCGAGATGGTGATCGCCGCCGTCGTCGCCGCGATCACGGTGCCGCTGCTTTTCCGCCTGGTCGTCCGCGTCTACCGCAACAACGCGCTCCGCACCGGCTCCCGCGTCTCGCTCCGCGCCTCCCTCAAGGCCGCCGACGCCTCCTAGGCCCGGCTCCCGATATCCACCACCACCCCTCGGAAGGACACCACCATGACCACCTCGCGCACCGCCTCGACCCGCCCCTCGCCCCTCAAGAAGCTGCTCGTCAACACCGCCCTCCTCGTCGGGGGAGCGGGCGGCGCCTACCTCGTCGTCACCTACCTCTTCTGATCCGCTCGACCGACCGAAGGACACGATCGTGACTCTCCTCGCGACTCCCGGGCTCCGCCCCGCGACCCCCGGGCACCGCCCCGCGGATCCGGCGGCCCTCCGGGCGGCGGCCTCGACCGAGCGGCTGCTCGGCGGCGGACGCCACCGCGTCGCCGCGATCGACCGCCCCGCCTTCGCCGGCCGGAACGCGTCGTGGACGATGACCCTCGACGACGGCGCCCGCGTCTTCGTCAAGCACGTCTCGCCCCGGACGGCGGGCCCCGCGGCCTTCCGCCGCTCCAGGGACTTCGCCGGCTTCGCCGCCCGGAGCCCCGAGCACGCCCCGGCCGGACCCCGCCTGCTGGCGGCCGACGAGGACGACTCCCTGCTGGTGTTCGAGCACTGCCCCGGCACCAGCCTGGCCCTCCTGCTCGTGGAGGAGCGCGTCCCCGCGGACTTCCCCGAACAGGCCGGCCGGCTCCTGGCCCGGCTGCACGCCGGCCCGGCGGCGGGCCTCACCGCGACCTCGCACCCCAGCCCTCCCGTCGAGATGCTGCGCGTCGGCATCCCGCACACCCGCTACGTCGACCTCACCCTCGCCGAGCTCGCCTTCTGGGGCGACCTGCAGCACGACGAGCAGCTCGTCTCGGCCACGGAGGATCTCCGCGAGTGGGAGAGCGGCAACCGCACGGCCCCGATCCACGGCGACCTCCGCCTCGACCAGTTCCACCTCCGCGACGGGCGCCTCCAGCTGCTCGACTGGGAGGAGTTCGGGATCGGGGATCCGGCCCGCGACCTCGGCACGCTGGCGGGGGAGTGGATCCACCGCGCGGTGCTCGACACCGTGACCACTCGGGAGGGCGCCTCCGCTCCTCCCCTCGCCTTCGACACCGCGGCCGCGGACGCCCGCATCGCGGAGCGGATGGCGGCACTGGTCCCGAGGATCCGGCGGATGTGGCTCGCCTACGCCGCCGAGACCGCCGGCGCGGACGACGCCCTCGCCGTCCGCGCCACCGCCCACCTGGGCTGGCACCTCGTCGACCGCACCCTCGCCCGGGCCTCGATGGTCTCCCGCCTCCCCGGGATCGAGCGGGCCGCCGCCGGCATCGGCCGCCGCGTCCTGCTCGCCCCCTCCGCCTACTCCACCGCCCTCGGATTCGACAGGAGCCCGCGATGACCGCCCTCACCACCCGCTCCGTCCTCGACGAGGCCGTGATCAGCGTCGACGCCGCCCGGCTGCGGGCCGAGGTCGACGGGACCGTGATCGAGGCCACCGGGCCGATCGAGCTGCGGGCCCGACTCGCCGCCACCGTCTACACCCACCTGCACCTCCGGAACCCGCTGCTCGGCGAGACCGCCGGAGGCGACGGCCAGGACCTCGCCCCCCGGCTGATCGACGCGATCCCGCACCGCACGGTCCTGCAGCCCGCTCCCTCCGGGGTGCTCGGCTCCGCCACCGTGCAGGGGGAGGAGCGCCGGGTCGTCGAGCTGGGCCGCGTCCGGGTCCTCGTGCCCGAGGTCGATCTCGTCCGCTCCGCCGACGGGGCCGTCGCCGGCGTCCGGCTGCCGAGCTGGCGCACCCGCACCACTCCCGGCTACCTCCTCGCCCTCGGCCCGATGGGACTCGATCCCGCCGACCGGGTCGTGCGCCTCTCGCTCGTCGCCGACTCGGCGGAGGACGCGCTCGCCCTGTGGGGCCCGCTCCTGGAGGCGCTCGCCGCCTCCGGAGCCCGCCACCAGGCCAAGGCGCTCTCGGACCCGCGGGCCTTCCCCCGCTCCGACGCCCTCGTCGTCTACCTGCCCGCCGACTCCGCCGACGACGTCGCCCGGAGGATCACTCCGCTGCTCGATGCCCGGCCCTCGCCCCGCACCGCCGTCTCGGCCTTCGCCGAGAGGCTCGCCGACGGCCTCGCCTACGCCGAGGACCCGGCCGACGAGCGCTCCTCCTACCGCGGACTGAGCTTCGGCCAGCACCGCTCCCGCGTCCTCGCCGAAGCGCTCCTGCGCTCCTCGGCCGAGACGATCCCCGCCGCCGACGCCTGGGCCGACGCCGCCCGCGCCGCGCGCATCGACCCGGACCGCCCGGGACTCACCGCCCGCTAGGGCCCCACGAACCTCCCCTCGATCCCGAGGGGACCACCACCTCAGCCCGAGGTACTCCACGAAAGGGACACATCATGACCACCATCTCCACCGACGCCCAGTCCGCCGACCTCACCGCCCTCGCGGGAGCGCACGACACCTTCGCCACCGTCGACGAGCTCGGCTCGGACGCCGCGACCGAGGCGCCCGCCACCACGCCCCTGTGCGTCGGCATCATCGTCGGCGCCACCCTCGGCGCGGGCTGCTGACCCGGCCCTCCTCCCGCCCGGGTGCTCCCGCAGCACCCGCTCCCCGGCCCTCCGGCCGGACCACCCGCACCACTCCCCGCACGACCCGGCGGATCCGCCGCCACCACTCATCCAAGGAGAACACCATGTCGACCATCACCGCCCAGACCGTCCAGTCCGCCGACCTCGCCGAGCTCGCCACCGCCCACGACACCTTCACCGCCGCCGACGAGATCGGCACCGACGCCGCCTCCGAGGCGCCCGCCACCACCCCGTTCTGCGCCGGCGTCATCATCGGCGTCACCCTCACCGCAGGGTGCTGACGGGCACGGGGCGACCGGTCCTCGACCGCGTCGCCCCGGCCCCTCCCGGGCGCGTGCCGTCCGCTCGCGCCGTCCGCCCATCCCCGTCCGCCCTTTCCGCGGGCACGGTCCGCCCGTCCGCCGCCGTCCTCACCGCCGGCCGCGACCCGATCCGCCCTCCCGCCCGCCGCCCTCTGAGGAGACCGCCATGACCACCCCGCCCGGTGCGCAGAGCGCCGCACTCTCCGACCTCTCGCTCGGCCGCTTCGGCTACTCCCGGGTGGCCCTCGTCCTGACCGGCTCCGCCATGACCCAGGTCATGCCCTACTGGATCCAGTGGGCGCGCGCCGCCGCTCCGGCGACCGAGTTCCGCGTGCTCGTCCGCGACTCGGCCTACCGCTTCACCACCCGGCACAACCTGGAGTCGCGACTGCGCGGCCGGATCCAGGACGACCGCTGGGACGACGAGATCGTCGTCGCCCACGTCGACCTCGCCGAGTGGGCCGACCTCATCCTGATCTACCCGGCCACCCTCGACTACGCCTCGCGCCTCGCGCACGGCATCACCGACTCCCCGTCGCTGCTCGCGGCCCTCACGACGGAGGCGCCGGTGTGCATCGCTCCGTCGCTGCCGCCGCGGGCGCTCGGCAACCCGGTCGTCGAGTCCACCCTCGCGCTGCTGCGCGAGCCGGCCAACTTCACCGTCATCGACCCCGTGCCCGGGCCGAGCGAGTCCAGCGACACGGCGCTCGCCTGGGTGCCGCCCGCGTTCCCCGCGGTGCTGCGCCACCTGGAGTCGCTGCGCACGGCACCGGCTGCCGCGGAGGAGGCGAGGTCGGCGTGAGCACCACTGCCCCTCCGCGGGCCCTCGTCACCGGGCTGCTCGTCACCGAGCTCTCGGCCGGACCCGACGGGACCACCGTCTGGACCCGCCGCCTCGGAGAGCAGGCGCCGCTGCCGTTCTCGCCGGTGCCCGTCCGCCTCGCAGCGCCCGATCCCCGGATCGTGCCGGGAGGCGCCGACCCGTCGATCCGCCGCTACCGCACCACCGCCCGCGCCCTGCTGCCCGCGCTCCTCCACGAGCTGTCGGAGGAGGCGCTCGTCTCCGTCGGCCGCGAGTGGAAGGGCGCGCTGGACGCGCTCCACGGCGCCCGGCCCGCCGGGGAGCCGCTCCCTCCGCGTCCGCTGCAGCGCGCCCGCGGCTGGCTCGCCGGTGGCTGGGCGCCCGCCGCCGAGGAGCTCGGCGCCGGCGGTCTCCTCGAGCTCGCCGACTGGGCGGAGGCGGTCGTCGCCTCGCCGGCCGCGGTCGTGGTCCACGGCCACCCCGGCCTCGCCCACCTCGTCGTCGACGGGACCCGCGTCGCTCTGCTCACGGGCGAGGACGTCGGGCTCGCCGACCCGGTCTGGGACGCCGCCTGGGTGCTCGGGGAGCTCGCAGAGCTGCACGCCTTCCACCCCGCGCTCCGCCCGGCCCTCGACGCGCTCCGCCGCGGACTCTCGCTCGAGGAGGACCACGACGCCGAGCTGCTGCGCGTCGGCACCGCGTTCCGGCTGGCCCAGCACGCCGTCGACTGGCACCGCTCCGGGGGCGCCAGCAGCGATCAGGCGCGGCTGCTGCTGCGCCTGTCCGCCGCACAGCTGGGGGAGCGGGCGGAATGAGCGCCCGCGACGTCCCGACCCTGTCCGCCGCCCTGCCCTCCGGCGCCCGCGCGCTCGTCGTGCACCGGCCGGAGGTCCGCAACGACTCGGTCGCCCTCGCCGTGCCCGCCGGCATGCGCCACGAGCGCGACGGCGAGGAGGGGATGCTGCACCTGATCGAGCACCTCGTCTACCAGGACAGCGAGGGGGTCGCCGGTCTCGTCCGGCAGACCCGCGTCGCCGAGAGCGGCGGCGTCCTCGGCGGTCACACCCACCTCGACTACTCCGAGTTCTTCGAGACGGGCTCTCCCGGGTCGGCCGCCGTGATCGCGGAGCGGCTCGTCGAGCAGGTCTTCCGCCCCGCCTTCCTGCCGGAGCAGATCGCGGAGCAGATCCGCGCGGTCGCCTCTGAGCGGGCCGCGCGCCTCGCCCCCGCTCCGGGCGGCGTGCTGCCGTGGCCGCACCTGACCGCCCGCTACTGGGCCGACGCCCCCAACGCGCACGACGGCAGCGGCGACCTCGACCTCGAGGGCCGCGCGACCGAGCCCGTCCTGCGCGCGCTGCACCGGCGCCACTACAGCCCGGCCGGCTCCGTGCTGGTCGGCGTCACGGCCGACGACCCCGCCCGGCTCCTGGACCGCCTGGTCGCGGCCCTCGCGGAGGCGCCCGATCGCGCGGCAGGACCGGTCGCCGTCCCACCTGGGACGGCCCGCCCCGAGTACCGCGCCGAGCCCGCCGCCCGCCGGCTCGCCGCGACCGCCGCCGCGCCGTCGACCCGCGTCTCCGACGAGCTGCTCGGCGACCTGATCGCCGCCGAGGCGCTCGCTGCGCAGGCCGGACTCGACGCGAGCGCCGGACTCTTCGGCCCGGGCGACACCGTCGCCGACGACCTCTTCGTGCTGGTCGACGACACCGCCGTGCCCGTCGATCCGTGGCACCGCCTCCGCGCCCTCGCGGTGAGCGACGACTCCGCCCTCGAGCACGCCCGGCATCGCGCGGTGCTGCGTGCGGAGCGGCTGGTGCACGACGACGAGCGTCTGGCCCGCACCGTCGCCCGGGATGCCCTGCTGCGCGGTGCGCCCGGCTTCGCGGGCGAGCTCGTCGACTCCCTCGCCGCGCGGCCGCCGCGCCCGCTGCTCGCGGACGCCGCGGCCCGCCTGGCCGAGCAGCCCTTCGCCGCACTGGGCGTTCCCGCCGCCTCCACCCCTCCAGGAAGGAGGAGCCCATGACCGCCGCACCCCCGCTCGCCGTCGTCGACGAGCGCTCCCGCTTCGCCGTCGTCGCCCTCGGCTGGCGCGACCCGGCCGGAGACGACGGGCCCGACCGCGCTGCCCGCCTCCGCTCGGCCGTTCCCCCCGGAGCGGTCTCGCTCGCGTGGACGGCGACGGCCGGGGCGCAGAGCCTCACCGCGGTGCTCCCTCCGGAGGGCGCCGCGGCCTGGACCGCCCTGACGCTCGAGCGCGCCCAGGGAGCCGGGGATCCGGTGCTCGCCGTGGTCGGGCCCGAACGCGCCGTCTGCGAGACGTCCCGGCCCGTCTCCGTGCCCGCCGCGGCTCCGCTGCCGAGCGCTCTGCACCAGTCCCGCGAGCAGGGCTACGAGAGCACGATCGTCACCGGCGCGGACCCGTCCGGCGAGGTCGGCCACGCCGCGACATTCCTGGCGCTGTGCCGCCTCACCGCGGGGGCCGAACCGCTCGTCCCCGCCGCACTGCGCTCCGCCGGCGGCGATGCGGTCGCCCAGGTCGCGCGGGGCCTGCGCTCGAGCCGCCCCTCCCTCACCTGGCAGGTCGTCTCCCCGGCCGGCCAGGGCATCCCGACCCTCGAGACCGTGCTGCGCACCGTCCTCGACGGCCGCGCCGCGCACGGGGAGGGAGCACGCGCCGCGCACGCGTTCGCGCGGGCGAACCTCCTCCGCGCCTGGCGGTCGCCCGAGACGCTCGCGCGCACCCTGGTGGAGTACGAGGTGATGGGCTGGGGCGGCGCCCTGGTGCTCGATCCGGAGCCGGCGCTCGCCGCGGTCGACGAGAGTGCGCTCGAGCGGGCGGTCGCGGGGCTCGTGCGGCCCGTCGCCGACGTGGTCGGCTGGGGCTGAATCCGGCGGGCTCGATCAGCTCCGGCCGGGACGCGTCCCCAGGTCGACGAGCCCGTGCTCGATCGCCGAGACCAGGATCTGCACCCGGTCGCGCACGCCCAGCTTCTCCATCACCTTCACGAACCGCGCCTTCACGGTCGACTCGGTGACGAACAGCTCCTGCGCCATCTCGCGGTTGCTCATCCCGCGGGCGAGCAGGCGGATCACCTCGAGCTCCTTCTCGGTGAGCGCCTCGAGCAGATCGGGGTCCGGCACCGTCTCCGCCGGCACCGACTCCTCGAGCCCCTTCACCACGTGGCGCGTGACCTCGGCGGAGAGCACGGACTCGCCCGCGAGCACCGCGTGCACCGCCGCGATGATCTCCCGCGGCTTCGTGTCCTTGACCAGGTAGCCGGAGGCGCCCGCGCGGAGCAGGTCGACGACGTAGCGGTCCGTGGTGAACGTGCTGAGCCCGAGGATCGCGATGCCCGGGTGCTCGGCGTGGATCCGCTCGGTCGCAGCGACGCCGTTCATGACCGGCATCTGCATGTCCATCAGGATCAGGTCGGGCTGGAGCGTCGCCGCCTGCTGCACCGCGATCCTCCCGTCGGAGGCCTCGCCCACCACCTCGATCGCCGGGTCCTGCGAGAGGTAGTCGCGGAGGATCTCGCGGGTCATCGATTCGTCGTCCACCAGCAGCACGCGGGTCATCGCTCTCGTCCTTCGTCGGTCGCCCCCGCGACGAGCGCACCGGACGCCCGGCCCTCGAGGGGGATGGTCATGGTCGTGGTCCAGCGGCCGCCGCGGGCTCCCGCGTCCAGCCGCCCGCCGAAGACGGCGCAGCGGGCCGACATCGCCTCGATCCCGAGGTGCGAGGAGACGATCGGAGCCGCGGAGGCGATCGCGTTGGAGGAGCTCAGCTGCACCTCGCCCCCCGACACCTCGAGCCGGAGCTGCACCTCACCGGCGGTGTCGCCGTGCTTGAGCACGTTCGTGCCCAGCTCCCGGACCGTGCGCCGCAGCACCTGGCGGAGGCTCGCGGGCACCTGCGCCACGGAGCCCGCCACGTCGAGGCGGACCCGGAAGCCCGCGCGCTCGATCGCGTCGGCGACGTTCCGCACGTCGTGGACGAAGCCGACAGCGGTGGTCGTGGCGCCCGAGACCTCCGGGGTCCCGAGCAGGTCGGAGTCGCCGCGGGCGGGAGCGCCTGCCTCGTCCTCGTCCTGGAGGAGCGTCACGAGGCTCCGCAGATCCTGCAGCGCCTGCTGCGCCGCGTCGCCGATGCTCTCGAGGATGCGCTCGGTCTTGGCCGGGTCCTCGACCGAGGTCGCGCGGCGGGCCTGCATGGCGATGATGGTGACCTCGTGCGCGACGATGTCGTGCAGCTCGTGCGCGAGCCGGGTCCGCTCCTCGTTGCGGATCCGCGCCTGCTCCTCCTGGATGCGGTCGGCCCGGCGCTCGCTCCGCTCGCTGCGGCCCCGGAAGGCGTTCAGGCCCAGCCCGGCGGTGCCGCCGAAGAGGACGAACGCGCCCAGGACGTAGACGGCCGTGCCCATGGCGCGGTCGACGAGCAGCACCGCGGGCAGGAGGACGAGGGTGCCGAGCACGAAGACGAGCCCCGCGCGCCAGGGGAGGAGGAAGGTGACGAAGCCGACCACCACGATGGTCGGGAAGATCAGCGCCGCGAGCAGCAGCGGCGGGGCGCCGAGCATCAGGACGACGGCGTAGACGAGGTAGAGCGAGACCGCCGCGGGGATCGCGCCGGCGAGCAGCGCCAGGAGCGGCAGGTAGGGGAGCGCCAGCTCGATCCAGCCGCGGACCGACGTGAGGTCGACGCTGCCGCCCATCAGGTCGATGACGACGAGGAGCGTGAAGGAGCCGAGGAGGAGGGACCGGGTGATCCAGCCGCCGGGCAGCGTCCGCACGTCGTTCGTCCACCGCGTCGTCCCCACCACGGGACCAGGGTACCGAAGCCTTCTCCGAGCCCCGTCGGCCTTCCGTACAAGGGCGGACTGGTCTTTCGTACAGGAGCGGTGCGACGGGGCGTCGCCATGCTGGTGGAGCGGTCGAGCCGATCGCACCCCTCGATCACAGGAGAACGACCATGGCCCCGATCCTCGCCGCCGCCGCACTCGCCCTCGGAGCCGTCCTCGCTCCCGCCGCTGCTCCTGCCGCCGCTCCCGTGCAGGCCGCCTCGTCCGCCGGCGTGCAGACGGTCGCCGCCTCCTACGAGCTGCCGAAGGTGCAGAAGCCGGGCGGCATGGAGTCGATCCAGGACCGCGGCGCCCTCTGCAACCTCTTCGGGATGTGCTGAGCGCAGCTCTCGGACCGGGTCAGCCCTTCAGCGGGTCGTTGCCCCAGTTCATCAGGGAGTAGCGCCACTTCGTCTCGGTGACATCGCCCGAGGGACGCTGCTTCGCGTGCCGGTGCACGTAGCCGACGACCTTCGTCATGTGGGCGTAGTCGTCGTCGCTCAGGTCGGCCTGCTTCGTGCCGAGCAGCTCGACGATGCGGCGCCCGCTCTCGTGGCCGACGGACTCGCCGCCGCCCTCCGGCTTCTGGCCGACCTCCTTCGACTCGTCGGTGCCGAGCCACTCCTCGAGCTCCTTCGCGGTCATGTTCACGGCGTCGTGGAACTCGTCGCGGGTCGTCCGCTTCTCGTCGTCGGTGGGCATCGCGGGGCTCCTCGGGTCGGTCGGTCCGGGTCGGTCGGTGACCTCCAGCGGAGCGTGTCGGAGGGGGAGAGGTCAAGCCCCGTGCGCGGTTCCAGGGCGCGCGTAGCGTCGGAGGAGTCCGCACCAGCCGACCACCGCCGGCGTCCGCCGCCGGCAGAGAAGAGGCCCACATGCCCTCCCGCAACACCCTCGTCCGCAGTCTCCACGACCTCGGAGCCGCCGCCTGGTTCGGCGGCTCGCTCATGGGCGCCGTCGGCCTGAACGGCGCCGCGTCCACCTCGTCCGACCCGGCGGAGCGCCTCCGCCTCTCCTCGAACGGCTGGGCCCGCTGGACCCCTGTGCAGCTCGCCGCGATCGCCGCCCACGGCGTCGGCGGCATCGGTCTCGTCCTCGCCAACAAGACCCGCCTGGCCAACCAGCAGGAGAGCCGCACGAACACCGTCGTCAAGACCGTCGTGACCGGGCTCGCCGGCGCCGCCTCGGTGATCGCCGCGGTCGCCGGAGCGACGCAGGCCAAGCACGCCGACGAGGGCGCCCCCGGCGTGACCGAGGCGTCGGAGCAGAACTCGCAGGAGCTGACCACGGCCCTCCGCGTGCAGAAGGTCACCCAGTGGGCCATCCCCGTGCTGACCGCCGTCATCATCGTCCTCGGCGCCCAGCAGGGCGAGCAGCAGCGCCCCGTGAAGGGCCTCTTCGAGACCACGGCGCGGATGTTCCGCAAGTAGTCCCCGCGCTCGCGCGCAGACCGTCGGCTGAGAGTGCCCGCCGTCCCCCGAGGGTGGAGGGCGGCTGCTCTCGGCCGACGTTCTGCGCGCGGGGTCCGGCTAGCGGCGCGAGGGCCGGCGGCGGACGGTCAGCGCGAGGGCTCCCGCTTGCGAACACGTCGCCTGGTCGGCGTCGGAGCCCTCGGTCCCCTTTTCGACCGTCTCCGGGAACACGCGCCCACCGATCGCTGCCTCTCGATCAGGCGCTACGCTCCGGCATCCCGCTGCTCCTTCTCGGACGTCAGAGCGTCGATCCCGTTCTCGTGCCCGACACAGCTGGCGACCGTGTCCGGATCGATGCCCAGCGCGTAGCGGACCTCTTGTCCGGCGCTCTGCTGTTCAGTAGTGGCCTCAGGGAACGTCGAGTAATAGGCGTCACTGAAATCGGCCGAGTTGGCCATCGTGTTGAGAGTGGACATCTCGGCGATGTAGGAGCCGCGGATCGTCGCGATCTGCTCGGAGACATCGCTCGGCCAGTGGTAGTACGAGTCGTCCAGGAGCGTGAGTGTCCGTCTTGTCAGATCGAGCCGAGCAGACGCAGCGGCGTGCACGCCGGAAGGGTCCGGGTCGCCACCGTTCAGAAGCTCGTCCTCGCCGGATGAGAAGGCGTCCCTCAGATTCTTGATCGCGATGTTGTTGGGGCAGACGAGGTCGAGATAACGGGACGCCGCTTGTGCGGTGTCGAGCTCGACGAACGCAGGTGTCGCGGGCGCCGCAGGTGCAGGGGTCGTCGACTCGGCCGGAGCTGCTGCGGGCGCGGAAGCCGTGCAGGCAGTCAGGAGGAGCATTGCCGCACTGAGAGCTGCAGGGAAAAGGGCTTTACGCACGGCGGCTACTCCGGGGTCGCCGAGCAGAGCGCCGACGCGAAGGCCCCGGTGCTGGTCTGCTCGGCGATGACCTCGCCGTCGAGGGTGATTCGGCAGCTGATCTCGCCTTCGTCATCGCTGCCGTTCGAGGCGGTCAGCGTGAAGCTCTGGAAGGTGAAGTCGCCTCCGGTCTGGACTTGCAGCTCCTTCGTGAAGGGGAGCGCCTGACCGGTGGCCTGCTCGGAGCCGGAGGTTCCTCCGTCGTAGGTCGACCAAGTGATGGAGGCCGCGGTAGCCGAGCCGGTGACCTCATAGACGAGCGTCCGCGGCACGGCAGCGGCCTCGGAGCTCTCGGCCTGCGCGGTGGCGATCGCGTTCGAGACGCCGCTCGCGAATCCGGCCGTGTAGACGATGGCGAGAATGATCGAGAGGACAAGCGCGATCACGTTGAGGACGGTGCCGGCGATGGCCGTGCCGCGAGAGCGGCCCTTGAGGAAGAGGCCGATGATGCCGAGGACGAGTCCGATGAAGGCGAGGAAGCCCGAGGCGTAGTTGACGATCGGGATAAGGGCGCCGATGAGCGCGAGGATTCCGATGATGAGGGAGGCGAGGCCCAGCCCGTTGCCGGTCTTCTTCGGAGCGGAGGGGGCGGAGCCGGGGAATACGGCGGGGTTGAACTCGGTCATCTGCGGAGTATGTCAGAGGCTGACAGGCAGCTGAGAATCCAGAGAGCGGTATTGCTTAGAGATGCCGTCCCGCCTGTGTTGACCCGGCTATCTCTACATAGGTAGCCTCAATCCCGTGCAGCCACTCCCTCGCCTCACGTCCGCCACCGCGGACGTCCTCCGGACCCTCCTCGATGCCGACGACCCGATCTGGGGCATGGTCGTGATCAAGGCCACCGGACGACCGGCGGGCAGCGTCTACCCGATCCTGGAGCGGCTCGAGGGAGCGGGCTGGGTGGTCTCGGAGTGGGAGGCCGCGAGCGAGCGGAGCGGCCCGCGTCGCCGGCTCTACGAGCTGACCGCGGAGGGCGCCCCGGCAGCCCGGGCCGCCGTCGAGCGGATGCGGTCGACCGCGCGGACGGCGCCGCGAGCGGCGGAGGCGACCGCATGAGCGCGCTTCTGCGGCTCCTGTCGCTGCTGCTGCCCCCGCTCGCCCGCGAGCGCTACCTCGAGGAGTGGCGGGCCGACCTGGCCGGAGCCGCCGAGCTGGGACTGCCCCGGCGCGGCGTCGTCCTCGGAGCGCTCGCCCTGCTGGTGAGCGTCGACCGCGACCTGCCCGCGCACACCGGCGAAGCGCGGGGCACGCTCCCGCGCCGCCTCGCCCGCCGCGGACTCGCGCTCTTCGCCGCGGCCGCGCTGATGCTCAGCGGCATCGCGCTGACCGGCGGCGGGATCGTCCCCGAGCCGGGTGCCGCCTCCGACACAGCCCTGGCCGCCGTCGGCGCCGTGCAGACCGCGGTGCTCGTCGCCGCCGTCGCGGTCGCGGTCCTCGGCGCGGTCCACCTCCTCGGCGCCGCGGCGTCGGCCCGCACGGTGCTCGCGCGGATCTCCCTGGTCGCCGCCGTCGTCGGCCCGGTGCTCACCGCGGCCGGCCTCCTCCTCCCCGGACCCCTCGCCCTCGTCGGCCTGCCCGTCTCCCTCGCCGGACTCGTCTGCGGGGCGATCGTCCTCGGCGGCTCGCGGACCATCGCCCTCGCACCGCGGACGGCGACCCGCGCTCAGCGCCTCCCCGTCGCCCTCGCGGGCCTCGCGCTCGTGGCGGGCGTCTCGGTGGTGGGTGCCGTGGATCTGCTGGTCTGGAATCCGCAGGCGAAGGTCCCCGGCGTGGCCCTGGCGGAGATCTACGCGACCATGTCCGAGCGCGACGGCTTCGAGTTCGGCTCCCACGCGATCTGGGTCACCGGGTGGGCCGCGTTCTGGACGGCCGCCGCGATCGTCGTGACGGTCGGCGCCCTCGTCGGCCGGAGGTCGCCGCTCACTCCGCGGCGGATCGCGGTGCTCATGCTCGCCCTGGTGGCCGGCGCCGTCGTCTTCCGCTTCTTCGCCGGGTTCGGCTTCGGGATGTCGGTCGCCGACACCTTCGTCACGTCCGGCGGCGACGGCTCCCTGGTCTCGGCGATCCTGCCGCCGCTCGGACAGCTCGCGCTCGCCGGCGCCGCGATCGCGGTGGGCTGGGCGCCCCGGGTCGCCCGGCCGACGGCGGCCTCCGCGGCCTGATCGTGCTCGTGCCGGCGGAGACTTTCCCCCGGGCGGCTCGAAATCCGCGAGATCGGGGCGGCCTGCCGACTTACCTCCCTTCCTTGTGAACAGGAACGGCCCGTTCCGGCGCGGCCGAGCGCCCTCCGACCTACTCCAGCCGCCGCAGGAAGCGGGCCGGCTGGTCGAGGAAGCCGCGCCAGGTCCGCACCAGGTCGAGGTCGTCGTAGCGGCAGCGGCGTAGGCCCGTCTCGTCGAGCTCGTAGAGGTCGGCTCCGGGGAGGGCGGCGAGGATCGGCGAGTGCGTGGAGAGGACGACCTGCGAGCCGCCGGCGACCAGGTCGCGCAGCTGCCCGATCAGGGCGAGGCAGCCCGACACCGAGAGGGCCGACTCGGGCTCGTCGAGGAGCCAGAGTCCGCCGATCCGGGAGCGGTTCGCCACGATGTCGAGGAACGACTCGCCGTGGCTCCGCTCGTGGTACCCGCCGTCGATCCCCACCTCCTCCAGGTAGCTGAAGAAGCCGTGCATCGTCTCGGCGCGGAGGAAGAAGCCGCGCTTGGACGCCCCGGCCCCGCGGACCAGCTGGAGGTGCTCGGCCAGGTCCGACTCCGAGGCGCGGGAGGAGTGCATCGCACCCGTGGATCCGCCCTCCGCGTTCAGCCCGTAGGCGAGGGCGACCGCCTCGAGCAGCGTCGACTTGCCCGAGCCGTTCTCGCCGGTGATCACCGTCACCTGGCCGAGATCCCAGCCCTCGGCCAGCACCTGCCGCACGGGCGCGAGCGTCGCGGGCCACCGCGCGAGGTCGGCGGGGTGCTCGGGTCGGGCCTGCACGCGGCGCACCGGGAGGGTCGAGAACACCCGGTCAGTCAAGCAGGTCGACGCTCCAGCCGGCCTCGGCCAGCGCGCGGGCCGTGTCGGCGCGGGGGGAGTAGGGGAGGTCGTCGGCGCCGACCACGCGGTAGTCGGTGTCGCCGGGGCCGACCCAGAGGACGGAGTCGGACGGGCCGGCCCGGTGCAGCGCGGCGCGGACGGCGTCGGCCGGCTCCGCGATCTCGAGCACCTCGCAGCGCTCGACGCGGCGCGCGCCGTCGACCAGGGCGCGGCGGATCCGCGCGGGGTCCTCGAAGCGCGGGTGGTGGTCGGTGACGATCACCAAGTCGGCGCGCTCGGCAGCGGCCCGGCCCATCGGCGCGCGCTTGCTCGGGTCGCGGTCGCCGTCGGCGCCGAGGAGGACGAGCACGCGGCCGGGTGTCACCTCGCGGAGGGCGTCGACCGTGCGCGCGACCGAGTCGGGCGTGTGCGAGAAGTCGAGGAACACCCGCGGCCCGTCGGCGCCGGACACGAGCAGCGTCCGCCCGGGAACGGTGACGTCGATCCCGGAGCCGACCGCCGCGGCCACCCGGTCGCGCGCGTGGCCCGCCTCGACCAGCATCACCAGCGCGAGGGCCGCGTTCGAGGCCATGTGGCGGCCGAGGAGCGGGACGGAGGTGGTCGTCGACCAGCCGTCGCGGGCGGTGAGCCGGAAGCGGGTGCGGTCGACCGCGGTCTCGAGCACGTCGATCCGCCAGTCGGCTCCGTCTCCGGCGGAGAGCGTCACGACCGGGACGGAGGCCTCGCGGGCGACCCGGCGCCCCGCCTCGGTGTCGACGACCACGACGCCGCGCCGGCTCCGCTCGGGCGTGAACAGGCGCTGCTTGGCGCGGAGGTACTCGTCCAGGTCGCCGAAGTCGTCGAGGTGGTCGTGGCTGAGGTTGGTGAACCCGGCGACGTCGAGCATGATCCCCTCCATCCGCGAGCGCACGAGCGCCTGAGCGCTGACCTCGATCGCCGCCGCCTCGACGCCGTCCTCCGCCATCCGGGCGAGGAGAGCGTGCAGCTCGGAGGCCTCGGGCGTGGTGAGGCGGCTGGCGACGACGTGGTCGGCGCTGCGGCGCTCGGCGGTGGAGCTCAGCCCCGAGACGACGCCCAGCTGCCGGAGCACCGCGTCGAGGAGGTGCACGGTGCTGGTCTTGCCGTTGGTGCCGGTCACGCCGAGGAGCACCGGTCCGCTCCTCGTGCCGTACACCTGCGCGGCGACCGGGCCGAGGGCGGTGCGGGGGTCGTCGCTGAGGAGGACGGGCAGTCCGGAGGCGCGCGCCTCGTCGAGCCCGCCCGCGTCGGTGAGCACGGCGACCGCTCCTGCCGCCGCCGCGTCGGCCGCGAACCGGGCGCCGTGGCTCCTCCTCCCGGGGAGCGCGGCGAAGAGGGCGCCGGGGCCCGCCTCGGTGTGCGCGACGGTCACCGCGGTGATGCGGACGTCGGAGCCGTCGCCGTGGAGGCGGAGCCGATCGCTCGCGAGGTCGGCGAGCGCGACACCGGCGGCGTGGAGCGGTTCGAGGAGCCGGAACACCGGCATGCGGGCCTCCTGCGGGGCGGGCGGGGCGGCGTCGCCGAGGGCCCGCGGGCGCCGCCGGGCGACCGGAGGGGGAGGGCCGAGAGGCCCATGCCTCAGCCTGCGCGCCGCTCCCCCCGATCGGGGAGGCCCTTGCCACCGCCCGCGCGGGCCGCTACCCGCCTCCGCCTACTGCCGCGAGAACGCCTCCTGGTACAGCGCCGCGAGCTCGGGGGAGCTCTCACCACTGAGGCCGCAGGTCAGGATCGTGTCGCCGTCGGCCGCGACCAGGTAGTCGACCCCGGTCTCGAACACGATCGGGGCCCCGTCCACCGCCGTCTCCCTGCCCTGGGTAACTGTGACGCCGTCGCCGACCTCGCCCGCGTAGCGCTCGAGCACGTGCAGGGTGACGGTGCTCCCGTCGATCGAGCGGACCTCGGCCCGGAACGCGAGCTGAGCGGGGGCCAGCGCGGCGGCCGTCACCGGCGAGCACGCGGCCATCGGCCCGCCCGTGCTCGGCAGGATCAGCGTCGAGGTGCTGCCCCCGCCCACGCCGAGCGCGAAGGGCAGCAGGAGGGAGGCGGCGGCCCCGGCGCTCAGCGCGCCGACTCCCACGATCAGCCAGGGGGACCGGCGGCGGGAGTGCACCGTCCGCGTGCCCTCACCCGTCGCGGCGGCGATCTGCTCGGCGAGCTCGTCGCGGTCGAGCGCGGGGAGGCTCCGCGCGGGGTCGACCGTGCGGAGGAGGCGGCGGACGTCCTCGTCGTCGGTTCCGGTCATCGGAGTCCCCCTTCGGGCGCGTGCGGGTCGGTGGAGTCGTAGAGCTCGGCGAAGCGGCGCCGCGCGCGATGGAGGCGGATCGAGACGGCGTTCGCCGTGACTCCGAGGACCGCGGCGATCCCGCGGACGTCGAGCTCCTCCCACGCCCAGAGGCGCAGCAGCTCGGCGTCCTGCTCGCGCATCCGGGCGAGCACGAGGCGCACGGTCTCCTCCGCGCCCGACGCCTCGCCCTCGTCGATCTGCACCTGGGGCGGATCGACGACCGCGATCCGCTGGGCGAGCATGACCTGGCGGCGCTGCATCCGCCGGGCGTTCTGCAGCTGGAGCCGGGCGACGCCGATCGCCCACGGCACCGGGTCGTCCTCGGGCACGTCGGCGCTGCGGCGCCAGAGCACCGAGAGCGTCGCGGCGAGCACGTCGTCGGCGGTGGCGGAGTCGGTGCGCCGCCAGAGGTAGCGGCGGACGGGATCGGCGACCGCGGCGGCGACCGCGGCGAACCGGTCGGGACCCGCGAGGGGAGCTGGCATGTGCCTCATGCTCCCTCCTGTCCGGGATCGGCGCACATCTTTCACCGGCGCGCCGGGTGGGACTCCGCGCTCTCCCAGCAGCGCGGGAGCGCGGGTCGTCGCTCAACGCCGCGAGGCGCCGACGAACTCCAGCCAGCCGGCCACGAACGGCTCGATGTCGTCCACCTCGTCCAGCGCGAGAGCGTCCAGATCGACTCCGCGGCACTCCAGCGTGAGGACGTGCCCGCGCACCCACGCGGCCGCGCGCACGGCCCCGGCTCCCTCCCACACCTCGAAGGGCTCCGGAGCCCCGTCGACGGGGATCTCCGCGATCCGCGTAGGAGCGGGCAGCGCCTCCGGCTGCACGAACGAGACGGGCGCCTCCTCCCGGCAGCAGAGCAGCGCGACGTCGTGCCGCGGATCGCCGAGGGTCGTGCGGATCTCGACGGAGGGCCCCGGCCCGCCCGGGACCGCCTCGTCGGCGAGGAACGAGAGCCCCCGGGGGCCGCCCGTCAGCGTCCACTCCGCCAGCAGGCGCGGACCGCTCCAGCCCGAGACCGCCCAGAGCGGGAGGTCGCCGAACGACCCGCGGATCCGCGCGACCCGCTCGGCGAGGTGCGCGGAGAACTCCTCCTCGCCGAGACGCCGCGCTCCGTCCATGGCCCGATCGTAGGTCGGGTGCCGCGGCACGGCCAGACCCCTCGCTACTGTGAACGTCGACCCCCGCCTCCCTTCCCCGCCGAGGAGCCCCATGCCCATCTGGACCCTGCACGGAGACGGCCGCACCGTCGAGCCCGGCGCCGTCGTCGCCCCCGGCGAGCGGCTCGCCTGGCCGGCCACGATCGCCATCGGAATCCAGCACGTCGTCGCCATGTTCGGAGCGACGTTCCTCGTGCCCGTGCTCACCGGGTTCCCGGTCGCCACGACCCTGCTCTTCTCCGGAGTCGGGACGCTGCTGTTCCTCCTGATCACGCGCAACCGGCTCCCCAGCTACCTCGGCTCGAGCTTCGCGTTCATCGCGCCCGTCACCGCCGCGACCGCCGTCGGAGGGACGGGGTCGGCGCTCGCCGGAGTCGTCGCCGTGGGCCTCCTCCTGGCTGCCGTCGGCGTCCTCGTGCAGGTCGTCGGCCTGGGCTGGATCGACAGGCTGATGCCGCCGGTCGTCGCCGGCGCGATCGTGGCCCTGATCGGGTTCAACCTGGCTCCGACCGCGTACCTCAGCTTCAAGCAGGCGCCGATCACCGGGACGATCACGCTCGCCGCGATCATCCTGTCGAGCGTGTTCCTCCGCGGTTTCCTCGGCCGCGTCTCGATCTTCCTCGGCGTGGTCATCGGCTACGTCGTCGCCCTGCTGCGGAACGAGATCGACTACTCCGCGGTCGGTGCGGCCGACTGGTTCGGGCTGCCGCCGTTCACCTTCCCCGACTTCGCCTCCGGATCCACGTGGTCGGGCATCGCGATGTTCCTGCCTGTCGTGCTCGTCCTCATCGCCGAGAACGTCGGACACGTCCGCGGCGTCGCGACGATGACCGACGCCTCCGCCAACGCCAGCACCGGCCGGGCCCTGATCGCGGACGGTGTGGCGACCACCCTCTCCGGCGCCTTCGGCGGCTCCGGCACCACGACCTACGGCGAGAACATCGGAGTGATGGCGGCCACCCGCGTGTACTCGACGGCCGCCTACTGGGTCGCCGGCGTCACCGCGATCCTGCTCAGCCTCTCGCCCAAGGTCGGCGCCGTCTTCAACTCGATCCCGGCCGGAGTCCTGGGCGGCGCCACCACCGCGCTCTACGGCCTGATCGGCGTGATCGGCATCAAGATCTGGATCGACAACCGCGTCGACTTCTCGCGCCCGGTCAACCAGTACACCGCCGCGGTCTCCCTCGTGATCGCGATCGCCGGCTTCTCGTTCTCCTCCGGCGGCTTCGAGCTCGGCGGCATCGTCCTCGGCGCCGGCGCCGCCCTCGTGATCTACCACCTGGGCAACGCCATCGCCCGCTGGCGCCGCACCGGCGCCGACGACGGCGGCCCCCTCCCCGCCATCGGCCAGCTCGGCGGCGACCCGCAGGACCGCTGACCGCGGCCAGCCCCGTCCTGCCGCTCCCGAGACGCCGCCGTGCCGTCCGGACGCCGCCCTCCCGCGGCCGTCCCAGCGCGCACGGCGGCGGCTCGGCGCCGGCCGGAGCCGTCTCTGCTTGCGCGCCGGAGCGACGCGCCCGCTTACCACGTTCGAGGGAGTCCGCAACCCGGTGCGCTCCCAGGCGGCTCCCGCCTAACGTCGAGCGTGACGACCGCAGCAGCGGAACGCCGCACACCGAGTGAGACAGCAAGGAGCACCACCGTGCCGCAGATCATCGAGACCGTCGACGTCAACGTCCCCGTGTCCGTCGCCTACAACCAGTGGACCCAGTTCGAGGAGTTCCCGCGCTTCCTCGACGAGGTCGAGTCGATCCAGCAGGTCACCGACACCCTCACCGTCTGGAAGGTGAAGGTCGGCCCCGTCGAGCGCGAGTTCGAGGCGAACATCACCGAGCAGCACCCCGACGAGCGCGTCGCCTGGAACAGCACCGGCGGCGAGACCGACCACGCCGGCGTCGTCACCTTCCACAAGCTCTCCGACACCGAGACCCGCGTCACCGTGCAGCTCGACTGGGAGCCGAAGGGCTTCCTCGAGACGCTCGGCTCGCTCGTCGGCGCCGGCAGCCACGCCGTGAAGAAGGACCTGAACAACTTCAAGGAGTACATCGAGAAGCAGGGCACCCCTGACGGTGCCTGGCGCGGCGACGTCGAGGCCTGAGCCGTGACCGACGCAGCCGCCTCGTCCGAGGGCGAGAAGAAGGCGAACGGTCTCGGCGACGACGAGACCATCCCGCACTCCGAGGACGGGCTGGCGGTGGGGGTCTCCGGAGACTCGCACTTCAACCCCGAGGAGGACGCTCCCGAGGAGCCCTCCGAGAGCTGACGCTCTCCTCCGGGGAGCCCGACCGCTCTCCTCCGCGAGATGCCACTTGTGCACACGACACGCCGCGAGGCGTGCGCACAGGTGGCATCTCGCGGTTGATGGCTCAGCGCCAGGCCCGGGTGTACTGCGGGGGCACCGGCAGGTCCGCGCCGAGCTCGTGCGCCATCCGCACCGGTGCGTTCGCATCGCGCAGCAGCTCGCGCGCGAGCAGCACGACGTCGGCGTCGCCGTTCGCGACCACGCCCTCCGCCTGCTCCGCCGTGGTGATGAGTCCCACGGCACCGACCAGCGCACCGGTCGCCTTCCGCAGGTCGCGCGCGAACGGCACCTGATAGAGCGGCGCCACCGGGATGCTGGCGTGCACGAGTCCGCCGGTCGACACGTCGAAGAGGTCCACGCCCTCGGCGCGCGCCCACTCCGAGACGGTGATCGTCTCCTCCAGCGTCCAGCCGCCCTCGGCCCAGTCGGTCGCGGAGAAGCGGACGAGCAGCACGAGCTCCCCGATCTCGGCGCGGACCGCGCGGACGACCTCGAGCAGCAGGCGCGCCCGGTTCTGGAGCGAGCCGCCGTAGGAGTCCTCGCGGGTGTTCGAGAGCGGCGACAGGAACTGGTGGAGCAGGTACCCGTGCGCGGCGTGCAGCTCGATCACGTCGAAGCCGGCGTCCGCGGCGCGGCGGGCGGAGGTGCGGAACGCCTCGACGAGGCCGGGCAGCTCCTCCGCCGCCAGTTCGCGCGGCTCCGCGTAGCCCTCGAACGCGACGGCCGAGGGAGCGACGGTCGGCCAGCCGCCGTCCTCCAGCGGCACGGATCCGCGTCCGCTCCACTCGCGGTAGGTCGACGCCTTCCGGCCCGCGTGGGCGAGCTGCACGCCCGCGAGCGCGCCCTGCCCGTGCACGAACTCGACGATCGGAGCCCAGGCGTCGCGCTGCTCGTCGTTCCACAGCCCGGTGTCCCAGGGGCTGATCCGCCCCTCGGGGACGACGGCGGTGGCCTCCGCGATGACGACGCCCGACCCGCCGCGCGCGAGCCCGCCGAGGTGCACGAGGTGCCACGAGGTGGGCACGCCGTCCTGCGCCTCCACCGAGTACTGGCACATCGGTGCCGCCCAGAGGCGGTTGCGCGCGGTCCTCGAGCGGAGCGTCAGCGGCTGGAACAAGGCGGTGTCGGTCATGTCTCTCCTGTCGTGCTTCTCCGCGGAACGCCGCTTCGGTACGCGATACGCCGGTGAGGGCGCACGCCGGCGGCATCTCGCGGAGGGGGTCACGTGCTCCAACCGGGAGGAGAGCCCGGCTATGCCCGGATCAGCGCGGCCAGGTCGACCCGGGCGCGTCCTGCCAGACGGTGCTCGGCGGAGCGAGCGACTCCAGCTCCTCGAACAGCGCGTCGGGGATCTCGAGCGCGTCGTCGGCCGCGAAGGAGTCGTAGTGCTCGGCGGAGGTGGCGCCGACGACCGTCGTCGTCACGCGGGGGTCGCGCGTCGAGAACTGCAGCGCGGCGGCGGCGAGCGGCACGCCCGCCCGGTCGCAGGCCGCTCCCATCGCCGCGACGGCGTCGACGATCTCGCGCGGCGCCGGCTGGTAGGCGTAGGAGGCGACCGGCTCCGGCCAGCGTGCGAGGGCGCCTCCGCCGTAGACCGCCGCGTTGACCACGATCACGCCGCGGTCGACGGACGCGTCGATCAGCTCCTCGGAGGAGCGGTCGACCAGCGTGAAGCGGTTGTGGGTGATCACGGCGTCGAACAGGCCGGTGTCGACGTAGTGGCGCAGCATCGGCGCGGGTCCGCCGGAGATCCCGATCGAGAGGGCGACGCCCGCCTCCTTCATCGCGACGAGCGCGCGGACCGGGCCGTCCTCGGCGAAGGCCTCGTCGTACGAGATGCGCTCCGGGTCGTGCAGGTAGAGCAGGGGGAGGACGTCCATCCCGAGGCGCTCGCGGCTCTCGTCGAGGCTGCGGCGCATCCGCTCGGCCGAGTAGCTGCCGGTGCTCGGGTCGCGGTCGAGCTTGGTGACCACGGTGATCCCCTCGGGGACGCCGCCGCGGGCCTGCAGGGCCTCGCCGATCAGGCGCTCGCTGTGGCCGCCGGCGTACTCGTTGGACGTGTCGACGACGGAGACGGCGCGGGTGGCGGCGTCGGAGTCGAGGACGCGCTCGAGGGCCGGCACCCGGTCGAGGTCGGCGACGCGATCGGGGCGCCAGGAGGTGCCGAGGGTCAGCCGGGTGACGGTGGCGCCGGACGGGCCGAAGGGCCGGAGGCGGGAGGACTGCGGAGTCATCCGCTCAGCCTGGCAGCGCCGGGGTCCTCCCCGCATCCCGCGGTGGATGAACGGTCAGTGGACGAGAGTGCTCAGCCCGACCACGTCGAAGCCCAGGAGCGTCGTCGAGAGCGTCCCGGCGGAGAGGTGGGCGATCCGGAAGACGGCGATGGAGCGGAGCGGCGCGGCCGCCTCCGAAGTCGACGACGTGTCCTGCTCGACGGGATCCTTCCGCGGGGCCTTCCGCGGGGCTCGACGACCGGGCGGCGGACCGGCCCGAGGCCGCCCTGACGGCCGGACGCGGGCCGGTGGTGCGGCCTAGGCTCGGCGAGTGACCGTCGATACCGCCGCCGCCGACTCCTCCGCCCGCTCCGCCGTGCTCGACGCTCTCGCCACTCCGGCGCTGGTGCTCGACGAGGCGGTGCTCGACCGCGACATCGCCGCCGTTGCCGCGGCGGCCCGCGAGCGGGGCCTGGCGCTCCGCCCCCACGCGAAGACGCACAAGTCGCTCGAGATCGCCCGGCGCCAGCTCGCCGCGGGGGCCGTCGGGCTCACGGTCGCGACCGTCTCGGAGGCCGAGGTCTTCGCCGCGGGAGGGATCCGCGACCTCTTCATCGCCTACCCGCTCTGGCTCGACGCCGAGCGCGCCGGGCGGCTCCGCCACGTCCTCGCGAGCGCCCGTGTGCGGGTCGGCGTCGACTCGGCGGAGTCGGCCGAGCGCCTGGCCGCGGCCCTGCCCGAGCGCGAGGGGCTCGAGGTCGTCGTCGAGATCGACTCCGGCCACCACCGCAGCGGCGTGCTCCCCGCCGAGGCCGGCGCGATCGCCGCGGCCGCCGTCTCGGCCGGGCTCGACGTCGCCGGCGTCTTCACCTTCCCCGGCCACAGCTACGCGGCCGGCAACGGAGCGGCGGCCGCCCGCGACGAGGCGCGCGCGCTCGCCGAGTCGGTCGCGTCCCTCGCGGCGTCCGGAGTCGAGGCCCGCGTGGTCAGCGGAGGCTCGACCCCCTCGGCCGCGTTCGCCGACTCCTCGGTGCTCACGGAGCTGCGCCCCGGGGTCTCGGCCCTCGGCGACGCCCAGCAGTGGGAGATCGGCACGATGACGCCCGGGGACATCGCCGTCACCGTCCTCGCCACGATCGTGTCCCGCCGCGGCGACCACCTGATCGCCGACGCGGGAAGCAAGGTGCTCTCCTCCGATCGTGGCGCGGCCTCGAGCGGCTTCGGCCGCCTCCCGGAGCACCCGGAGGCGCGCATCCCGGTGCTCTCGGAGCACCATGCGACGATCACCGGTGTCGACCTGCCCGTGGGGACGCGGGTGCGGATCGCGCCGAACCACGTCTGCGTCGCGGTGAACCTGGCCGACGAGTACCGCGTCCTCCTCCGCGACGGCGGCGGCGCCGTCTGGCCCGTCGACGCCCGCGGGCGGAACAGCTAGGCGATCCGCGAGCGCGGGATCCGCAGGCCGAGCAGCGCGCTCGCCGCCAGCAGCACGAAGGCGGAGGCGAAGGCCGCGGTCGGCGATGCGGCGTCGGCGAGAGCGCCTGCGAGCAGCGGCCCGATCACGCCGCCCAGGTCGGACGCGGCCTGGAACACCGAGACCGGCTTGCCGCCGCGCTCGCCCGCGGCGTCACCGACCAGCGCACCCGGGGCCGTGCCCATGAAGGCGGCCGCCGCTCCGTAGACGCAGAGCAGCACGACGAGCAGCCACAGCTCCGAGACGAACGGCATCGCCAGCATCGCCACCGCCGCGACGGAGAATCCGCCGATCAGCGCCGGGCGCCGGCCGACCGTGTCGACGAAGCGGCCGGCGGGTGCTAGCGCGATCGTCTGCACCACCGCGGCGATCGCGAAGGCGATGCCGGTCCAGGCGGGCTGCCCGCCGAGCCCCTCGACGACGAGCACGGGGACGAGCGTCGCGCGGACGCCCATCGCCGACCAGCCGAGGGCGAAGTTCGCCAGCACCGCGCTCTGGTACCGGCGGTCGCGAGCCACCTCGCGCAGCGGCTTCGTCCTCGCCGCGGCGGACGGTGCCGCGTCGCGCTCCGGCCGCTGCAGCAGGATCAGCCCGACGAGCCCCGCGATCGCGAGCGTGCCGGCGTAGAAGAAGAAGGGGGCGGTGAGCGAGATCGCCGTGAGCACGCCGCCCACCGCGGGGCCCGCCATGCCGCCGAGCAGGAAACCGCCCTGGTAGAAGCCGATCGAGCGGCCGCGCCGCTCCGGGCTCGCGGTGCGCAGGAGGAGCGTCATCGCCGCGACGGAGAACATCGCGGAGCCGATGCCGCCGACTCCGCGCAGCAGGAGGAGGTGCGGGTAGTCGGAGGCGAAGCCGACCAGCGCCGAGGAGAGCGCGACGATGCCGATGCCGACGGCGAGCACGACCCGCTCGCCGAACCGGTCGACGAGCGGCCCCACGAACGGATTCGCGACCAGCCGCATCAGCGCGAACGCCGAGACGACCGCGCCGACCGCCGTGTAGTCGACGCCGAAGCTGCGCACGTAGGTCGGCAGCACCGGCACGACGACGCCGAACCCCAGCATCACGAAGAAGGCGACGACCCCCAGCACGAGCACGTCCCGCGGCAGTCGCTCGCTGTCTCGGGAACGCCACGGGAATCGCACCTGTCGACGCTACCCCTTCTCGAGGGCCCGGCCCGCGCCTCCATGTGTCGAGTTCGCGCCGACCGTCCGACACCCTCTCCGCGATGGATACGGTCCCAGGACCCGATGGATCTGCCGGCGAATGAGGAGACGTCATGAAGAGTTCTCTGTGGTTCGGGTCCGGTCTCGCTGTCGTCGCGCTGGCGCTGACGTCGGTTCTCGGGGCGCAGGTGGCCACGGCCGCTCCGATTCAGCCGAACAAGAACTGCGAGGACGAGTTTCTAGGGGGGTGCGTGAAGTGGTACACCGGCGTCTCGACCTGCGATCACATCGTCGAGACCAGTGCCCCGGAATATCGCAAGAAGGCCTGCGCGGTCTGGGTCACGACGGGGACGATGCACATCGAGCGATGAACGATGGTGGACCGCACGACCGCCTCATCGGCGGTACTCGTATCCGTGCTGCTCCTCGTGGGCTGCACCGAGCCGGGAGGCGATCAGGAGGCCGCTCCCTGTGTCCCGCTCGAGCGCACGTGGAACGACTACGCGCCGGAACTCGATCCCGTTCTGCGTCCACCGTTTCGCGAAGCCCTCGAGGGCTTCGACGAGAGCTCCTCGAACTCGATCGCGTCCGACGCTGCTCGTCTCGCCACGAGCAATCTGCTCTCCGCGATCTCCGGGGATCGACGAGCGAGCGAGTACTTCTGGAACGCCATGGACCTGATCGGCCGTGAGTGCGCCGAGGCGGGAGTCCCGCTGTCGTTCGACCACCACGGCGAGCAATTGACCACGGGGAGCAGTGCCGTCCACGGGCGCCCGCCCTGGGCTCTCGATCCGCCGCCTCAGCCGGAGAGCGGCACGATCGAGCCGACGATCCCGGGGTAGCTCACGTAGTAGAGGACGCCGTCGCGGTGGAGGACGCCGCGGCCGGGGTAGCTCTCGTCCGGTCCGTCGGGCCCGTCGAGGAAGCCCGGAGCCGCGGTGTCGTCGGCGGTGAACCCGTCGGCGAGGAGCGCGGCGCTCCGGTCAGGCCACTCCGCGTCCGGGACCGCCAGCTGCCCGACCACGACCGACACGTCGCCCTGGCCGCTCCACCGGCAGAGCACCCCGTCCTCGGCGATCTCCTGCACGACGGGGTAGTCGGCGTCGTAGACCGTCGCCTCGGGCGAGGGGGCGAGACCGTCCTCGGCGAGCGACCCCTCCTCGTCGGCGGTGAGCAGGTCCTCGCAGGGGAGCAGGGCGGTGGCCGGGGTCGCGGTGGGCAGCGGAGTCGCGCTGCCGGCGCTAGCGGTCGGCACGGCACTGCTCGTCGTCGGTGCGCTCGAGACCAGCGGTGGAGCGGTCGTCGGGGCGGTCCCCTCGTCGGCGCTTCCCGTGCAGCCGCTCAGCGCGAGCAGCCCCGCCCCGCAAGCGAGCAGCGCACCAGCGCCCCTCGCGGTCGTCGTCCGGATCATCGCGAGCCCCCTCGTCCGCGGCGGCCGCGTCGCCGCCCCCTCGATCCTCTCCTCCGCCCTTGTCGGCTGTCCACCGCCCCCGGCCGGCGCCGGGGGCGACTAACGCTTCGGCCCCGCGCCGATCGCCCAGACCCGCGGCGGCACGGTGCCGTTGACTGCGTGGTCGCCGACGATCCGCGCCTTGAACACCCACGGATTGTGGCTCGCGGCCGTGCGCGCGTTGCGCCAGTGCCGGTCGAGGTTCTTGCGGGTGCTCACCCCGGAGGCGCCCAGCGCGTCGAAGAGGTCGGAGGTCGCCCGGGTGGCCAGTTGCGTCAGGACGATCTGGGCCTGCGCCGTCTCGAGCTCGGCGAGGTCGTTCTGCCGCTCGTCCTCGAGCGGGTCGCCGTCGAGGGCCGCCTCGTGCGCCCGCTGCAGCGCGACCGCCGCGCGCTCCACGATCGCCGCTCCCGCATAGGCGGCGGCCGAGACCTGTCCCACCACCTGCAGGATCTGCGGATCCGCCGCGAACGACTCGGCGTTCCCGTGCGAGAAGATCCGGGTCCGCGCCCGCACCTCGGCTGCGATCTCGCGCTCGGCCCCCGCGATCGAGCCCGCCAGCACGGCCAGCAGCACCGCCTGGTAGAACGCGGTCTGGTAGCGGAACCGGGTCTCGAAGTCGATCACGTCCTCGGCCGCGACCACCGCCTCCGTGAAGGTGCTCGTCCCCGAGCCTGTGGTGCGCTGGCCGAAGCCGTCCCAGTCGTCGGCGTGCTCGACGCCCGCCTGGCGAGCGTCGACGATCGCGATCACCTTCTGCCCGGTGTCGGTGCGCTGGGCGAAGGTGTCGATCCAGTCGGCGAAGACGCTGCCGGTGGAGTAGTACTTCGTGCCGGTCACCGTGAACCGCGTCGGGTCGCCCTCGACCGGAGCGACCTTCGTCTGCACGTCGCCGATCGCGACCGTGCCGACCTCGGTCCAGGCGTTGCCGCCGAGCTCGCCGTCGGCGAAGCGCCGGAGCCAGCGCTCGCGGGTCCCGTCGGTCGCGAGCAGCCGGTCCTCGACCAGGGCGAAGTGGCCGCGGAGCGCCTGGGGCAGGTTGGAGTCGGCGGCGGCCAGCTCCGTCAGCAGGCGGAACAGCTGGGGGAGGCTCGCGCCGGCCCCGCCGGACTCCAGCGGCACGCGCACCGCGCCGAACCCGGCGTCCGCCAGCGCTCGGATCTGCGCGACCGGCAGCTCGCGTGCGCTCTCCCGCGCCGCCGCTCCCGCCGCGATCTCGGCGAACAGCGGCCGGAACCGCCCCGCCAGCTCCTCGTAGTCCACCTCGGGCACGGCCCGCAGATCGGTCGCGGTCATCGTCGGCTCCTGTTCCGCTGCGCCCATTCCGGGCGGCTCGTACTCGACGGTAGGGGAGGAGCCCGGTCCGCGGTCCGCCCGTGACGCCCGGTGTCCCTCCGTGACCTCCGGTGTCCCTCCGTGACGCCCGGATCGGGGAATGCCTCGCCCCCGGGGCTGTTGGTCCAGGGGATGTCCTCCACCACTCCCGTCCCCCCGTCCGACCCCCGCAGCGCCCTCGTCGTCGGTGCGACGGGCATCGGCGGCTCCGCCCTCGTCGACCTGCTCACCGAGCAGGGGTGGCCGGTGACCGCCCTCTCGCGCCGCCCGATCGACGCGCGCCCCGGCGTCACTCCGCTCGCCGCCGACCTGCGCTCCGCCGAGGACCTGGCCCGCGTGCTCGCCGACCAGCGCCCCACGCACGTCTTCTTCACCGCCTGGTCGCGCCAGGCGACGGAGGAGGAGAACATCGCGGTCAACAGCGGCATGGTCCGCGACCTCCTCGCCGCGCTCGCGCACGCTCCCGTCGAGCACGTCGCGCTGGTGACCGGCCTCAAGCACTACCTCGGCCCGTTCGAGGCGTACGGGCAGGGCGCGATGCCCGACACCCCGTTCCACGAGGAGGAGGAGCGCCTCGACGCCCCGAACTTCTACTACGCGCAGGAGGACGAGCTCTTCGCCGCGGCCGGGCGCGCCGGGTTCACCTGGTCGGTGCACCGCTCGCACACGGTCATCGGGCACGCCGTCGGCAACGCGATGAACATGGGGCTGACCCTCGCGGTCGCTGCGTCGATCCACCGTGCCGAGGGCACCCCGCTCGTGTTCCCCGGCTCGCTGACGCAGTGGAACGGACTCACCGACATGACCGACGCGACGATCCTCGCCGAGCAGATGCTCTGGGCGTCGACGTCGGAGGCGGGCCGCGACCAGGCCTTCAACGTGGTCAACGGCGACGTCTTCCGCTGGCGCTGGATGTGGACCCGGATCGCGGAGCACTTCGGCGTCGAGCCGGTCGGCCCGGGGGAGGAGCCGCAGCCGCTCGAGCAGCAGATGGCCGGTGCCGAGCCCGTCTGGCGGCGCCTCGTCGACGAGCACGGGCTGATCGAGCCCGACCTCTCCCGCGTCGCCTCCTGGTGGCACACCGACGCCGACCTCGGCCGGAACCTCGAGGTCGTCACCGACATCGGCAAGTCCCGCCTCGCCGGCTTCACGGCGTTCCACCGGACGGTCGACTCGTTCACGGCGCTCTTCGACCGCTACCGCGCGGAGCGCCTGATCCCCTAGCGGTTCGCTGCGGCGCCCCTCGCGATGAGCACGTCCGGCGAGAGCTGGTGGCGCACGAAGCGGAGCGTGAAGCTGCGGCGGTCTCCTCCGGAGACCCGCTCGGCGAGGACGCGGATGCCGAGGACGGCGACGACGCGCCACTGCTCGGTCTCGTGGGCGACGACGGCGCAGAAGAGGTCGCCCGGGCGCACCTCGTCGACGGTGGTGGTGAGGCTGTTCGTTCCGTGGGTCATCTGGCCGCTCCTGGTTCCGGCGGACCTCGCGGACGGCGCTTCGGGTGCGCCGCGCAGCCGTCCGCCGGTCGCTCGAGAGGGGGGCCCGAGCGGCCGGCGGCCGGTCATGCGTGCGACAGCAGGGACGAGCCCGCCGGAACGACCCCGTGCCGCAGGAGCAGTGTAAGACTGCGACCCTGACCGTGGCGCGGAATGTCAACCACTTGCGAGCGCGCTCCCGGGGTTCTCAGGCCCGGAGACGACGGAACCCGCCTCCCGGGCGGGAAGGCGGGTCGTGTCGGTGTGCGGCGGCGGCGCCTGATCGGGAGCGGCTCCGGCGCGGAGGGTCAGGCGGCGGGCTCGGCGCGGCGCAGCGGGACGGCGGCGTTGCTCGTCGGCTCGGGCACGATGCGGAGGCCGGCGCCGCTGTTGGCGCGCTCCATGAGGGCCTCGACCCACTCCGGGTTGATCGTGGGCTGGCGGCTGCCCTTGAACTCGAACTGGATCGGGATGGTCGGATGCATCCACACGCCGCGGCGGCCGGTGCCGGCCTGGGGGCTCGCGTCGAGGGTGAGCAGGAAGCGCTCGTCGCGGCGGAACTTGTTGATGATGACGATCTGGAGGTGGGCGAGGGCGCGGTCCTCGACCTCGATGGCGGCGGGGGGAGTGCCGTACAGGATGTTGCCCATGGTGTGCTCCGATCTGACGTGCGAGTGGCTGACGTCCGTCACTCTATATCGCTAGAAAGACTTCCTACTAGTTGAGCTAGCTACTTACGTCGCGGAGTGCGTTTTCTGTCCATCGCCGCCGGACGACTCGATTCTCCGACGGATCCGGGGCGCGGCAGAAGACCCTCGGAGTGAACTCCTGGGGACGCGCGGCCACGGCCGCGGGGACGCCGGTCAGGCGCGGCGCTGCTCCAGCACGCCGTCGGCGTACTCGCCGATCGGCTCGCCCGCGAGCTCCTGGGCGGCGTCGACCGTCTCGGAGTCGGCCGGGCGCTCGACGATGTCGCGCATCGTCTGCAGGAAGCGGATGACGGTCCCGGCCTCGGAGGGGTTGAGCGTCTCGGCCGCCTCGAGCATGCGGCGGTGCATCTCGTCGAGCGTCTCGCGCACCTCGCGGTGGGAGGTGGGGGTGGCGACGATGCGGATGGCCCGGCGGTCGCTCGGGTGCGGCTCCCTGACCACGTGCCCGCTCTTGACCAGCCGGTCGATCAGCACGGTCGTGGAGGCGGAGGAGATGCCGAGGTAGGAGGCCAGGTCCTTCGGGCTGACGTGCACGCCCTTCTGCTGGCGGCGCATGAGGAACTGCACGGCCAGCAGGTCGTTCTCGCCCATGCCCATGGATCCGCGGGTCCGTCGGCGCATCGCGGCCTCCGCCGTGCGGAAGGCGCGCATCGCGGCGAGGACCTCCACCGCTCCGGGCTCGGTCGCCTCACCCGAGAACCAGAAGGCCCCGGGTCGCTTCAGCGTGACCTCATCCATGCCGAACAGTCTAGACAGTCTCGTAGCAAGAACATCTAGACAAGCCAACCTCCCCCGAGGTGCTTGCCTGGAAGGGCGGCGACCACTACGAAGGGACTACTAGTTAGACGAGCTAGTGACTCATTCGCGAAGGGAGCTGCCCGTGCTGGACGAACTCGACCGCCTGCAGCCGCTCCCCGCCGACGTCGTGGATCCGCTGGTCGGCTCCACCCTGGCCGGTCGCTACCTCGTGCTCGAGCGGGTGGGGGAGGGCGGCAGCGCCGTCGTCTACCGCGCCCGCGACCTCCGCCTCGCCCGCCAGGTCGCGGTCAAGGTCCACCGCGGCGTCCCGGATACCCCCAACGAGCGGGCGCGTCGCGAGCGCGAGATCCGCTTCCTGATCGACTCGCGTCACGCCTCCGTGGTGGACGTCCTCGACCAGGGCGAGATCCCCGGCGAGGAGGGCGACCTCGCGTTCCTCGTCCTCGAGTACTTCGACCGCAGCGACCCGGCGGCCGACTGGTTCGGCTCCGGCGATCCGCGGCTCATCGCGGAGGTCGGCGCTCAAGTGGCCGACGCTCTCGCGCACCTGCACGCGCAGGGCGTCCTCCACCGCGACGTGAAGCCCGAGAACGTCCTCGTCCGCTCGCGCGCCACCGCATCCGGCTTCTCCGCGCACGAGGCCAAGCTCAGCGACTTCGGGATCGCCCGCTCGGTCGACGACGCCCGGCTCACCCGCTCCGACGTGCTGGTGGGCACCGCCGCGTACCTCAGCCCCGAGAGCCTCGGCTCCGGCCCGGTCGGACCGGCGTCCGACGTCTACTCGCTCGGGCTGGTCCTCCTCGAGGCCGTCTCGGGCCGCAGGGCCTACATCGGCACGACGCTCGAGATCTCGATCCAGCGCCTCCACCACGCGCCCGTCGTCCCGGAGACGGTCCCGGCGGAGTGGCGCGAGCTGCTGACCGCGATGACCGCTCTCGATCCGGCCGACCGCCCCTCCGTCGAGGAGGTGGCACGCCGGCTCTGGGCGCGCCTGGCCGGCGGCCCCGCCGCAGCCCCCTCCCGCAGCGGAGTCACGGGCACGGTCGCCCTCGTCGCCGCGGGCCTGGTCGGCGCGGTGACGGCCCTCTCGCTCACCGGCTGGCTGGGCTGAGCGCCCCGAGCGGTCCTCGTCCGCTCAGGTTCCTCGCGAGCGTGCTCCCGTAGGCTCCGGGCGACCCTCGACCGACCCCGAGCCGCGTCGCCGCGGACCGAACGGAGCCGATCCCATGAGCCCGCGCCGCCTCTTCCGCCTGCTGTCGATCGTCGAGGCGGTGACCTGGACTCTCCTGATCGTCGGGATGCTGCTGAAGTACGCGGCCGGAGCCGGCGACTGGCCGGTGAGCGTCGCCGGGCCGATCCACGGGTTCGCGTTCCTCGCCTACGGAGCCGCGGCCCTGGTGCTCGCGGTGAACCAGCGGTGGTCGGCGGGCGCGACGGCGCTCGCGGTCGTCAGCGCGGTCGTGCCCTACGCGACGGTCCCGCTGGAGCGCGGCTTCGAGCGCCGCGGCCTGCTGGAGGGCCCGTGGCGGACGCACGCCACGGACGACCCGCGCGACCGGCGCGTGACGAGCCGGCTCCTCCGCTGGGCGCTCGCGCGGCCCGTGCTCGCCGGGGCGCTGGTCCTGGCTCTGGTCGCCGTCGTCTTCGCGGCGCTGCTGGTGGTCGGCCCGCCCGGGGGCGGCGAGGCCTGATCCCGAGCGCGGCGCGCCTCAGACGGGGCGCGTCTCCGCGTCGATGAGGATCTCGGCGGCGCGACGCGCGTGCAGGGCGGCCTCCGGGGTTCCGGCGATGGCCGCGGTGGTCTGGGCGCCCTCGGCGAGGATCGCGAGCTGCGCGGCGAGCTCGGCGCCGCCACCCGCCTCCTCGGCGAGGGTCGCGAGGAAGCGCTGGAACGTCTCCTTGTGGTCGCGCGCCATCTCGGCGACCATCGGGTTCGACGAGCCGAGCTCCCCGAAGGCGTTGATGAAGCCGCAGCCGCGGAACGAGTCCTCGGAGAACCAGTCGAAGAGGAAGTCGTAGATCGCGAGCAGCTTGCCGCGAGGTCCGTCCGCCGCGGCGACCCGGGTGGTCACGCCGAGGGTCCACTGCTCGTGCCGGCCGTGCAGGACGGCGACCACCACCGACTCCTTGCTCGGGAACTCCGAGTAGAGGCGCTTCAGCGAGACGCCCGCGGCCGTGCGGAGCTCGTCCATCCCCACGGACTGGATGCCGCGCTCGTAGTAGAGCCGGTCGGCGGCCGCGAGGATCGCCTCGCGGGGAGGGCGCTCGTCGAGGATCGGGGACATCCCTCCATGGTAGGCGCTACCAGAACGGGCGTTCTCGGTCGGCTGCCGCGCTCTCCGCAGGGGGTCCGGGGATCGGACGCTGCTGCTAGCGTCGCGCTCGGGTGCGCAGGCGCCCGGGGACGGGAGGCGGACGCATGGTCGTCGCGATGCAGGCCGAGGGATTCGACGGGCCGGAGGCGCTGCGCGCCGTCGAGGTCGATCCGGGGGAGCCGACGCCCGGCAGGGTGCGGATCGCGGTGCGCGCCGCGGGCGTGAACCCGGCCGATGCGAAGCTCCTGCGCGGGATGTTCGGGCGCGGTCGGGTGCCGGTCCGGCCGGGCAGCGAGGTCTCCGGAGTCGTGACCGCGGTCGGCGAGGGGGCCGAGGGGCCGCTCGGCCAGATCCGCGTGGGCGACGAGGTCGTGGCGTTCCGGGTCTCCGGCGGCTACTCCGCCGAGCTGGTCGCGCCCGCGAGCGCGGTCCTGCCCAAGCCCGCCGGGCTCGGCTGGGCGGCGGCCGCGGGCCTGCTGCTGGCCGGGACGACCGCCGAGCACCTCGTCGAGGCCACCCGCGTCTCCTCCGGGGACACCGTCCTGGTGCACGGGGCGAGCGGAGCCGTCGGCTCGCTCGCGGTGCAGCTCGCGGTCGCCCGCGGAGCACGGGTGCTGGGCACCACGAGCGAGCGCGGCGAGGAGGTCGTCCGCCGCTTCGGCGCGGAGCCGGTCCGCTACGGCGCCGGGCTGGAGGAGCGCGTGCGCCTCCTGGCCCCCGGCGGCGTCGACGTCGCGCTGGACACGGCGGGCACCGACGAGGCGCTGGACGCCTCGGTGGCTCTGGTCGCCGACCGCTCGCGCATCGCCACCGTCGCCGGCTTCGAGCACGCCGCCCGCCTCGGCGGCATCCTGCTGCTCGGCGGCGGACCGGGAGCCGATCCCGGCACCGCGCTCCGCGACGCCGCCCGGCCGGGCCTGCTCGACCGCGCCGGTCGCGGGGAGCTCGAGGTCGTGCTCGGGCCCTCCTTCCCGCTGACCGAGGCGGCCGCCGCGCTCGCCCTCGTCGAGTCGGGCCGCGCGCGCGGCAAGACGGTCCTGCTCCCCTGAACGAGACGTCCTCCCTCGACCTGCCGGCCCTCGGGCCCTTCGACTCCGCCGGCGCCGCGAGCCTCCTCCGCAACCACGCCCTCCCCGGAGTGGAGCGGGTCTCGGCCGACGGCCGGCGCCTGGAGCGCCTGCTCACCCTCGACGGGGCGCCGCGGCCGATCGCGCTCGAGGTGACGGAGACCGGGCTGCGGGTGGAGGCGGAGCCGGACGTGCTGACGCCGGCGGCCGCGGTCGTCCGTGCCTGGTTCGACCTCGACTCCGACGTCGTGGCGATCGGCGCCGAGCTCTCGCGGGACCCGCTGCTCGCCCGCTCCGTCGCGGCCCGACCGGGGCTGCGCGCGACGCAGTACCCGGAGGCGTTCGAGGCGGCGGTGATGGCGGTCCTCGGCCAGCAGGTGTCCGTCGCCGCGGCCCGGACCTTCGGCGGACGGACCGCCGCGGCCTTCGGCGCCCCGGGGGAGCGCGGTCTGCTGGCGTTCCCCGAACCCGCCGCCCTGCTCGCGCCGGAGTTCGAGGCGCTGCGCTCGGCGATCGGGATCACCAACGCCCGGGCGCGGACGGTCCGGGCCGTCGCCGAGGCCTTCGCCGCCGGACCCGTGCTCGACCGCGCGGGCGACCTGCCGGAGCAGCGGCGCGCGCTCCTCGCGATCCCGGGCATCGGGCCGTGGACGGCCGACTACCTCGCGCTCCGGTTCCTCGGCGATCCGGACGCCTTTCCCGCCGGCGACCTGGTGCTGCGGAAGGCGCTCGGCCGGGTGAGCACGGCGGAGGCGGAGGCGGCGTCGCAGGCATGGCGGCCGCACCGGGCGCACGCGGCGTTCCACCTGTGGGCGAGCACCGGGGCGGTCTGAGCGGACGGACGACCCGAGTCGAGAGGCCGCGCCCGGACCGGCGGCCGGGACCGGCCGCCGACGGATCAGGTCAGGTACTCGACGTCGTCGTACAGGATCGGCGCGTCCTCGGCGTCGGGATCCTCGACCGGGACGTCCTCGTGCTCGAGGATGACCGCGACGCCCGGGGAGACCAGCACGCAGACCTCCCGCTCGCCGGCGACCGTGAAGCTCACCATGTCGCCGCGGTTGCGCACGGCCTCGACCAGGCGCTTCTCGAGCTCCTCGGTGTCGAGGGAGACGGCGAGGAGGAAGCGGCGGCCGTCGATGCTGAGCGTGGTGCGCCGCATCGTCGCCTCGGGCTCGGGAGGCGTGCCGCGTCCGCCGCGGCCCGGCGTGACCGCCTTGACCCGCAGCGACGAGGCGTGCATCCGGATGACGGCGTTCACGAGCCCGCCTCCGGGCGCGACTCGTGGTGGCGGCGGCCGCCGGAGCGGCGGTCCTCCTTCATCTCGGACTCGAAGAGGTGGCGGCGTCCGCCTGCGAGCTCGTCGCGCGCGGCGCGCTCCTGCTCCCGGAACGCGGCGTAGTAGGTGTCGTCGTAGTCCTCGACGATCTGGAAGGTCCAGCGCCCCTCGATGACGTTGCGGCCGACGAGCTCGGCCTCGATCCGCTCGGCGGTCGCGGCGTGGCCGGCCTCGCGCAGCGCGTCGACGGCCTCGCCCAGAGCGAGGTCGGCCGCGCCGGTGAGCCGGTGGAAGCCGTAGAGCAGACCGCGGGCGTGCTCGACCGTCTCGAGCGCCTCCGAGAGCTTCCCGAGCGCCGCCACGGTGGCGTCGTCGAGACCCTCCGGGCGCAGGTGCGCGGAGTCGGGGTGGTCGTGTGAGCTGCTCATCCAGGTGAGCTTAGGCCGACCTAAATGCTCTGTGACCCCCTTGCGCCGCCGCCGGGAATGGTTCGTGCCCGGAGCGGCAGGGCGGTCAGGTGCACGTCGCGGAGCACTCCGTCGTCGGCGATGGCCGTCAGGAAGGTGCAGGCCGGCTGGCGCCTCCGATCCGTCGGGGAGCCCGGGTTGAGCAGGCGGAGACCCGCCGGGGAGACGGTGTCCCAGGGGATGTGGCTGTGCCCGAAGACGAGCACGTCGGCACCCGGATGGGCGGCGTCGGCGCGGGTCTCGCGGCCGGTCGCCGCTCCGGTCTCGTGCACCACGCGGACGTCGAGGCCGGCGACGCGGGCGCGCGCGACCTCGGGCAGGCGGGCGCGCAGCGGCTCCGGATCGTTGTTGCCCCACGCGGCCAGCAGGAGCGCCGCCCGCTCCTCCAGCGCGTCCAGTGTCGCCTCGTCGACCCAGTCGCCCGCGTGCACGACCAGGTCGGCCTCGTCGACCGCGCGCCACACCTCGTCCGGGAGGGCCTTCGCCCGCTTCGGGAGGTGCGTGTCGGCGAGCAGGAGGAGGCGGACCGGACCGTCGACCTCGGGTGGAGAGCCGTCGGGGCCGGGCTGGAGCAGGGGCATCAGCGGGCGGGGCCGGGCGTCGGCTCCACTCCGCCGTCGGCGCCGGGCTCGGTCGCGGTGCCGGAGCTGCGGAGGCGGGCGTCGAGCGCCTCGAGGTCGGCGGCGAACCAGAGGTGGTCGCCGCGGTTCGACTCGACGACGAAGGCCTGCAGCGCGCTCGACTCCGCCACCGGCCCGCTGACGTCGCCGAGGATCACCAGCCGCTTGCCGTACGAGACGAACTTCTGCACGAACTCGCCGGCGATGCCGGAGCGCAGGCGGACGAACTCGGGGTCGAGCCGGCCGACGGGCACCACGATCGTCTCGACGTCGCCGCCGTAGGTCTCGCCGATCAGCGCGATCGCGTCGTCCGGGGTCGAGAGCGCGCCTCCGTCGTCGTCGAGGAGCAGGAGGGGGACGCCCTGACGGGTCTCGGTTCTCATCGGGCCAGCCAATCACGTCGGCCGGGGAGAGGCGAGCAGTGCCGTCCGGGCCTCCGCTCGGGGCGTCCCCTCCTGCGCCGGTCGTGCTTGCGGGGACACGCCGATCAGGCGTCCGGACGGGCTGCCCGCACCGCCGCTACGAGCCCGGCAGCTCGACGCGGCGCTTGAAGCCCACGTGCGAGTCGACGAAGCCCAGGCGCAGGTAGAAGCGGTGGGCGTCGGTGCGGGCGGCGTCCGAGGTCAGCTGGACGAGCGGCGTGCGGAGCTCGATCGCAGCGACGTCCAGCACCCAGCGCATCAGGGCCGTGCCGATCCCCGCCGACCGCTCGGCGCTCGCCACCCGGACCGCTTCGACGAGCAGGCGGGAGCTGCCGCGGCGCGCCATCCCGGGGATCACGGTCAGCTGCAGCGTGCCCACCACGGCTCCGGTGCGGTCGATCGCGACCACGAGATCGTTGCCCGGGTCCTGCGCGATGCTCCGGAAGGCGGACTCGTAGGCGGCCCCGTCCTCCTCGGCGGCGACGTCTCCGCGCCCGGCGCTGATCGGGTCGTCGGAGAGGAGCCGGACGAGCGCGGGGAGGTCGTCGAGCACCGCGCGGCGGAGGAGGAGGCTCCTCTCCTCGGGGCCGGCGTCGCAGGGGAGGGTCAGGTCGGCGATCATGCCCTCATCCTCCCGCGGCCGCTCGCTGCTCCACCCCGCGAGCGGTGGTCGGAGGCGGGCAGGACGCGGCTGAGAGCGGCAGGGGGATCCTGGTGCCCGGTCCGCACGTCCACGCGCCGCGTCCCGCAGCCGACGCAGCGGACGTACACGACGACGCCCTCGCTGGTCCGGTGGGCCGACTCGGTCGTCCAGCCGTGCTCGTGCGGATCGACGGCGGGGGCGAGCGGCTCGGAGGGGTGCGGGGAGGGTGTGGAGGTGCGCATGGGAGCCACTGTGCTGTCATGGTCTTATGCAGCTCAACCCTTACGGCGAGTACGCGGTCCTGCTCGCCGCCTCCCTCGCGAACGACTGGCCGTCCGACCGCGAGGGCATCGAGGCTCGAACGCGCGAATACGGCATGACGATGGCCTTCGAGTCCGGCCCGGACGACCACGCCCGGACGCGCGACGTGATCGACGAGTGGCTGGAAGTGGTCGACGCGCCGACTCCGAGCGACCGGGCGACGTCGCTGAACCGCCAGATGGCCGCGATCGCCGCGTATCCGCGCCTGACCGACCACGACGACGAGGGCTGGCACCTGCACTACCGCGACCAGGACCAGTCCCTGGCGCACGTCCTCCACGCCGTCATCGCGGTGGGCACGGCGCTGCACCTGACGACCCGGGGGATGAGCCGCCTCCTGCGGTGCGAGGCCGGTCGGGCGCCGGGCGACCACTGCCGGAACGTCGTCGTCGACGTGACGCGGAACGGCCGGCAGCGGTACTGCTCCGTCCGCTGCGCGAACCGGGCCGCGGTCCGGCGGCACCGCCTGCGGCACGCGGAGTGAGTCCGCGCGGCCCCGTCACTCCGCCGCGTCGCCGCCCGGCTTCATCGAGAACGGGGAGTAGTGGTAGCCGTCGAGGTCGTCGAACTGGCGCTGGTACATGAAGGGGTAGTCGTCGGTGTCGCCGATCCGGCCTCCCGCGGCGGCGGCCCGCTCGACGAGCTCGTCGACGGCCGCGCGGCTGTCGAGGTCGAACGAGACGGTCACCTTCGAGGGGGTGCCGGGGGCGCCGATCAGCTCCTCGGTGGCGCCGACGCTCTCGTACATGGCGCGGCTCGCCAGCATGACGGACGTGTCGGGACCGATCGCGAAGCAGGAGACGTCCTCGCGGGACATCTCGGTGTTCAGGGTCCAGCCGAGCGCGGTGTAGAAGGCGGTGGCGCGCTCGACGTCGTCGACCGGGCAGGTGATGAAGAGGCTCATGCGCTCACCCTCGCCATCCGCGGGCGGGCCGTCAAGAGCTCCGCGAGGGAACTCCGGACGGCCCGCCGGGACTCAGCGGAACGACCGCAGCCGCAGGCTGTTCAGCACGACGAAGACGCTCGAGAACGCCATCGCGGCGCCGGCCACGAGCGGCCCCAGGAGTCCGGCCACCGCGAGCGGGATCGCGGCCACGTTGTAGGCGAAGGCCCAGAAGAGGTTGCCCCGGATGACCGCGAGGGTGCGGCGCCCGAGGCGCAGGGCGTCGGGCACTCGGCCGAGGTCGTCGCCGACGAGCGTGATGTCGCTCGCCTCGATCGCCGCGTCCGATCCGGCGCCCATCGCGATCCCCACGTCCGCGGCGGCCAGCGCGGCGGCGTCGTTCACACCGTCGCCGACGAAGGCGACGTGGCGGCCCTCCGCACGGAGGCGCTCGATCACGGCGAGCTTCTCCTCCGGCAGCACCTCGGCGACGACCTCGTCGATGCCGACGGCCGAGGCGACGGCCTGCGCCGCCCGCGGGTTGTCGCCGGTCAGCACCATCACCCGCAGGCCCCGCTCGCGCAGGGCGCGGACGGTGCGGGACGCCTCCGGCCTCGGCTCGTCGCGGAGGACCGCGAAGCCGCGAAGCGCCCCCTCCCAGCCGACGCCGACGACGGTGCCGCCCTCGGCGGTCGCTCGCTCGGCGCGCTCGGCGAGACCGCCCGGCGCGAAGCCCCACTGCTCCTCCAGCCAGCGCAGCCGGCCGGCGACGACCAGGCGGCCCTCGACCCGGGCGCGCACGCCGAACCCGGTGCTGGAGCGGAATCCGGTCGCCTCGGGGACGTCGAGGTGCGCGGCCCCGGCCACGATCGCTGCGGCGAGCGGATGCTCCGACCCGCGCTCGACGGCGGCGAGCATCCGCAGGCTCTCGTCGTCGCTGGACTCGACGACCTGGAAGGCGCCGGTGGTGAGCGTGCCGGTCTTGTCGAGCACGACCGTGTCGATCCGGCGCCCGGCCTCGAGCACCTCCGGCCCGCGGAGGAGGATCCCGAGCTGGGAGCCGCGGCCGGTGCCGACGAGGACGGCGGTCGGGGTGGCCAGGCCCAGCGCGCACGGGCAGGCGACGACGAGGACGGCGACGGCGGGAGAGACGGCGGCGGCGAGGTCGGCGCCGGCGATCAGCCAGCCGGCGAGGGTGGCCAGGGCGAGCACCACCACGACCGGCACGAAGACGGAGGAGACGCGGTCGGCGAGCCGCTGGATGCGCGCCTTGCCGGCCTGCGCGTCCGAGACGAGACGGCCCATCCGCGCGAGCGTGGTCTCGGAGCCGACGCGGTCGACGCGGACGGTGAGCAGGCCGTGGGCGTTGAGAACTCCGCCGGTCACGGTCGAGCCGGGGCCGACCTCGACCGGCACGCTCTCGCCGGTGAGCATGCTCGCGTCGATCGCGCTCGAGCCCTCGAGCACGGTGCCGTCGGCGGCGACGGTCTCGCCGGGGCGCACGCGGAGGACGTCGCCGACGGCGAGCGAGGACGCGGGCACGCGCTCCTCCTGTCCGTCGGCGGCGACGCGCACGGCGTCCTTCGCGCCGAGGCGGAGGAGCGCCCGGAGCGCCGCACCGGCGTCGCGCTTCGACCGCGCCTCCAGGTAGCGGCCGGCCAGCACGAGGACGGGGACGGCGGCGGCGACCTCGAGGTAGATCTCGTCGTGGCCGGAGCGGCTGCCCAGCAGCTCGAACGGCATGCTCATGCCGGGCCGCCCCGCGTCGCCGAGGAACAGAGCCCAGACCGACCAGGCGAAGGAGGCGCTGACACCGAGGCTGATCAGGGTGTCCATGGTGGTGGAGCCGTGCCGCAGCGCCCGCCAGGCGTTGCGGTGGAAGGGGAGCGCGCCCCAGACCGCGACCGGCGAGGCGAGGGCGAGGCACAGCCACTGCCAGTTCGCGAACTGCAGTGGCGGGATCATCGAGAACAGGACCACCGGTACGGCGAGCAGGGCGGAGACGCGGAGCCGGGTGCGCAGGGCGCGCCGCTCGCGGTCGTCGTCGCTCTGCTCCTCCTGCTCCTCCTGCTCCTCCGCGGGAGCCGCCTCGCCGGTGGAGGGGACCGTCGCGCTGTAGCCCGCGGCCTCGACGGCGGCGATCGCGTCGGCCGGAGTCGTGCCGGGCGGGAGGGTCAGCGTCGCGCGCTCGAGGGCGAGGTTGACGGTCGCGTGGACGCCGGGGAGCGCGTCGAGGCGCTTCTCGACCCGCGCGACGCAGGAGGCGCAGGTCATCCCTCCGATGGCGAGCTCGAGCGGGGTGCCGGTGGTCTCGGCCACGTCAGCTCAGGGGAGCGAGGCGGTAGCCCGCGTCGGCGACGGCGGCGGCGATCTCCTCGCGGCCGAGCGGCCGGGAGGAGCCGACCGTGACGGTCGAGACCCCGTCGGGGGCGAGGGACACGTCGACCGCCGAGACCTCGGGGTAGGCGGCGAGCTCCTCGGTGACGCTGCGGACGCAGTGCTCGCAGGTCATGCCCGCGACGCCGAAGCTCTGCACGGACGCGGCCGACAGGGAACCCTGCGCCGCGTGGCCGGCGTCGGAGCGGCCGGCGCCGCCGTGGCCGCCGCACGCGCAGGCGCCGCCTCCGCCGCAGCCGCACCCTCCCGTCGATCCGCTCGCGGTCAGGCCGAGGTCGATCCTGGTGCTCATGGGTCCTCCTGTGTGGTGCGTCCGGTCCGATCCGGTCGATCGGCCCGGTGGGCGTCCGGTCGGCACGCCGGTCGCGGCATACCCCCGGGGGGTACTCCATGGTAAGCCCGCCGGGCCCTCTCGGCAAGGCGGGAGGGCGGAGGAGGGATGATCTCAGGGGCGGCTCGGAGCCGCGCGAGGAGGGAGGGGCGCATGGATCCCGCATCGACGCCGCACTGGGGCGAGCCCCCGCCGCGCACGCCGCCGGCGGTCCCGCTGCCCCCGCGCACGCGGTTCGAGCCGACGGCGCTGCTCGCCGCGCCCCTGCCCGCCCCGGCCGCCGTCCGGGCCCGGGTCCGCCAGGCCGCCCCGGAGCGGCAGCGCCGGCTGGCGGCGCTCGCCGCGGTCACCGAGGGGTTCGCCGTCCTGCGCACTCCCGAGCTCGCCCGGGCGCTGCGCCGGATCGCGGCACCCGCCTCCGCCGCTCCGGCCGCCGCCGCCGCAGTGCTGGCCGTCGGCCGCGACGGACTCGAGCTCGCCGCCGAGCGCGCGGACGCCCTGCGCATCGCCGAGTGGGATCGGATCGTCTCGGTGGGCGTCGGCACCTCGCCCTCGGGTGCCCACCGGGTCCGCGCGCTGGTCCTGGCGGTCCTCGCGCCGCCGCCCGCCTCCGCCGTCCTGCGTGCGGCGAGGCGGCGCCCGCGCACCGTCCTCGTGCCCCTGGTCGTCGCCGCCCCGGCCGCCCTCGGCTGGCGCGTGGCCGACGACCGCACGTTCCTCCTCGCTCTCGACCGCCTCCAGCGCGCCCTCGAGGAGCGTGACCGGTGAAGGCGCGGTTCCGCTTCGCCCTCGCGGCCGTCGCCGTGCTCGGCCTGGGCCTGGCGCTGCGGTTCGTGCTCACTGGGCTGCTCGCCGACCTCGCCGGCGGAGTGGCCTACGTCGTCCTGGTGGCGCTGCTGATCGCGGTGCTCCTGCCGCGCATCCCGGGCGTGACGGCTGCCGGGATCGCGCTGGCCTGGTCGATCGCGATGGAGCAGCTGCAGGCGATCGGAGTCGCAGCGCGCCTGGTCGAGCTGTGGGCGCCGCTCCGCCTCGTCGTCGGCACCACCTTCTCCTGGCTCGACATCGCGGCCTACGTCCTCGGCGCGGTCGTCGCCGCGGCCGTGCACCTCGCCGTCGCTCCGCGCGAGCAGTCCGCCTGACGGGAGTCCGCGCCCCCCGTCTTCTGTTCGCCCGTCGGCCGGGCTGCCGCGGGGCGTCCCGGCGTCCGCCGAGGCGCCGGCCTCGCCCACCGGACCGCCGAGGTGTTCGTGCGCTCCCCGAGGCGCCGCCGTCCCCGCGGTGCCTCGCCGGCGGACGCGGTGTCTCGCCGCAGGAGCGACGCCGACCGGAGGAGCGACGCCGACCGCCGGAGCGGCGCGGTCCCTCCGCCCCCGCGCCCCTGATTAGGGTGAAGCCATGAGCGAGCCGGCACTCCCCGAGACGACGGCCCCGCGGGCCTCGGCCCCGCACGACCACCGCCGCGACCGGCGCATCCCCGAGCCCGTCGACCGGTTCGCCACCGGCGAGGAGTACCCCGAGTACCGCGTCGACCTGGAGCGGATCCGCTTCTCGCCCTACTTCGCCCGCCTCTCCGCGGTGACCCAGGTCATCTCGCCCTCGGGCGTCGGCCAGGTCGTGCACAACCGGCTCACGCACTCGATCAAGGTCACCGCGGTCGCCCGCGCGATCGCGATGCAGCTGACCACCACCGATCCCGCCCAGCGCGAGCTGGTCGAGCGGCTCGGCGGCTGCGACCCGGTGGTCGTGCAGGCCGCGGCCAGCGCGCACGACCTCGGCCACCCTCCGTTCGGCCACCTCGGCGAGCAGGCGCTCGACCGCCTCGCGCGCGAGCGGCTGGGGCTCGCGGAGGGCTTCGAGGGCAACGCGCAGTCGTTCCGGATCCTCTCCGAGCTCGACGTCTGCGAGACGGTGGAGGTGGGGCTGAACCTCACCGCCGCCTCCCGAGCCGCCGTGCTCAAGTACCCGTGGGGGCGGACGGTCCACCGCCCCGGCATCGACTCCGCCGACCCGACCGAGCTGCCCCGCGGCTCGACCGCCAGCCGGTGGGAGACCGCTCCGCCGAAGTTCTCGGCGTACACCCTCGACCTCGACGACCTGCTCGACGCCCGCTCCGGCTTCGCCGCGATCGCCCCCTGGCAGCAGACCCTCGAGTGCTCGGTGATGGACGTCGCCGACGACATCGCCTACTCGCTGCACGACCTCGACGACTTCTACCGCGCGGGAGTGCTGCAGCAGGCGGCCGTCGCCGTGGAGTTCCGCGCGTTCCTCCGCGAGCAGAACGCGCTCGCCGCCCTCGACGCCGAGGAGCTGTGGGCGCGCGCCCCCGGGCACTCGCTCGAGATGCTCCGCCGGAGGCTCGTGGCCCGCGACCCGTGGATCGCGAGCGACGAGCACTTCCGCGCCTCCGTGGAGCGGGTGTCGACCGAGCTGGTCGAGGGGCTCCTCGCGCTCCCGTTCGACGGATCGACGCGCACCGAGCGCGCGATCGAGGCCTTCGTCTCCTCCTGGATCGGCCGCCTGCAGCGCTCCGTGGTGGTGCTCGCCGAGCCGAACGTGCGCTCGGGCCACCTCTCCCTCCTCCCCGACGCCTGGCACGACGTGGCCGTGCTGAAGTTCGTGCACACCCGCTTCGTGATCGACCGGCCGGACTTCGCCACCTACCAGCGCGGCCAGTCGCAGGTGCTCGAGACGCTGGTGACCCACCTCGACGCCTGGCTCGAGGATCCGCGCGACGGCTCGCGAGCCCCGCAGAAGCTGCTCGACCTGATCGAGCTCGCGACCGACGGCTACTTCCGCCTGCGCGCCGACCACCCCGACTGGCTCCCGTCGGACGAGCGCGGCCGGCCGACCTCCGACCCGGCCGCGCTGCAGCGGCTCGGCCGGGGGCGCGGTGTGGTCGACTACGTCGCGACCCTGACCGACGAGCAGGCGATGGCGCTCGCCGCCCGCCTCCGCGGCGATCGCGAGCCGTGGGCGATGGGGACCTGACGCCCCGGCGGGTGGGTTGACACCGCGCGTCGCGTGTGGCCTCGGCGGCTCCTCGCCCGTCGTTCCGGGGGAGGAGCCCCCGCCCGGCCGCCGAGGACGCGTTCCGCGACCGCCCAGCGGGCGTCCAGGAAGCGCAGCCTGAACGACAGCGTAAAATCACGGAGGCACATGCCAGGATCGACAACTCGACAGGGAGTTCCGTTGGACGGAAACGCAACGACCACGCACCGCAACGTCGCATTGCTGTCCGTCGCGACCACGCTGGCTCCGCGCGTGACCACCTCGGCCGAGATCGAGGCGCGGCTCGCTCCGGCGCTCAAGCGCCTGCGGCTCCCCACCGGGCTCCTCCAGCGCGTCGCCGGAGTGCACGAGCGCCGCAACTGGGGCACCGAGCAGGGCTTCGACGGAGCGGCGATCGACGCGGGCAAGCGCGCTCTCGCCGAGGCCGGCGTCCGCGCCGACCAGATCGGCCTGATCATCAACACGTCGGTGACCCGCAAGCACCTCGAGCCCTCGGTCGCCGTGCGCCTGCACCACGGGCTCGGCCTGCCCTCGTCGGCCATCAACTTCGACATCGCGAACGCGTGCCTCGGCTTCGTCAACGGCATGACCCTCGCCGCGCAGCTGATCGACTCCGGCCAGATCCGCTACGCGCTCATCATCGACGGCGAGGACGCCGACGAGATCCAGGTCAACACCATCGAGCGCCTGAGCCGCGAGGGCGTCAAGCGCAAGGACTTCATGAGCGAGTTCGCGAGCCTGACCCTCGGCTCCGGCGCCGCCGCGGCCGTCCTCGGCCCGGCCGACGAGCACCCCAAGGGCCACCGCATCCTCGGCGGCATCACCCGCGCGGCCACGCAGTTCAACGAGCTCTGCGTCGGCAGCGTCGACGGCATGTTCACGGACGCGAAGGCGCTGCTCAAGGGCGGCATGGAGCTCGTCCTCTCGGCGTGGAAGGAGGCCACCCGCGACTGGAACTGGAGCGGGATGGACCGCTACATCACGCACCAGGTGTCGGACGTGCACACCGACGCCCTGGTGAAGGCGGTCGGCATCGACCGCAGCCGCGTCCCCACGACCTACCCCACCCTCGGCAACGTCGGCCCGGCGTCGATCCCGATCACCCTGGCCCAGGAGGCCGAGACCCTGCAGCCGGGCAACCGGGTGCTGCTCATCGGAGTGGGCTCGGGCATCAACACCGCGATGCTCGAGATCGCCTGGTGACCGCGCCCCACCCGGCCGAGCGGATCCGCGGAGCGCTCGGCTCCACGGCCGCCGCGCAGCTGCCCCCGGCCGGGCTCGACGGGCTCGATCCCGCGTGGTCGCGCCTCGTCGACGCTCCGGACGCCCAGGGCGTGCCGCGCCGCTGGCACCTGCTCGACACGGGCGAGGCCCTCGGCACGGAGCCCGTCGGCACCGTCCTCTGCGTGCACGGCAACCCCACCTGGTCCTACCTCTGGCGCCGCCTCGCGGCCGCCACGCTCGAGTCGGCCCGCAGCGGAGGCCCCGCCTGGCGGGTGGTCGCTGTCGACCAGCTCGAGATGGGCTTCTCCGAGCGGACCGGCGCCCTGCACACGCTCGCCGACCGCGTGCGCGAGCTCTCCAACCTCACCGACGTGCTCGGCCTCGACGACGTGGTCACCCTCGGCCACGACTGGGGCGGAGTCGTCTCGCTGGGCTGGGCGGTCGACCACCCGGAGCAGCTGCGCGCCACGATGCTCCTGAACACCGCGATCCACCAGAGCGCCGACGAGCCGATCCCGGCCCCGCTCCGGCTCGCGCTCGCCTCGGGTGTGCTCGGCGCCTCGACGGTCGGCACGCCGGCCTTCCTCGAGACGACCCTCGCGCTGGGGCACCCGGCGCTGCCCTCCGCGGTGAAGGAGGGGTACCGCGCGCCCTACCGGTCCGCGTCGCGCCGCGGCGGAGTGGGCGGCTTCGTCGCCGACATCCCGGTCGACTCCGCCCACCCGAGCGACCCGGAGCTGCAGCGCATCGCCGAGGGCGTCAGCGCCCTGACGACGCCGGCCCTGATGCTCTGGGGCCCGCTGGACCCGATCTTCTCCGACCGCTACCTCGACGACCTCGTCGACCGCCTCCCGCACGCGCAGGTCCACCGCTACGAGGGAGCGGGCCACCTGGTGGCCGAGGACGTCGACTACTCGTCCGCCGTCCTCACCTGGCTGGGCGACCTCTCCGACGGCGAGGAGCCGTTCGGCGGCGACCCCGCCCCCGACGTCCGCCGCCCGACCGCGCCGGTCGAGCCGCTCTGGGCGCACCTCGACCGCAACGCGCAGGACGACTCGCTCGCCCTGGTCGAGATGGCGCCTCCCGGAGGCGGCGGGCCCCGCTCGGTCTCGTGGCGCCTGCTCTCGCAGCGGGTCCGCGAGCTCGCCGCCGGGCTCCGCGCCTCCGGCGTCTCCCCGGGCGACCGCGTCTCGCTCCTCGTGCCGCCCGGTGCCGACCTGACGGCGCTGCTCTACGCGTGCCTGCGCATCGGAGCCGTCGTGGTCGTCGCCGACGCGGGCCTGGGCCTGCGCGGTCTCACCCGCGCGGTCCGCGGTGCCTGGCCGGATCTGGTGGTCGGCGCCCTGCCCGGCCTCACCGTCGCGCGGGCCCTCCGCTGGCCCGGCGGCCGGGTCTCGACGCAGACCCTGCCCCGCGCCTCCGCTTCGGCCCTCGGGGTCGACACCTCGCTCGGGCAGCTGATCGAGCTCGGCCGCGCCGAGCTGGCCGCCGACCCGGAGGCGCTGGGCGAGGCGCCCGCCGCCGACGCCGTGGCCGCGATCCTGTTCACCTCCGGCTCGACCGGCCCCGCCAAGGGCGTCGTCTACACGCACCGCCAGCTCGCCGGCGTCCGCGACGCGCTCGCCCGCCAGTACGGGATCGGACCGGGCACAGGGCTCGTCGCGGGCTTCGCGCCGTTCGCTCTGCTGGGCCCCGCGCTGGGCACGCGCTCCGCGACTCCGGACATGGACGTCACCGCGCCCCGGACGCTCACCGCGGCCGCCGTCGCCGCGGCCGCCGCCCGGGTCGACGCGACCGTGCTGTTCCTCTCGCCGGCCGCACTGGCCAACGTCGTGGCCACCGCCGGCGCGCTCGACACTGACGACCACCGCGCCCTCGCCGGCGTGCGCACCTTCCTCTCGGCCGGCGCCCCCGTCTCGGCGGGACTGCTCGGCGAGGCGCAGGCGCTCATGCCGAACGCCTCCGCTCGCACTCCCTACGGCATGACCGAGGGGCTGCTGCTCACCGACGCGTCGCTGGAGGGCATCCGCGAGGCCGCGTCCGACGACGATCCGCGCGGAGGCGTCTGCGTGGGCGTGCCCGCCGCGGGCGTCCGGCTGCGGATCGCCCCGCTCGACGCCGACGGCCGCGCCGCGGACGAGCCGGAGGAGATCACCGGCACGACCGGCGAGATCGTCGTCTCGGCCGGTCACGTCGAGGACCACTACGAGCGCCTCTGGCTCACCGACCGTGCCGCCCGCGTCGGCGCCGTCCCGGGTGAGCGCTGGCACCGCACCGGGGACGTCGGGCGGATCGACTCCGCCGGCCGCCTCTGGGTCGAGGGCAGGGTGCCGCACGTTGTCGTCACGCCCGACGGTGTGGTCACGCCGGTCGGACCGGAGCAGCGGATCGAGGCGCGCGTCGCCTCGGTCGCCCGCGCCGCGATCGTCGGAGCCGGCCCGCGCGGAGTCGCGCAGCTGGTCACCGTGGTCGAGCTGCGCTCGGGCGCGCGCCGCGTGGTGCTGGCCGAGGAGGCCCTCGCCGCCGAGGTGCGCGCGGCCGTCGACCGGCCCGTCGCCGCGGTGCTGGTCGTCCCGGCGCTGCCCACCGACATCCGCCACAACTCCAAGATCGACCGGGCCGCGCTCTCGCGCTGGGCCGAGGGCGTGCTCGCCGGCGGCCGGATGGTGGCGCCGTGAGGGTCCTGGTCACCGGCGCGAGCGGCCTGCTCGGCGGTGCGGTGGCCGCGGGCCTCGTCGCCCAGGGGCACGAGGTCCGCACCTTCCAGCGCCGGCCCTCCGGGGTCGCGGGCGTCGAGGAGGCGCGTGGCTCGCTGACGGATCCGCGCGCGGTCGAGGAGGCCGTCGACGCGGCCGAGGGCGTCGTCCACCTCGCCGCGAAGGTCTCGCTCGCCGGCGATCCGGGCGACTTCGACCGTGTGAACATCGACGGCACCCGGCGTCTGCTCGCCGCCGCCGCCCGCGCCGGCGTGAGCCGCTTCGTCCAGATCTCGTCGCCCTCCGTCGCCCACTCCGGCTCCTCGATCACCGGCGACGACGCCGAACCCGCCGATCCGGACCGGGCCCGCGGCGACTACGCGCGCACCAAGGCCCGCGCCGAGCTGCTGGCCCTCGCTGCCGACGCCCCCGGCTTCGCGGTGGTCGCCGTGCGCCCGCACCTGGTCTGGGGTCCGGGCGACACCCAGCTCGTCGCCCGCATCGTCGAGCGGGCGCGCGCCGGCCGTCTGCCGCTCCTCGGGCACGGCCAGGCGCTGATCGACTCCACCTACATCGACAACGCCGCCTCGGCGATCGTCGCCGCTCTCGGGCGGGCGGAGGAGGTGCACGGCCGCTCCTACGTCGTCACCAACGGCGAGCCGCGCCCGGTCGCCGAGCTGCTCGCCGGGATCTGCCGCGCCTCGGGCGTCGAGCCGCCGCGCTGGTCCGTCCCCGCCTCCGTCGCCCGCGCCGCGGGCTCGCTCGTCGAGCGCGTGTGGGCCGTGCGGCCCGGCGCCGACGAGCCGCCGATGACCCGCTTCCTCGCCGAGCAGCTCTCGACCGCGCACTGGTTCGACCAGCGCCGCACGCGCGCCGATCTGCAGTGGAGCCCTTCGGTCACCCTCGACGAGGGACTGGCCCGTCTGTCCGCCGCCCGCTGAGGCGCCGGCTCCCGAGACAGAGGGACGGACGGGACCCCGTCGCCGAGGCGAGGGGTCCCGTCCGTCCGGGGGCTCCCGCGACGGATCGCGGGAGGGGAGCCGAGGTCAGTCGGCGAGGATGAGATACAGCGCGCGACGGGTCTCGTCGAGCTTAGCGGACGCGGCGGCGCGCTGCGCCTCGGTCGCTCCGCGGAACTGCTGCACGACGCCCATCAGCTTGCCGACGTTCTCCATGAAGGCGCGATCGGCGTCGCTCGCGCCGGGAGTGGCCTCCCAGGCCGCGTCGAGCTCGTCGGCGTGCTCGCGCACGTAGGTGCCGCCCGCGTCCGTGAGCTGGTACTCGGTGCCGCGGCCCTCGCCGACGGCCGTGATGAGGCCCTCGTCGACGAGCTGCTGGAGGGTGGGGTAGACGGAGCCGGGGCTGGGACGCCACGATCCGTTCGTCTTCTCGGCGATGGCCTTGATCAGGCCGTAGCCGTTCGAGGACTTCTCGGAGAGGAGGGAGAGGAGGGCCGCGCGGACGTCACCGCGTCGGGCGCGTCCTCCGCCGCGGCCGAAGGGGCCGCCGAAGCCGGGGCCGAAGCCCGGGCCGAAGCCGAAGCCGGGCCCGAAGCCGCGGCCGTGACCGCCGGGTCCGCGGCGCTGTCCGCGGCCGGGGTGCTCGTGGCGGGAGGAGTGGTCGCCGTCGCAGGAGTCGCGGCGGTCGTCGGAGAAGAAGGTCCTGGAGTTCATGGGTGTGCTGCTCTCTGTCGTGAGGGGATCCCTTTCGATCGGATCCGGTCGCCCGTCGGGAGCGGCTGCTCCCGATCTGTCGGCGATGGAGTAACGATATATCGGTGACGGATCGGATGTCAACACCTGAATTGCCCGTAGCCTGGGAGCTCCCCGTCGATCGAGAGGTCCCGCATGCCGCGTCCCGACTCCGAGCTCGAGGCGTACCTCGACTCCTCCCTCCTCGCCGGGGACGTCCTCACCGGCCGCGCGAGCAACCTCGGCAACCTGCGCGGCCTCGCCGCCCGCGAGCCCGCGCACCTCTACGGGGTGGACGTGGCCGAGGACTGGACGTTCGAGAGACTGCTCGCGCTGATGGGGGAGCGCGTGGGGATCAGCACCGACCCCTCCTTCGAGAGCGGGCAGGACCGGATCGACGCCCGCCTGACGGTCGCGGGGCTCGCCCGCTACCGCGACCGGTTCGCCGCCGCTGTCCGCGAGGGGGCGCTCCTCCTGTTCGCCACCGCGCACCCGGCGACCCTGATGGACGTCTACCGCCGCTTCGCTGCTGCCGCGACGGAACGGGGCGCTCGCGTGATCGACGTGAACGCGTTCCCGTTCGCCGCCCCCGACGGGATCCGCGTGCCTCTCGCGGACGAGCACCAGGCCCTGTGGTGCACCGGCGGGGTCACCTGCGTCTACCGCGGGGGAGGGCTGCAGCACACGCACTCGCCGGAGCCGATGGACGCGCTGCTCGACCGCCTCGACGAGCTCGGCATCCGCCCCGACCTGGTCGTCGCCGACCACGGCTTCGCGGGCGCCGCCGGTCGGCGGGGGCTGCCGGTCATCGCGATCGCCGACTGCAACGACCCGGCGGTGTTCGTCGCCGAGGCGCAGGGCTCGATCGAGGTGGTCGTCCCGATCGACGACGGGCTGGCCGTCCACCTCTACGAGCCGGTGATCGACTTCGTCCTCCGCGCTCTCTCGGAGCCCGCGCGCACCTGACGGCTCGTAGAATCGCCTTCGGCTCGTCGCGATCCCGGATCCGACGGGCCGACCGTTCTCCCGAGTCCCCGCACTCGCCACCACTGCAGACGGAGCATCCGTGACCCAGCCCCACGACGGCCTCCTCCCGCGCTTCGCAGTCGGCGTCGACATCGGGGGGACGTCGATCAAGGCGTCCCTCGTCGACGTCACCACCGGCGAGCGGGCGGCTCGGCGCTTCGCGGTCGCGAACCCGCTGGGCAAGGAGCCCGAGGACTTCGCCGAGGCGATCGCCGGAATCGTCCGGGACGTCTCGCCGATCGCGGGCACGCCCGTGGGCGTCGGCTTCCCCGGGATCGTCCGCGGCGGCGTCGTCCGCCAGACCACCCACGTCTCGCAGCGCTGGGTCGGGCTCGACGCGCAGGCCCTCCTCTCGGAGGCGACCGGGGTCGACGTCGTCGTCGTCAACGACGCGGACGCGGCAGGGGTCGCCGAGCGCGAGTTCGGCGCGATGCGCGGACGCGAGGGCCTCCTCCTGCTGACCACCCTCGGCACCGGCATCGGGACGGCGCTCGTCCACGAGGGCGTGGTGATCCCCAACTCCGAGCTCGGGCACCTGCACATCGACGGTCCCGACTTCGAGCCGCAGGTCGGCTTCTCGGCCGTCCGCCGCGAGGGCATCACCCTCGAGGAGTGGGCGGGTCGCCTCAGCGTCTACTACCGGCACCTCGAGATGCTGCTCTCGCCGCAGCTGTTCGTGATCGGCGGCGCGGCGGCGCACGTCTTCGACGAGTTCGCCCGCTTCCTCGACATCGGCACCGAGATCGTCCCCGCCCGCTTCGGCAACGACGCCGGATTCACGGGCGCCGCGATGGTCGCCGTCTCGCCCGACCGCCTCGCTCCCTGGTACCGCTCCACTCGCGGCGCCCGCCTCGACCCCGGGGCGCCCGCCATCGCCGACTGACCCCCTCCCTGCATCGAGGGAGCCCCGACCCGTCGAGGTAATCCGGCGGAGCGGGGTCCCTCGACGGTCCGGGGTTCCCTCAGCGGGCCGACAGGCCGCGGTAGACGGCGTCCAGCCGGGCGGCGGCGGCCGGCCAGGAGTGGGCGGCCGCCCAGTCGACGCCGCCGCGGCCGAGTCGCGCCAGCTCGCCGGGCGAGCCCAGCAGGGTCAGGATCGCCTCGGCCCACGCCGCGGGGGAGTCGGAGTCGAGCAGCACGCCGCTCCCGCCGTCGCGCACCGCGTCCACCAGGCCGGTCGTCCTGCGCGCGAGTACCGGAGTGCCGCTGCCGGCCGCCTCGAGCGCGATGAGCCCGAAGGTCTCGGCCGCCGAGGGCACGAGCGCCAGCTGCGCGCTCCGGAGCCGCTCCGCCACCCGGTCGCGGTCGGCGGCCCCCTCGATCAGCACGCGGTCTCCCAGCGGAGCCGCCGCGGCGCGCACCGCGTCGAGGTACGACTCCCGGCCCGGTGCCGCCCCGCCCACCAGCCGCAGCACCGGCCGCTCCGCCGGCGCGATTCTCGCGAGCGCCTCGACCGCCAGCAGCTGGCCCTTGAGCGGCTGCACCCGGCCGACCAGGACGACTCCGGAGCGCTCGCCGCCGCCCGGGCGGAACCGCGCGTCGACTCCGGGCGGCACCACGACGACCCGGTCCGGATCCGCGCCGTACCCGCTGACGACGTCCTCCCGCTCCGAGGCGCCCGCCACCACGATCGCGTCGGCGGAGGCGAGCACGGAGCGCTCCGCGTCGATCCGCTGCTGCGGCTCCGCGACGTCGCCCGGGGCGAGCCGGGCGTTCTTCGCGAGCGAGCCCGAGTGCATCGAGTGCACGTGCGGCCTGCCGGTGAGTGCCCCCGCGAGGCCCGACACCCAGTAGTGCGAGTGCACGACGTCGGCTCCCTCCGCGGCGCGCGCGAACTCCGGCGCCGCGGCCGCCAGCGCGTACTTGTCGCCCGCAGGCACCGGCACGCCGACCACCCGCACACCCGGCGCGAGCATCCGGACGCCCTCGCCGCGGGTCAGCACCTCGATCTCCCAGCCGAGCGCCGCCAGCTCCGGTAGCACCGCCGCGAGGTACACGTTCATCCCGCCCGCGTCGCCCGTCGACGGCTGCTCGAGCGGGGAGGTGTGCGCCGAGACGACGGCCAGACGGGGCATCCCTCCATCGTAGGGACGGCCGTGCGTCCTCCACGGATCCCGGCCCGCGGCTCGCAGCGCCTCCGGAATCGGGTTGAATAGACGGATGCGCTCGTTCGAGCGCGGAGAGCGTGAGGTCCATGGCCCGCCAGAGTCCCCCCGGTGAGGTGCTGCCGTCGGCCGCACCCGGGCCGGTGACCGCCGGCCACGAGCCCTTCTCCGAGCAGGACATCCGCGCCCTCGTCGGAACCGCCGCCGTCGAGAAGGGCACCGCGTACGCGGACGAGGGCCGCGTGCGCGAGCTGCAGTGGTTCGGCGGCCGCACCCGCCTCTTCGGCCAGGTCCGCGGATCCGGGCGCTCGCCGTACGCCGTGAGCGTGCAGCTCCGCGACGAGGGCGAGCACTGGGCCCTCCTCGGCGGCGCCTGCAGCTGCCCGGTCAAGCACGAGTGCAAGCACGTCGCCGCCGTCCTGATCGAGGCCCTGCGCCGCGAGCGCGAGGGCGGAGTGGCCGGTCCCTTCCCGGGCGAGGCCGCTGTCGACGCCGTCCCGGAGTGGCGCAGCGCGCTCGCCCCGCTCCTCGCCGGCGCGGAGCGCTCGCACACCGGCATCCCGCTCGGCCTGCAGTTCGAGCTGCTGCCCGGCGAGCCCGTGCGTCGCCCGCCCGGCCGCTACAACTCCTACCGGCCGCCGCCCGAGCCGCGCCCGCGCCTGGGCGTGCGCCCGGTGCGGATGGGCGACCGCGACCGCTGGGTCCGCACCGGCACCAGCTGGCGCGACCTCGGCTACCTGCACTACAGCCACGACTACGACGAGCGCCAGATCGACGTGATCCGCGAGATGCAGGGCCTGCTCTCCGGGCACAGCGCCTCCAGCTACTACTCGCCCGACACCTGGCTCTACCTCGACCAGTGCCGGAGCGAGGCGATCTGGGCGGCCCTGCACGGCGCCGTCCGCGCGGGCATCGGCCTGGTGATGGGCGACCGCGACCAGACGCCGCTGAAGATCCTCGACACGACGGCCACCGCCTCCATCGACGTCACGCGCACCGCCGCCGGCCTCGAGCTGCGCTCGCTCGTCGCGATCGGCGACCACCCGGCGCCCGAGGAGTTCGGCTTCATCGGCGACCCGGCCGTCGGCCTCTACACGTGGGAGGGCGGCGACGAGATGCGCGCCCGCCCGGTCACGCTCATCCCGTTCGCCGCGCCGCTGCTGTCCTCCGCGCGCACGTTCCTCTGGAGCCGCGAGGCCATCCGCATCCCGGTGGCCGAGGAGTCGGCGTTCCTCACCGAGCACTACCAGCGGCTGCACCGGCTGTTCGACATCGTCTCCCGCGACGGCTCCTTCGAGGCGCCGGCGGTGCCCGAGCCGCGCCTCGGCCTCACCCTCGAGCACACCGACGGCGCGGGCCTGCGCGGCTCGTGGTGGTGGCGCTACGGAGTGGAGGGGGCGCGCGGCGGCGTGGACGCCGAGCGGCTCCCGCTGCGGGTCGGCGAGGACGCGGGCTACCGCGACCCCGAGGCCGAGCAGCGGATCCTCGACTCCCTCGTCGGAGCGGGTCTCGACCCGGAGTCGACGCCCGCCCTGGTGTCCCCGTCGAGCAGGCGCCTGCGTCCCACCTTCGACCTGCGCGGCATGCAGACCGTCGGCTTCCTCACCGGCGAGGTCGAGCGGCTCCGCGAGCTCGGCACCGTCGAGATCGAGGAGATCGGCGAGCGCGTCGAGTACCGCGAGGCGCAGACCGCGCCCGTGGTCGCCGTGCAGACCGTCGCCCAGCCCGACAGCCGCGACTGGTTCAACCTCGAGATCTCCGTCACCGTCAACGACGAGGCGGTCCCGCTGGCCGAGATCTTCCTCGCGCTCGCCCGCGGCGACGAGTACATGGTGCTGCCGAGCGGCGTCTACTTCGCCCTCGACGACGAGCGGTTCGGCCGCCTCCGCGAGCTGATCGCCGAGGCCCGCGAGCTCTCGGACGACCCCGGCGAGACCCTGCGGATCAGCCGGTTCCAGTCCTCCCTCTGGGACGAGCTGGTCGAGCTGGGCGTCGTGGAGGCCCAGGCCGCCGCGTGGCGCCGCTCCGTGGAGGGGCTCTCCGGCTTCACCGCGACCGGTGCGCTGGAGTCGCGGGTCCTGCCCGAGGGCTTCGCCGTGGAGCTGCGGCCCTACCAGCAGCTCGGCTACGACTGGCTCTCGTTCCTCTACGACAACCAGCTCGGCGGCGTGCTCGCCGACGACATGGGCCTGGGCAAGACCGTGCAGTCCCTCGCCCTGGTCACCCGGGTGATGCAAGAGCAGCGCGCCGCGGCCGCGGAGGCGGGCACCTCGCCGCGCCCGTTCCTCGTCGTCGCGCCCACCAGCGTGGTGCCCAACTGGGTCGGCGAGGCCAAGCGCTTCGCCCCGGACCTCCGCGTCGTCGGGATCGACGAGACGTCGAAGAAGAAGCGGAAGGCGCTCTCCAGCGTCATCGGCGAGGCCGAGCTGGTCGTCACCTCCTACGCCCTGTTCCGGCTCGACTACGAGTCGTACTCGGGCATCCAGTGGTCGGGGCTCCTCCTCGACGAGGCGCAGTTCGTCAAGAACCGCCAGTCGGCGACGCACCAGCTCGCGCGCCGGCTCGACGTGCCCTTCAAGCTCGCCATCACGGGAACGCCGATGGAGAACAACGTGATGGAGCTCTGGTCGCTGCTGTCGATCGTCGCTCCGGGCCTGTTCCCCTCGCCCGCCGGGTTCGTCGAGTTCTACCAGAAGCCGATCGAGCGCGAGGCCGACAGTGAGAAGCTCTCGCAGCTGCGGCGGCGCATCCGCCCGCTGATGCTGCGGCGCACCAAGGAGCTCGTCGCCAAGGAGCTGCCGCCCAAGCAGGAGCAGACCCTCGAGGTCGAGCTCGGCCCGAAGCAGCGGAAGGTCTACGACACGTACCTGGCGCGGGAGCGGCAGCGCGTGCTGGGCCTGATCGGCGACTTCGAGAAGAACCGCTTCGCGATCTTCCGCGCGCTGACCGTGCTGCGCCAGGTCGCGCTTGACGCGGCACTGGTCGACGAGGCGCACGAGAGCGTGCCCTCCACCAAGCTCGACCTGCTCGACGAGCTGCTGGGCGACGCACTCGGCGAGGGGCACCGCGTGCTGGTGTTCAGCCAGTTCACGCGGTTCCTCGGCCGGGTCCGCGGGCGGCTGGACGCGGCGGGCATCGAGTACGCCTACCTCGACGGAGCGACGAAGAAGCGCGACGAGGTCATCGAGCGGTTCCGCTCGGGCGCGGCGGGCGTGTTCCTGATCTCGCTCAAGGCCGGCGGCTTCGGGCTCAACCTCACCGAGGCCGACTACTGCATCCTGCTCGACCCGTGGTGGAACCCCGCCACCGAGTCGCAGGCGGTCGACCGCGCGCACCGCATCGGCCAGACCCGCTCGGTCATGGTCTACCGCCTGGTCGCGAAGGACACGATCGAGGAGAAGGTGATGGCCCTCAAGGAGGCGAAGGCCGCGCTCTTCGCCGCGGTCATGTCGGACGACGGCGCGGCGGCCACCGGCGGGATCACCGCCGAGGACGTGCGCGAGCTGCTGGGCTGAGCGCCGCCGCTACTCGCGCACCTGCTCCAGCAGGGTCGTGACGGCGGCGCGGGTGTCGGCGGCGAGCCGTCCGAGGCGGTGCGCGGCACGGATCGACACCGGCCGGTACGGGTGCACGAGCCGCCGGGCCGCCGTGCAGGGCAGCGCGAACGCCGCGACGACGCCCGCGTCGATCCCGTCGAGTCCGCCGTCGTCCCGGCCGAAGACGAGCTCCCGGCCCTCGCGCGCGAGAGCCTCCGGCAGGTCGGCCTCGCCGATCGGGAGGCGCAGCACGGCGAGCAGGCCGGCCGCCTGCACCCGGCGCGGCAGCGGGCGTCCGAGGCGTCCCGCCGCGTGCACCGTGAAGAAGTCGGCCTGCCGCTCGAGGATGCCCGTGACCGTCTCGGCGAGGCGCTCCATCTCGGGGTGCAGCGAGAGCCGGGCGAGCCGGCGGTAGCCGTGCACCGCGACCCGGGCGTCCACCGCGAGGGCCAGCGCGACGGGGCCGGCGAGGGAGGCCGCGGCGCGGTCGAGGAGCGGGCGCGACCTCACCGTCGGCTCCGGCGGGCGGATGTCGATGCCGCGGATCTGCGGCGAGGCCGCGAGCACGTCGCCCAGGGCGTCGGCGATCCGGTGCCGCTCGGCGGCCCAGACGGACGCGAACGCGCGGACCTGCTCGTCGGGGTGGGCGCGCGCGAGGGGGAGCACCCGGGCCACGGTGGCGTGCTCGATCGCCCGCAGGTACGCGGTGGCGACGATGGCCTCGCGGTCCAGCGGCACCTCCTCGAACTCGCGCACCGAGAAGTGCTCGCGCAGGGCGCCGTGCGCGCTGCGGTGGTGGTCCTCGAGGTCGAACGGTTCCGCGATGCCCACGTCGTGCTCCTCCGCTAGTCCGGTCCCTCCATCCTGGGCCCCCGGTGCGAGAGGCGGAAGAGCACGCGCCCATCCCTGGGACACTGGGAGCCGGTCGTCAGGCGGCCGGGGGAGCGGGGCGGGATGAGCGGGGCCCGGACCTCGGCGATCGGCGCCGTCCTCCTCGCCGCCGTCTGCTTCGGCACGACGGGGACCGCCCAGGCCCTCGGAGCGGCGGGCGTGGATCCGCTCCTCCTCGGGGCGGCGCGCATCGTCCTCGGCGGCGCCCTGCTGGCCGCTCTCCTCGGCGTGGAGGCTCTGCGCCGGCGGAGCCGCTCCCGCCCGACCCGCGCCGTCGTGCTGCTCGTCGTGCTCGGAGCGGTCGGCGTCGCCGCGTACCAGCCCGCCTTCTTCACCGGCACCGCGCAGAACGGCGTCGCGGTCGGAACGATCGTCGCCCTCGGCTCCGCTCCCGCCTTCACCGGCCTGCTGGAGTGGCTCGTCCTGCGGACGACGCCGAGCCCGCGCTGGTTCGCCTCGACTGCGCTCGCCGCGGTCGGCGTGGTGCTCCTCAGCGGAGGCGGATCCGGCGGCGTGACACTCCCCGGCCTCGCCGCGTCGGCCGGCGCCGGCGCCTCCTACGCGCTCTACGCCGTCTGCAGCAAGCTGCTGCTCGAGCGCGGGCTCAGCCCCGTCGCCGCCATGGGAGCCCAGTTCGGAGCCGCGGCGCTGCTCGCGCTCCCGTTCCTGCTGCTGGGCGATCCGTCGCGGCTCTCCGGCTCGATCCCGGCCGTGCTCTGGCTCGGAGTGGTGACGGTCGCCGTGGCCTACACCTTCTTCGCGCGCGGCCTGCGAGCGCTTCCCGCGGCGACCGTCTCGACGCTCACCCTCCTGGTGCCGGCGACCGCGACCCTCCTCGGCGTGGCGGTGCTGGGCGAGCGGCTGACCGCGGGAGCCGTCCTGGGCGTCGCGGTGCTGGTGGCGGCGGTGCTGCTGCTGGCGGTGCGGGGGCGCCGCCGTTCCGGTGCGCGGACAGAGGCGCCGGCGCGCTCCGCGGAGTAGCGTCGAGTCCCACCGACCCGACGACGAGGCGGAGCGCATGACCAACCCGTGGCTGGCCCGCCCTGGCAGCGGTCGGCGGCGCGCGCTGGTCGAGGAGTCGTGGGAGCGCGCACGGCGGCGGCGCCTCGATCCGGACCGGCTGACGGCACCGCTCTCGTTCTCGGGAGACGACCTCCGCGAGTACCGCACCGGGCATCCGCTCGCCTCGGTCCTCCCTGTCATCCGCCGCCTGCTGGTGCGCGACGCCGACGAGGACAGCGGCGTGCTCGTCGCGGTGGGCGACGCGCTCGGGCGGCTGCTCTGGATCGACGGGGACCAGCACCTCAAGAGCCTCGCCGAGGGGATGTCGTTCGTCGAGGGCGCGGCGTGGGCCGAGCCCGACGTCGGGACGTCCGCGCCGGGGACGGCCCTCGTGCTCGATCACGGCGTGCAGATCCACGGCGCCGAGCACTTCGCCTCGCTCGTGCACCCGTGGAGCTGCACCGCCGTCCCCGTGCACGACCCCGAGACGCACGAGATCCTCGGAGTGATCGACATCACCGGTGGCGCCGACGTCGTCGCCCCGCAGACCCTCCCGCTGATGGAGGCGACCGCCGCCGCCGTCGAGAGCGAGCTGATGGTGCAGCGGCTCCTCCGCCCGCGGCGGCCCGCTGCACGGAGCACGGCGGCGGCCCGGGCGCCGAGCCTGCGGGTCCTCGGGCGCGAGACGGGCCTGGTGACGGCCGCCGGAGCGACGCTCGAGCTCAGCACCCGGCACGCCGAGATCCTGACCCTGCTCGCCTGGCACCGGGCCGGGCTCTCGGCCGAGCAGCTCGCCCTCCTGCTCCACGGCCGGGACGACGCGGTGGTCACCGTCCGCGCCGAGATGGTGCGGCTGCGCCGCGCGCTCGAGCCGACCCTCCCGCGCCTGGTGCCCCTCTCGCGCCCCTACCGCCTGGCGAGCCCGGTCGACCTCGACGCCCGCCAGGTGCTGGGCCTGCTCGACCGCGGCTCCCACCGCCTCGCCCTGGACGCCTACCGGGGCGCGCCGCTGCCCTCGTCCGAGGCGCCGGGGATCCGGGCGATCGCCGGCGAGCTGCGCCTGCGGGTGCGGGCGAGCGTCCTCGCCGATGCGGCGCCCGCGACCCTCCTCGCCTGGGCGGAGGGCCCTGACGGCCGCGACGACGCGGAGGTGTGGCGGGAGCTCCTGCGCGTCCTCCCGCCCCGCTCGCCCCGCCGTGCCGGTGTCGCCGCCCACCTCGAGACGATCGAGGCGGAGCAGCGCTGAGCCGTCCCGTCCGCTCCTGGGAGTCCCGCCGGAGCCGTGAGGCCGCGGAGCCGTCTCGCTAGCCTCGACGCATGAGCACCCTCGCACCACCTCCCCGGGCCCTCGCGAGCGGAGTCGCGGGGGGCCTGCTCCTGATGGCGGTCTTCACGATGTGGTGGGCGAGCGACACCACGGTCGGCTGGCCGGCTCCGGTGGCGACGACCGCCGTGACCGTCTGCGCGCTCGCGGCCGTGGTCTTCGCCGTGCAGGCCGTCCGCCTCCTCGTCGCCCGGCGGAGGATGGCGGTGGAGCTCACCGACGCCGACCGCGCGGCGAAGCCGAACGGTCTGCTGTTCGGGGCGGTCTTCGCCGCGGAGGGCGTGCTGATCGGTGTCGCGGTGGGCGTCCTCACCGGCACCGGGCTCGACCGGTTCCTCGTGCCGGCCATCGCCGTGATCGTGGGCCTGCACTTCTACCCGATGGCGAGGATCTTCGGCCGGACCCTCGACCTCTGGCTCGCCACCTGGACGACGCTGGTCGGCGCGATCGGAGTCGTCGTGGTCCTCGTCGACGGCTCCGCCTGGCCGCTGGTGTGGTCCTGGGTCGGCGCGGGGGCCGCAGCGGCCACGGTGACCTACGGCGTCTACATGAGCCGGATCGCCCAGCACCTGCTCGCGAGCGTCTGAGGTCCGGGGTCGCGGGGCCGTCCTCCTCGGGCGGCCGCGTCTCCGCCCGGCCGGTCCGGCCTCCGTCCCCGCCGCTCCCGCCGGTGCGTCGACCCGTGCAACGTCGTGCAACCCCCCGCGACGTAGCGTCAGGACCGGGCGCCCACCCCGCGCCCACGACAACGACGTCGATGGAGGTCCACATGACGCTGTACGCCGACCAGGTCGCCGAGCAGGCACCGCAGGAGCCCGGTTCCACGGTCTACGCGAATCCAGGCACGGAGGGATCCGTCGCCTCCTTCCGCTCGCGCTACGACCACTACATCGGAGGCGAGCACGTCGCCCCCGCGAGCGGCCAGTACTTCGAGAACATCACCCCGATCACCGGGAAGCCCTTCTGCGAGATCGCCCGCGGCACCGCCGCCGACGTCGACCGCGCCGTCGAGGCGGGCTGGAAAGCGTTCGCGAGCTGGGGGAAGACCAGCCCCGCCGAGCGCTCGAACATGCTCCTGAAGATCGCCGACCGCATGGAGGCGAACCTCGAGCTGCTCGCCGTCGCCGAGACGTGGGAGAACGGCAAGCCCGTGCGCGAGACCCTCGCCGCCGACATCCCCCTCGCCATCGACCACTTCCGCTACTTCGCCGGAGCGATCCGCGCGCAGGAGGGAGGCGTCTCCGAGATCGACCACGACACGATCGCGTACCACTTCCACGAGCCGCTGGGCGTGGTCGGGCAGATCATCCCCTGGAACTTCCCGATCCTGATGGCCGTGTGGAAGCTCGCGCCGGCGCTCGCCGCAGGCAACTGCGTAGTGCTGAAGCCGGCCGAGCAGACGCCGGCGTCCATCCACGTGCTGCTCGACCTGATCGGCGACCTCATCCCCGCCGGCGTGCTCAACGTCGTCAACGGATTCGGGTTCGAAGCGGGCGCCCCGCTCGCCTCCCACCCGCGCATCCGCAAGATCGCCTTCACCGGCGAGACGACCACCGGCCGCCTGATCATGCAGTACGCCAGCGAGAACCTCATCCCGGTGACGCTGGAGCTGGGCGGCAAGAGCCCCAACGTGTTCTTCGCCGACGTCGCCGCGGAACGCGACTCCTTCTACGACAAGGCGCTCGAGGGCTTCTCGTTCTTCGCCCTCAACCAGGGCGAGGTCTGCACCTGCCCGTCGCGGGCGCTCGTGCAGCGCTCGATCTACGACGACTTCGTCGGAGACGGCCTCGAGCGGGTCAAGCGGATCAAACAGGGCAACCCGCTCGACACCGCCACGATGATCGGCGCCCAGGCCTCGAACGACCAGCTCGAGAAGATCCTCTCCTACATGGACATCGGCAAGCAGGAGGGAGCGAAGCTGCTCATCGGCGGCGACCGCGCCGACCTCGGCGGCGAGCTCAGCGGCGGCTACTACGTCAACCCGACCGTGTTCGAGGGCCGCAACTCGATGCGCATCTTCCAGGAGGAGATCTTCGGACCCGTCCTCGCCCTCACCTCCTTCGACGACTTCGACGACGCGATCGGCATCGCCAACGACACCCTCTACGGCCTCGGCGCCGGAGTGTGGAGCCGCAACGGCGCCCAGCTCTACCGCGCCGGCCGGGCCATCGAAGCCGGCCGCGTCTGGTCGAACACCTACCACCAGTACCCCGCGCACGCGGCATTCGGCGGCTACAAGCAGTCGGGCATCGGACGCGAGAACCACAAGGTGATGCTCGACCACTACCAGCAGACGAAGAACCTCCTCGTCTCCTACGCGGAAGGACCGATGGGCTTCTTCTGAGCTGGTTCGCACGGGCTCCTCGTTCCTCGTCGCCCGTGCCGCGGTCGGCTCGCCGACGTGGCCGGGTGGGGAGGAGCGGGGAGCGTCCGCACCGAGACGGATCCGCTGGCACGCGGATCCGCCGTTCGGTGCTCGGCCCTTCGGGCGAGGCACCTGACGGCGCGCGGGAGAACGGTGCTCGGCCCTTCGGGCGAGGCATCTGGCGGCGCGCGGGAGAACGGTGCTCGGCCCTGCGGGCGAGGCACCTGGCGGCGCGTGGAAGAACGGTGCTCGGCCCTGCGGGCGAGGCACCTGGCGGCGCGTGGAAGAACGGTGCTCGGCCCTGCGGGCGAGGCACCTGGCGGCGCGCGGGAGAACGGTGCTCGGCCCTTCGGGCGAGGCATCGGACGAGGGGGCGCCCCCTCATGTTGATCGAGTAGTCCGCGCTGCGGCGTATCGAGACGCCGCCCGGTGGAGCGTCCGCCGTCAGCGGTCGGGCGCACACAGACATTCCGCACCACGAGCGAAGGAGCACCACCCATGACCTCCACGAGGGTCGACGTCACTGCGGAGGCGGCAAGCATGCTCCGCCGGATGACGGCGCTGCACGGGCCGCTCATGTTCCACCAGTCGGGCGGATGCTGCGACGGCAGCTCCCCGATGTGCTTCCCCGCCGGGATGTTCCGCACCGGCGCCTCGGACGTGCTCGTCGAGTCGCTCCGGCTCGACGGCCTGGACCCGATCGACTTCTGGATGTCCCGCTCCCAGTTCGAGTACTGGAAGCACACCCACCTCACCGTCGACCTCGTCGACGGGCGGGGCAGCGGATTCAGCGTCGAAGCCCCCGAGGGCAAGCGCTTCATGATCCGCAGCCGACTGCTCACCGACGACGAGCTCGTCGAGTTCGGGCTGCTCCCCGCCGGAGCCGTCGAGCCCTGAGCCGGCTTCCCTGACCCGTTCCCCCTGACCCGTTCCCGTCGCAGATCCTCGCCGACCGGCGACATCCCGGTCCAGCGGTGTCAGCCGCCCGGAGCGGGAGCGGGCGGCGCCTTCCCCGTGCTCAGCTGCACGCCCACCACCGAGCCCTTGTCCACGCGGGTGCCCGCGGCCGGACCTGTGCCGGCCACGGTGTTCATCGGCTGCGTCGAGTCGACCTGCGACGTCGCTCCGGGAGTGAGCCCTGCGGCGGTCAGCGCCTGCGCGGCGGAGTCGCTGGTCCGGCCCGACAGGTCCGGCACGGTGACCTGCGGCGCCGCGACGAGCGACTGGTCGGCCTGCGGGAAGTCGGAGCCGCCGTAACGGGAGTCGATCGCCGTCATCAACGGCTTCCAGATCCGGTGGCGTGCCGAGGGCGCCCAGCCGCTGTCGAAGTCGATCGAGTCGAGGTTCACCCTCGACCCGTCCGCGCGTGCCGAGATGCTGCCGACCCAGACCGCGAGGGAGGTCTCGGTCGAGGCCCCGATGGCCCAGGTGTCGGCGGAGTTGTCGGTGGTGCCCGTCTTGGTGATGTGCTGGATGCCGTTCTTCGGATCGTCCTCGACGCCCGTGCCCTCCGCGGTCACCTTGAGCATCGTGTACTGCATCGCCGACGCGACCCTCGACGACACCGCCCGGCTGCAGGTCGTCTCCACCGGCTCTATCTCGCGGCCGTCCGCTCCGACGATCGCCGTGATCGCGACGGGGGTGCAGGTCGTGCCGTTCGCGGCGATGCCGGAGTAGGCGGTCGCCATGGTGAGCGGTGCGATCTCGTTGGTGCCGAGGACCGCTCCCGGCGACTGCACGAGCGCGGTCCCGTCCGCGCGGTGCACTCCGAAGGCCTCGGCCTGCTTGCGGATCTCGCACTGGTCGAGCAGGTGCGACATCCCGGTGAAGCCCGTGTTCAGCGAGTAGATCGTCGAGTACAGCGCCGTCTGGGTGTCGGTGTAGCCGCCGTCGCCGGCGTTCTTGGGGTTGTAGGAGTCGTAGTCCCAGGTGCCCTCGCAGCTGTCGGCGAAGCCGGTCCAGTTCTTCTGCTTCGAGTCGAACTGCTCGAGCAGGGTGTGCCCGCGGTCGAGCCATTCGGCGAGCGTGAACACCTTGTAGGCGGAGCCGGTCTGGAAGCCGTTGCCGCCGCCCGCGGACGCGTCGACGTTGAGGTTGATCGCCGAGAACTCCGGCCCGCTCGCGATCACGTCCGGGTCCTGGCTGTAGCGCTTGTTCTGCACCATCGTGAGGATGCGCCCGGTGCCGTTCTGGACGGCGACCGCCGTCGCCCCGACGTCGAAGCGCGGATCGGAGGAGGGGACCTGCTCGTCCATCAGCTCCTGCGCGGTCCTCTGCAGATCGAGATCGATCGTCGTGTAGACCTTGATCCCGCCCTGCTTGATCGCCGCGTAGCGCTCGTCGTCGGTCGCTCCGAGCGCCGGGTCGTCTCGGAGGACGTGGGTCACGTAGTCGCAGAAGTAGGCCGCGCTGCCGGCCGTCTGGCAGCCGGTGGACGGCGGGGTGATGTCGGGGGTGATCGGCTCGGCGGCCGCGGCGTCGTGCGCGGCCTGGTCGATGCTCCCCGTCTCGAGCATCCGGTCGAGGATGTAGTCGCGCCGCTCCCGGGTCTGCGCGTAGCCGTTCGCTTCGCCGTTGGCCGTGTCGTCCGGACGGTCGAAGCGGAACTTCTCGGGGTTGTTCACGATGGCCAGGAGCGAGGCGGACTGCGCGAGGGAGAGGTCGGCCGCCGGGATGCCGTAGTAGTACTCCGCCGCGGCCTCGATGCCGTAGACGGTGCCTCCGAACAGCGCGATGTTGAGGTAGCCGAGGAGGATGTCGTCCTTCGAGGACACCTTCTCGAGCCCGATCGCGAGCCGCATCTCCTTGAGCTTGCGCTCGGCCGTGGTCGCCGTCGCCTCCGCGTACGCGCGGTCGCGGTCCGCCTCGTCCGGGATCGACTCGGCCTTCTGCACCAGCACGTTCTTCACGTACTGCTGCGTGATCGACGAGCCGCCCTGGGTGTCGCCGTCGAGGAGGTAGGTGCTGGCGATGGCGCGGAGGGTGCCCTGCAGGTCGATCCCGCCGTGGTCGTAGAAGCGCGGGTCCTCGCTCGCGACGAGCGCGTCCTTCACGGAGTCGGCGATCCGGTCGGCCGGCACCTCGATCCGGTTCTGGTCGTAGAAGGAGGCCAGCAGCGTCGGATCGTCCGGGTCGCCCGCGTAGACGTCGCTCTTCTGCATCAGGCGCCCGACCTCGAGGTAGCTCGGGAGGGACTGGAACGCCGAGATGGTGCCGGAGGTCGCCGCGCCGGTGAGCGCGGCGGCGGGGGCGACCACGAGCGAGGCGAGCAGACCCGCCAGGACGCTGACGATCACGAATCCGAACAGCGCGCCGAGAGCCCCGTGGACGGTTCGACGGGGCTGGAAGACGGGGACGTTCGGTCGCTTCAGGATGGATCCTCTCGCTGCACCAGCACCCTAGGCGAGGCCTGCGACATCCCCGACAAGGCGCGCCACGGCCGCGCCGGACGCCCGTCCGCCCGGAGTCGGCGCGACGGCGCCCGCGCAGGCCCGGCGCCTGCGACAGCAGAAGGGGCCGACCCCGGAGGGATCGGCCCCTTCACGGGACGGGCGACGTCTCTACTCGATCAGGTCGCCGTTCAGGTCCGAGATGTCGTTCGGATTGGCCGGAGCCTTGCCCGTGCTCACCTGGAGGGGGATCACCCCGCCGGCGACCGCCGTCTCCTCCGCGCTCGGCGTCGTCGACACGACGGAGCCCTCCGGGATCGTCGCGGAGTCGACCGACTCGTGCATCCCGACGACGAAACCGGCGGCGGTGAGGATCGCCGTGGCGCTCTCGACCGTCTCGCCCGTGACGTCGGGGACCTCGGAGTTCGCCGCCGATCGCGGCGAGTACGCGAGCATCGAGGCCGGCGGTGCCGTGAAGTCGTCGCCGCCGTACTTCTCGTCGAGCGCCGTCATGATCGGCTTCCAGATGGCGTGCCGGGCGTTGGAGGCGCGGATGGTCCCCTTCTCGCCCGTCAGGCTGATGAAGCGCAGGTTCTGCTTGGTGTTGTCGGCGAAGCCGTTGATGCTGCCGACCCAGACCGCCAGGGAGGCGGCCTTGCTGGCGCCCGCCGTCCACACGTCGGCGGCCTCGTCGGTGGTGCCCGTCTTGCCGATGTGCTCGATCCCGTCGAAGGGGTTCGAGGCGTAGGCCGTTCCGGAGGTCATCACCCGCTGCATCGCGTACTGCATCCCTCGGGCGACCTCGGGCGACACGGAGGGCGTGCACGCCGATGCCGGGGCGGCGACGGCGTTGCCCTCGCTGTCGGTGATCCGGTCGATGACGATCGCCGAGCAGGTCGTGCCGTCGTTCGCGATCCCCGCGTAGGCGTTGGCCACCGTCAGCGGCGCGATCTCGTTCGTACCGAGGACCGAGGCCGGCCCGTTGGCGAGCTCGCGGCCGTCGGCGCGGTGCATCCCGAACGACTCGGCGGTGGTGCGGATGTCACAGAGGTCGAGCTGCTGCGCCATTCCCATGAAGCCGGTGTTGATCGAGTTCGTGGTCGCGCCGAGCGCGCTCATCGAGCTCGCGTCCTCCGACGGGTCGTCGTTGCGAGGCGAGAACTTGCCGTAGTAGCCGCCGTCGCCCTCGACGTTGCACTTCTGAGGGTAGGAGCTGAAGCCGGAGGTGGGGGAGGCGAACGACTCGTTGACGGTGTGCCCCGCCTTCAGCCACTGCGCCAGCGTGAACACCTTGTAGGTCGATCCGGTCTGCACGCCGGAGCCGCCGCCCATGCTGAGGTCGACGTTGAGGTTGATCGCGCTGTAGCCGGGGTTCGCGGCGAGGAACTGCTCGTCCTGGCTGTACTGCGTGTTCTGCACCATGGAGAGCACGCGGCCCGTCTTCGCCTCGACGGAGGCGGCCGTCGCGCCGACCTGGAAGCGCGGGTCGACGGAGGGGATGTAGGCGTTGAGCGCCGCCTGGGAGACCTGCTGGATGTCGAGGTCGAGGGTCGTCACGACGTCGAAGCCGCCCTGGCGGATGCGCTGGTAGCGCTCGTCGTCGGTCGCCCCGAAGACGGAGTCGTTGCGGAGGACGTTCAGCACGTAGTCGCAGAAGTACGCGGCGTTGCCGGCGGTGGTGCAGCCGGTCGAGGGCTCCGTGATGTTCGGGGTGATCGGCTCGGCGACGGCGGCGTCGTGCGCGGCCTGGTCGATCCGGCCGTGCTTGAGCTCCTCCGACAGGATGTAGTCGCGGCGCTCCTTGGTGGCGGCGTAGCCGTTGGCGGCGCCGTTCGCCTCGTCGCCCGGGTTGTCGAAGCGGAACTTCGCCGGGTTGTTCACGATCGCCAGCAGCGCGGCCGCCTGCGAGGTCGAGAGCTGGCTCGCGGGGATGCCGTAGTAGTAGTTCGCCGCGGCCTCGATGCCGTAGACGGTGCCCCCGAAGAGGGCGATGTTGAGGTAGCCGAGCAGGATGTCGTCCTTCGACGCCTCCTTCTCGAGTCCGATCGCGAGGCGCATCTCCTTGAGCTTGCGCTCGGGGGTCGGGTCCGTCGCCTCCTGGTAGGCCTTGTCGCGCGCGGCCTCGTCGGTGATCGACTCCGCCTTCTGCACCAGGACGTTCTTGACGTACTGCTGCGTGATCGACGACCCGCCCTGCAGGTCGTCGCCCGTCAGCGTGACGGCGATGGCCCGGAGCGTGCCCTGGAGGTCGATGCCGCCGTGCTCGTAGAAGCGCGGGTCCTCGCCGGCGACGGCGGCGTCCTTCGCGGACTGCGCGACGTCGTCCCAGCCGACCTCCACGCGGTTCTGGTCGTAGACGGAGGCGAGGAGGGTCGTCCCGTCGCTCGCGTAGACGTTGGTGCGCTGCATCAGCTGGCCCACGTCGAGGTAGCCCGGCAGGTTCTGGAACATGCCGATCGTGTTGCTCGTCGCCAGGCCCGTCAGCGCGAGAGCCGGCGTGACGCCGACGGTGATCAGGACGCCCGCCACGGCGCTCATCCCGATGAACCCCATGACCGCCCGCAGCGACATCCCGAGCGGCCGGACGGAGCGGCGGGATGCAGTGGGAAGTGCCATGGAGCGGTCGTCCTTTCGACGCGGCGCGGGGCCGCGGAGATGTGAGGGAGGGTGGCGAGAAGCCTCGCGAGCAGTCGCGCGATCCCCCGAGTTCATGGTACGTGACGGGTGCGCCCGCGGGGCGTCCTCCTCCCGGTGGAGATGAGGAGCTGGCGGGTGATGCGCAGGAGCGGGCGCGTCCGGAGTGCTGACCTCGGGTCGATGCATCCGTATCGTGGGGGGAGCGCCGCTCCGAGGGGCGCTGCAGCACCCGTTCCACCCACCGCTCCGGGGCCCCGGGCGGCCGGCCCCGGCAGAAAGCGCACACCATGGCACGCATCCACGACGACGTGACCCAGCTCGTCGGCAGGACCCCTCTCGTCCGCATCAACCGGCTGGAGGGCGCCGACCAGGCGACGGTCCTCGCCAAGCTCGAGTTCTACAACCCCGCGAACAGCGTGAAGGACCGCATCGGCGTCGCCATCATCGACGCGGCCGAGGCCTCCGGCGAGCTGCACCCCGGCGGGACGATCGTCGAGGGCACGAGCGGCAACACCGGCATCGCGCTCGCGATGGTGGGCGCCGCCCGCGGCTACAAGGTCGTCCTCACGATGCCCGAGACGATGTCCGTCGAGCGCCGGGTCCTCCTCCGCGCCTACGGAGCCGAGATCGTGCTCACCCCCGGCAGCGAGGGCATGCGCGGAGCGGTCGAGCGCGCCCGCGCGATCGTCGACGAGACCCCCGGCGCGATCCTCGCCCGCCAGTTCGAGAACGCCGCCAACCCCGAGGTGCACCGCCGCACCACCGCGGAGGAGGTCTGGGAGGACACCGACGGCGAGGTCGACGTCTTCGTGGCCGGCATCGGAACCGGCGGCACCATCACCGGAGTCGGCCAGGTGCTCAAGGAGCGCAAGCCCGGTGTGCAGATCATCGGAGTGGAGCCGATCGACTCCCCGCTCCTCACCCAGGGCACCGCCGGTCCGCACAAGATCCAGGGCATCGGCGCCAACTTCGTCCCCGCGATCCTCGACCGCGAGGTCTACGACGAGATCATCGACGTGACGCTCGACGACTCCGTGCGGGTGGCCCGCGAGATGGCCGCGCAGGAGGGGATCCTCGGCGGCATCTCCTCCGGCTCGATCATGTGGGCCGCCCTCGAGGTCGCGAAGCGCCCCGAGAACGCGGGGAAGACCATCGTCGCCATCGTCTGCGACTTCGGCGAGCGGTACATCTCGACCGTCCTGTACGAGGACCTCCGCAGCTGAGCCCCTCGAGACGAGGCGGGACGCCCCGCTCCGGACGCGACGGTCGGCCGGAGCGCCGCGTCCCGTCCGGACCGGAGCGTCCCGGGCTCCTCGCCCTGCTCCGCGAGGACGTCCGCACCGCCCGGGAGCGCGACCCCGCCGCCCGGAGCGCGGTGGAGGTCGTCCTCTCCTACCCGGGAGTGCATGCGGTCTGGGTGCACCGCGTCGCGCACGCCTGGTGGCGGCGGGGCCTCCGCCTGCCCGCCCGGCTGCTCAGCCAGGCGGCGCGCGCGGCGACCGGAGTGGAGATCCACCCCGGTGCGACCATCGGCCGGCGTCTGTTCATCGACCACGGCATGGGCGTCGTCATCGGCGAGACCGCGCGGATCGGCGACGACTGCATGCTCTACCACTCCGTCACGCTGGGCGGGAGGTCGGCCCGGCGCGAGCGTCGGCACCCCACGCTCGGCGACCGGGTGGTCGTCGGCGCCGGCGCGGTCGTCCTGGGCCCGCTCGTGCTCGGATCCGACGTCAGCGTGGGCGCGAACGCCGTCGTGGTGAAGGACGCGCCCGACGGGGCGGTGCTCGTCGGCATCCCGGCCCGCGATCTGCGCGATCAGGGCGGGGAGGAGGACCCGCTCGCCGAGTCCGGCCGCTCCACCGGCCCGGCGGGACGCGTCTAGCCGGCGACGCTCAGTCGTCGCCCCTCGGCGAGATGTCGCGCGGGGCGGTCTTGATCTGCGCGAAGGCGTCCAGTGCGTGCGCCCGCGTCTCCTTGAGGTCGACGAGGGGCGCCGGGTAGCCGTCCGCGCCTCCGGTCAGCGTGTCCCCTAGCGTCCACGGCTCGTGCACGGCGGCGCCCTCGACTCCGCCGAGCTCCGGCACGTTGTGGCGGATGTACTCGCCGGCCGGGTCGAACTTCCTCGACTGCGTGACCGGGTTGAAGACCCGGAAGAACGGCGACGCATCGGCTCCCGAGCCCGCGACCCACTGCCAGTTCGCGGCGTTGCTCGCTGGGTCCGCGTCCACCAGGGTGTCCCAGAACCACTCCTCGCCCACCCGCCAGTCGACCAGCAGGTTCTTGATCAGGAACGACGCGGTCACCATCCGGACCCGGTTGTGCATGTAGCCGGTGCTCCAGAGCTCGCGCATGCCGGCGTCCACCAGGGGGTAGCCGGTGCGCCCCTGGTGCCAGGCGTCGATCGCCTCCTGGCCGGGGCGTCCCCACGGGAAGGAGTCGAACCGGGTGTCGAAGTTCGCGGTCGCCAGATCCGGCCAGTGGAACAGCAGGTGGTAGCAGAACTCGCGCCAGAGCACCTCGGAGAGGAACCGGTCGCTGCCGTCGCCGCGGTGCAGGCCCTTCGCGTGCGCCTCCTCCAGGGCGTGCCACACCTGGAAGGGGCTGATCTCGCCCCACCTCAGGTGCGGGGAGAGGTTCGAGGTGGCGTCCTCCGCCGGCCGGTCGCGACCGTCGGCGTAGTCGTCGAGCTGCTCCGCGAGGAACGCGCGCAGCCGGTCGGCCGCCGCCTTCTCGCCGGGGACCCAGCGCTCGCGCAGCCCTCCCGCCCAGTCGGGACGCGTGGGCAGCAGCTCCCAGTCGTCGAGGGAGTCGGAGGCGATCTCTCCCGTGACGCCGTCGAGCGAGCGGGGGCGGGGGAGCGGCGCGCGCGGCGTCGGCTTGGCGCGGCAGGCGCGGGCGAAGGGCGTGTAGACGGAGTAGGGGCCGCCCGCGCCGGTCTGCACGGTCCACGGCTCGAACATCAGCGAGCCCTGGTGGCTCTCGGCCTCGAGGCCGCCGTTGCGGAGCGATTCCTTCGCCGCCGCGTCGACGGTGCGCTCGGCCCTCCCGTAGCGGCGGTTCCAGTGCACGGCTCCGGCGCCGATCTCCTCGGCGAGCTGGAGGACGACGGCCTCGGCCGGCCCGCGGCGCAGGATCAGCGGGGCGCCGTGCTCGCGCAGGTCGGCGGCGAGGGCTGCGAGGCTGCCGTGCAGCCACCAGCGGGAGGCGCCCCCGAGCGGACGGATGCCCGCCGACTCCTCGTCGAGCACGTAGCAGACCGCGACGGGGCCGCCACGGTCGATCGCGGCGCGCAGAGCGGGGTTGTCGGCCAGGCGCAGGTCGTCGCGGAGCCAGACGAGGGTGGGGGAGGTGTCACTCATGGTGACCACCATGATCCGCGAGTCCCGCGCCGCGGCGAAGACCTGGCCGGTCGCTGCGGCCCGTGCTAGCGGGGACGGATCAGGCGGAGGCGATGCCGTCGCGGAGCTTGTCGCAGAGCGCGGTCAGCTGCTTCAGCTCGTCCTCGTCGAGGACGCCGCCGACCTGCTCCGAGATGGTCCTCATGTGGGTGAGCGCGACGCGGCGGAAGAGCGCGTAGCCCTCGTCGGTGATCGCGATGATCGTGCCGCGGGCGTCCGCCGGATCCTCGCTCTTCTCGACGCAGCCGCGGGCGGCGAGCCGGTCGATCAGCCTGCTGACGCTGGGCTGCGTCAGGAGGACGTGCCGGTTCAGGTCGCGCAGCCGTGCGCGCCGACCGGGCTGCCGGGTGAGGTTGAAGAGCACGTCGTACTCGTTCATCGAGATCTCCCGCGAGGGGAACTCGGTGCTCAGGGTGCGCATCACCTGGACCTGGGCGCGGAAGAGCGACTCCCAGGCGGCGACGGCCTCTCTCGACCCCACTGGTCCTCCTTCACGGCACTCAGGAAGCGGTTCCCTGACATCCAGACGCCGTACAGCCTACGCCGGGGTGCTGGGAGGAGGGGAGTCGGAGGAAGGGGGCCGGGGGAACGACAGAAGGCCGGCCGCTGAGGCGAGCGGCCGGCCTTCATTCCCTTGCACCAAGAGTGTCCTGCAATCACTTCTCGCGCTTCCCGCCACAGCAAACGGTCGACGCACTTGAACTATATAACGACCCGGTAACGACGCAACCCTCTCTTTCCTGAATCCTCCCTGAGCCGCCCCGCCCCGCCCGTCGCCGCGCCCGCCCGCGCTCCGCACGACTCTCTCCTGACCCAGGACGCCCCGTCTGCTGCCTCCGACGTCCGCACCGAACCGCAGCCCATCCCTGACCGTCGACGGACACGACGAGCACCCCCTGCCCTCGTCCCCCGCCTCCGCGCCGTCCCCCAGGGCACCGAGGCCCGCGGCTTCGCCCTCTACGTCGGCATC